>NZ_SOCA01000004.1 GCF_004364345.1 Prosthecobacter fusiformis | reverse complement strand
ACCAGAAATATCCCGTTCGACTTGCATGTCTTATCCACGCCGCCAGCGTTCGTTCTGAGCCAGAATCAAACTCTCCAAAAATTGGTGCTGACTTTAGTTTCCTTAAGTCAGCTAAATTGACCTTGCCATTCTTTCAGGCAAGCTGCGCATTCCATAACACGCAGCGCACAATTTAGCTTTCGTTTTTGTCTCTCCAAATCACTCAAACTCACTCAGCTTCCGCTTCGCTCATTCTCGCCAATCTGAAGATGTTGTTTTCTGAAAGATCACTTTCTGATTTCCACTCCGTGAACAACTTCATTGCTCGCTTCGTTTTTGTCAGCCGCTCCTGTTTCGGTGGCGGATTGGCAGTATGGCCAGTCCCGAGATCCCCGCAACTCCTTTCTGCTCTTTTTTGAAGGTTTTTTCGCTTTTTGAGGCCTTCCCCACGGCCGGAATACCGCATTCTATCGATCATCTTTTTGTTATACTCTACGGGCTAACTTGGAGTATGTTCGTCTGTGCGAAGGTACGGCTCATTTTTAGCCTTATGAACCTTGGTGAGTTATTCACAAAAGCCTGTCGAGTCAGCTTTTCTCGACCGTTTTCTCGATTCTTATGAAATTACAGTTCATTGGGTGGCTGCCGGGACGCCTCAGTCAGCCAATACGCTCTTTTTGAGACCCCAAATTTACCAAAGTCCCCGCACAAAATCTGGATTTTGATTTTGAACCCCAGTTGAAGGGCTCATCTCACTCTTTGATGGCGCCGTGAGTAGCGGATTCAGCGGAGGGACATTGACTTCCCTGCCCTTTTCCACGATTTCAGTCTTTCTCTATGAGCCAACCACATGCTTTTGACCTGACGGGCCGCACGGCGTTTGTTTCCGGAACTTCACGCGGCCTGGGGGAGCGGTTCGCGCTGACCTTGGCGAAGGCGGGCGCGGACCTGGTTATCTCCAGCCGGACGATGGCCTCTCTTAAAGAGATGGAAAAGCAGGTGACGGACTTGGGGCGCAAATGTCTCTCTTTAGAACTGGATGTGCGATCCATCGAAAGCATCACCGCAGCGGTGGCGGCGGCGAAGGGCCAAGTGGAGAAAATTGACATCCTGGTCAACAACGCAGGCTGCAACGTCCGCAAGCCAGCGACGGAGATCACCTGGGATGACTGGAACTTGGTGGTGGACACGAATCTGCGCGGCACCTTTTTCCTGGCGCAGCAAGTGGCGAAGCAATTCATGATTCCTGCCGGATACGGACGCATTATCAACATTGGATCCGTAACCTGTGTGGCGGGCTATGCGGGTCTGGCACCTTATGGGGCTAGCCGTGGTGGGGTAAAGCAGATGACGATGAGCCTGGCGCATGACTGGGGTAAGAACGGCATCACCGTGAATGTGCTGGCACCAGGGTGGTTCAAGACTTCCCAAAACCGGGTGATGTATGAAGATGCGGGCTGGGTGGAGTATCTGACGGAACGCATCCCCCTGGGACGGCCCGGCGCAATGGATGACCTGGAAGGTCCTCTGCTTTTCCTGGCATCGGAGGAGAGTCGTTATGTAACGGGCCAGCTTTTGCTGGTGGACGGCGGCATCTCTGTGGGTGCGACACGCGCACTGCCGAAGAAGTGAGTTTTTAAATATCCACCTATGGACTCAAGTACTGAACAATTGATCCGCGCTGCCATCGCTGAAGATGTGGGCAACGGCGATGTCACGGCCACTTATTTTGTGCCTGAGGAATCCGTGTCAAAAGCGCGGATCGCCGCCCGCGAGCCGGGTGTGGTGGCAGGCATGGAAGTGGCTTTGAGAGTTTTTCAGGAGATCGAGCCCAGGATCGAGGCCAAGGTGGTGCTGAAAGATGGCAGCCCTTTCGAGGCCGGAGATGTCTTGCTGGAACTATCCGGTCCCTCCCGGGGAATCCTGACAGGTGAACGCACAGCCCTAAATTTCCTACAACGCCTCTCCGGGGTGGCCACACAGGCAAGGCGGTATGTGGAAGCAGTAAAACCACACCCGGTGCAAATCTGGGATACACGGAAGACGACTCCCGGATGGCGACTGCTGGAAAAGGCCGCTGTTAAAGCCGGTGGCGGCACCAACCATCGCATGGGTCTCTATGATCATGTGATGGTGAAAGACAATCATCTGGCGGCTAATGGAGGCCTGGAGGAATTACAGGCAGCCATTGACCGGGTGAAGCAGGACCGGCCAGACACGCGCATCCAATTAGAAGCGGACAATCTGGAGCAGGTGGCAGGCTTTCTGACCTTGCGAGGGGTGGACATGCTACTGCTGGATAACATGGGGCCGGTGAAACTGCGTGAAGCCGTGGAAATGAATGGCGGGCGGCTATGGCTGGAGGCCAGCGGCGGCATCACTTTGGAGACAATCCGGGACGTCGCAGCGACGGGGGTAAATGCCATCTCTGTGGGTGCATTGACCCACTCGGCCCGTGCTCTGGATTTAGGTCTGGACTTCCTGTGAAACGAGCGCGGGCATCGGCAGGTGGTGAAATAAGCACTACCCGCCGGGGCTATTGTTGCGTACTCTGTAACGTTACCGCCCATGCTCGATCCCTTCATCACGCTGAGTGAAGCCGGCTTCTCCCCGAAGGATGAAGCAGGCGTTCCTGAGCCTGGAGTCTGGACGCCGGAGCTGATCGCCAGCCTGGACTGGATGCGGCTGGCGGAACTGGTGCGTGCCATTGCGGCGCATGCAGGATGTGAGCTAGCGGGCTCCCGCGTCTTGCCAGACGGTGCGCTGGTGTTTGGGATGATCGAACAACCCACCACGGCCTATCCGCAGCGTGCGTTGGTGAAGATTTCCGGCTGGAACGAATGGGGCGCAACGCCTGAAAGTGTGAATCATTTTGCGCGGGAAGTGCGCACGGCCAGCAACACGCGTGGCATTTTGATCGCACCGGCCGGATTTACGGCCACGGCTCTTACATCGGCGCAGGAGCACCGGATCGAAACAGTGGATGCGGCGGCCTTATGCTCCTTATTGAAAACACTGCCACCAGAGCGAAGCGATCTATTCTTCACCATCGCCACAACCGGTGCCTTTACACAACCGACCTGCCCAGTCTGCCTAGCGAAACTGCAACGGGTGGATACAGACGGGCAGGAGCGAGCCCCACAGATGCAGGTCATTTCTGACCGAGGGCTGTATGCCGAGTGTGTGACCTGTGATCTGCTGGACATCGCCCCAGGGGCGGAGGTTGAATTTTTATACCCTGTGCAGACGCGGGCCATGCGGGTATGCGGTCACGCCACAGGGGATTTTTCGTGCGATGGAACCATCACCATCCAGGCGGGAGGGACGCTGGACGGGCGCATCGCCGCCAGATCCGTGAATGTACTGGAAGGGGGCGAGCTACGCGGACAATTCCGCATTTTGGAAGGAGGCAGCCTGGAGCCGTTCGTGACGAAACCTGACCGTTGGCACTGGAGCTGTAGCAACGGCCAAGGCAAGGAAGGCTGCGCAGGCGTATTCTTTGAGCCTCATACCTAAAAGTGGCGATTTCCTTTGGCTCCCAGGTATAAACTAAAGTGCTTTTGAAAACTGCTTCCCTAGAGGCAAAATCTGCGCATCTTAATGGCGGCTCGCAAGTGAGCCCTCATGGAAGCTGTCAATATCCAATTTGCACCCGATACGGGCACGGAAGAAGAGTGGAACGAGGCGTATGCCCGTCTTGCTGACTATTTCCGTTCCTACCAATTGCATAACCGAATCCGCCGCACCCAGCTCATCCTGGAAACTTTGCGACGAGCGGCTGATGCGCACCGTAAAGATCCTACCCGGACGCCAACGGCGCACAGCATCGAGCAGGCTCGTGTGATGATGCGTGAATGGCTGGGGGTAATCTATAGCGACATGCATCTGAATGAGTCTCAGCTTGAAGCTGCGGGCAGATTGGGCTTTCACCTCAGCGGCGGGCCGACCCGCTGGCCAAACTTTTTCCTGGATAAGGAGAACTTGCCCAAGGACATGACGGAGGCCATGCGTTCCGCCGTGCGCACCTCTGGTCCTGGAATGCAGGTCAGCAAGATGACGCCACGCGATATGGATCTCGGCATTGTTTCCGAAGTGGCTGAAGACACCTTTGACCGCTTGGGTCGCCACCCCATCATTCGTTATTCCATCCTGGTCAGCATCGTGGGCGGTGTGCTGGGTTACCTATACTTTTTACTCGGATGAGCATGACCGGAGCCAGCACGGCCAATATCAATCTGACTGCCGGGATGCCGCCGCCACGAATCGCACGTACCCGGCGCGCCACTTTCTTTTCATTTGTCGGCCTGGGCACCATTGTGGGTGTCTGGCTGATGTTTGTGTATCTCTCTGAGCACGGCATGCGCTGGTCCGAATGGGGATTGCTGGCGGTTTTTGTGCCTCTGTATTACCAGCTCAATGTCGGCTTTTGGACGGCGCTCTTCGGTGTGTGGCTGATGAACCGGCCTCACCCAGACCCGCTAGATCTCTGGCGCACCTTGAAGCCGGAGGACATGGAGGAGGATATCACGGCGAGCACGGCCATCATCATGCCGGTCTTCAATGAAGATGTGACGCGTGTGTTTGAAGGCCTGCGTGCCATTTATCTGTCCCTGGAGCAAACGGGTCAGTCCAAAAATTACGACTTTTTCATCCTCAGCGATTCCAACCAGACGAGCCAGTGGATCGAGGAAGAAACAGCCTGGCTGGAGCTTTGCCGTCAGCTCAATGCCTTTGGCCGCATTTTCTACCGCAAGCGCCGCAAGCCGATCAACCGCAAGAGTGGCAACGTGAGTGACTTCTGCCGCCGATGGGGCAAGCGCTACCGCTATATGCTAGTGCTGGATGCAGACAGCCTCATGTCCGGTGGACTGCTCACCAGCATGGTGCGCATCATGGAGAAGAATCCTGGCATCGGCATCCTACAGACGTTTCCAAAGCAGATCGGAGCGGATACCCTGCTGGGCCGCGTGATGCAATTTTCTCAGGCATTGTATGGCCCGCCCTTCATGGCAGGACTGGACTACTGGCAGTGTGGCGAGGCCAACTTCTGGGGACACAATGCCATCATTCGTCTGGAGCCATTCATCAAAAACTGTGCCCTGCCAGCACTTCCTGGCAAGGAGCCCTTCGGCGGGCATATCCTGAGCCACGACTTTGTGGAAGCAGCGCTCATGCGTAAAGCAGGCTATGCGGTGCGGCTTCTAAATACCATTCGTGGAAGCTATGAAGAAGGCCCGCCCACTCTGGTGGACATGCTGAAACGCGACCGCCGCTGGTGCCAGGGAAACATGCAGCACTTCTGGCTTCTGTTTGCCAAAGGCTGGCATCCAATGAGCCGGCTCAATTTCCTGCATGGCATTCTCAGCTATGCCAGCAGCCTGCTGTGGTTCTTCTTCCTGGTCTTCTCGACATTCCTGGCGGCGACCCGTCTGCCACATGACAACCCTCAGTCCATCCTGGCTGAGCAACTTTTGTTAGGCGTGACCATCATGCTGATCTTTTTACCCAAGGTCACAATCCTGCTGGATGAGGTGCTCACAGGCCGTCTTTTCAAACCGTTGAAGCGGCGTCTCATGACCTTCATGAGCAGCATGGCGGATACAGTGGTTTTCACATTGATGGCACCCGTGCTGATGATTTTCCACTCGCAGTTTGTCGTCTATACTGTGTTGGGAAAAGGCGTACGCTGGGTGACGCAAAGGCGTAAAGTGGACGGCGGTGTGGATTGGGCGGAAGTCTTTTTCACCTTCTGGCCCGTGTGCCTCATCTCCATTGTGTGGGGAGTCATCGGCTGGTTCGTTTCTCACAGTTTCCTGCTTTGGATCAGCCCCATCTTAGGTGCCCTCTTCCTGGCCATACCCGTGGCCATCCTCGTCTCGGGGCGGAGTTCAGGGTCTCGTTTTGGCCTCTTCACCACACCGGAGGAAACGGACCCTCCAGGAGTGCTGGCGATGATGAATGAAAATCTGCTGGAGATCAAAGGCCGCATCCATTTGCCACCTGAGCTGGAGAAGCATCACGGCCTGCTCCAGGTGTGCCTAGACCCGTATGTCAACGGACTGCACGTGAGCCTCCTGCGCCGCCGCAAGAACATCCACGTCTCGCGGACCTATCTGGACCAGCTCGCCACGCGGCTGATCAAAGAAGGCCCACAGTGCCTGAATCCCCAGGAGATCAAAGCCATGATCCACGATACCGAGACGGTTACGGATCTACACTATCGCCTCTGGTCTGCGCGTGATCACGAACTGGCACCTTTTTGGGCCACTGCGATCCGCCAGTATAACTTGGCGGCATCCAGTCCCTTCACGCACACGCTGGCACAGCGGGAGACTCTAGCGGCTTAGCAGTCAAAATTCTCAGGGGCAGTCTATTGAAATTGCGGCAGCACCTGGCTGCCGAAGTCGTCAATGAACTCCTCCTGGTTCGTGCCGATGTTATGCAGCACGATCTGGGTGAACCCAGCCGCGAGATCATTGCTGATCCACTCGGCGTGTTCATCGAGGCTGTCTGAAATACGGATCATTTCGTCCATGTCCTCTGGACGTACACGCTTGCCTGCGGCATCGAATTCCGCAGGGGTGCGCAGCTCAGCCAGAAGATCTGGGGCAAAGGCCACGCTGCGCCATTGCTGGTGGGCTTGCAGCCGGGCCTCTTCTTTCGTGTCCGCATAGGACAGGCCGCTTTTAAGAAAGAGCGGTTTGCCTTCCCCTCCTCCACGATGAAAGGCCTCCACCATTCTTTTGAGTTCGTCTGGAGGACGGGAGGTGGTCAGCAGCGCATCGGCCCACCCGCCCAGCCATTCCGCGGTCTTCTCAGTGATGGCGGCACCGACTAAAAGCGGCGGCTTCTTTGGCAAAGTATATAGCTTGGCTTCCTCCACATGTACAAGGCCACGATGCGTCACCATCTCTCCAGCCCAGAGCGCGCGGATGACATCGGCGCACTCCCGCAGACGGGCATTTCGCAGGTCCTTAGCAGGCCAAGGAAGGCCGGTCATGCGTTCGTTGATGGCCTCGCCACTGCCGATAGCCAGCCAATAGCGGTCCTCATACATTTCGCACAGCGTGGCCGCCGCCTGGGCGACGACAGCGGGATGATAACGATAGCCCGGACAGCAAATCATGGCCCCAGGAAGGGAAGTGGCCTGCAGCGCCGCCCCCATCCATGACCACGAGAAGCCAGCTTGGCCCTGCGCCTCGCTCCACGGATGAAAGTGGTCCGAGCTGAAAAAGCCCCCGAACCCAGCCTGCTGAGCACGCTGGACCCATTTCACTAGGTCGCTAGGCCGGAATTGCTCATGCGAGGCGTGATAACAGATTTGTACTCCAGGTGACATAATGAATTGAGAAGATTCGGAGTGTGGCCCCAGCCATTGATGGACCCGGAAAGGATTCCCAGATTCATGGCCTGTGAGTTCGCGCCCAAAAACACCCCCGGATGTAGCGGATGAAAATATGCTGAGAATTCAGACCCCAATGATTACCGTTCCCACCGGTCACGCCACTTGGCCGCGCCCTTTTCGGGCAAGACACGACGTCGCGGTGTGCGATTCTCACGCTTGGCACCGTCGATGGTATCAGGCTTTAACACCACATACTTGTAGGCGATGGGCTTTCCGGATGATGCATCGAACCCCACTTCACCAAACCAGGTGTTGTCGTTCACGCATTCCAGATACTGCATGTGCTCCAGGTCCCATTCACCCAGTTCTGGACAATCCCCCACAACGGCCACACGCTCGCCAGCCTCAGTAGGGATGCCGTCCACTTGCACATGCACGACGGTACAATTCTCACAAGTTTTGCCCCGCATCGAAAACACCAGCATGTCCATCGATTCCAATTCGAGCTTCATACCGCTGTTCTTCACCTGTATTTCCCGCTGGCTCAGCAGGCATCGGTAGGATCCATCTGGCAATGCCAATCCCGTCACCTTGAGCTTTCTTTTCTTGCCCCGGTTCAGGATCACCAGGCACCGGGAGTCACGATAACGTCGCATGAATACATAAACATCTTTTTCCACGCATTGCGGCCACACACCTCCCCACTGGAGAGATGGGTTGAGCCGTCTCTCGCAGCTCAAGATCGAAATGATGCGGCGGGCTTCCGTTTGCCCCCAGGTTTCCATCATGGGGCGGTTGTAAGGGTCCTCTCCACCTTCACGGTTGGAATACAGGTACTGCTCGCAGCCATAGTAGAGGCAGGGTATCCCCCTCAAGGTCAGCAGAAGAACCAAGGCCAGATGGAGCGACTCCCGGTCCGGGTTGAGGGTCTGGAAACGGGGCATGTCGTGATTCTCAATGAAGGTCACCAGCTCGCTCGCACTCCGGTATTTGCCATCCTTGCTCAGGATTTCCTGCACCAGAAGGAACCCTTGGCGCTTCCGCTCCCCCAGGCAATCGCGGATCGCTTGGCACAGGCCGAAGTCGAGGATGTTCATGCCATCCTCATTGGCGTACTCTATAGACTTCTCATTGTCAGGATGGCTGTTGATCCATTCACCAAACACAAACGCATCCGGTTTAAACGTGTGCATGTCCGTGGTGAATTCCTGCCAGAACCACAGCGGCATGTGCTTCACCGTATCCACTCGTAGTGCATCGACACCCCGGCTCAGCCAGAGCTTGATAGCTTCCTTGATGTAGCGCCGGTAGCGGATGTTGTTTTCGTTAAAAGTGGCCAGTCCTCCCAGTTCTTGATTTTGAATTTGCCATTCATCCTCCCAGTCAGTCACGTCGCCATAGTGGTGATACCAATGATCCACATCATTTTCATGGTCGGCGACGAGCTTGCCGTCATCGTAGAGCTTGCCTTTGCCCTCACTGGTGGCCGGAGAGCTGTGGTTGCAGACAATATCCAGGACGAACTTCATGCCACGCTTGTGGATTTCCGCCAGCAGGCGGTCAAACAGAGTGTCCTTGCATTGGAACAACGAAGCCTCGCCAGGATCATTGAGCCAACGGGCATTGATGCGCTTGAAGTCCCGGGCCCAGTAACCATGCACGGGGGCACGGCATTTATCATCCTCCAACCCCTCCACCTGCTCAAAAAGGGGTGTCAACCAGATGGCCGTGACACCGGTCTCCTGCAGATAATCCAGCTTGTCCAAAACGCCCTGGAGATCCCCACCCCAGTATTTGTTCCAATCCTGTCGGGACGGATCATTCAGCTTACTGTCCCCCGATAGATTGTTTGGATTTCCATCATGGAAGCGGTCCAAAACAATGAAGTAGATGACCTCCCGACGAAATTCAATATCGGCAGGTGACAGGGATTTGAAACCGGCGGGGTCGAGATCAGGTGCATTCATAGCATTGCCTCTCAGGCAAGACTCATCGCGCTGCCTGCCACCGACGGACGTACGGTTAGCTGTCGAGTTGTGCGGCAAGCCAAGTTACCGACGAAAGCACCCCTGGGATGATCTCTGGCAGGTCATGCCATCGCTTCAATTACGCCTTTTGCGCGAGCGCTAGGATCGTCTGGAAATGCGGACTCTGAGACTCCCGATGAACGAGACTGGTCTCTGTCTGCTGGAAGCCGGCTTTGCTGAGCATCTCGTGCAGTTCAGCCTCGGAAAAGCCCAGCCAGACATCGGCATACAGTTCCCTGGCCTTTTCAAACTGATGCTTCAGCAGGTCCAGGATGACGATGCGGCCGCCGGGCTTCAAGATCGTGAATGCGGCACGGATAGCCCGGTCAGGATTTAGCGCATGATGCAGGGCTTGGCTCAGAAAGACGAGGTCCACCGTGCCTGGTGAGATCGGCGGCTCCTCAATGTCACCCAGGCGATATTCCAAATTCGTAAAGCCATGCTTGGCTGCCAAATCAGCTCCATAAGCCACCATCTTTTCACTGTTATCCACGGCGATCACTTTTTCCGCCCGCTGAGCCAGAAGCTGGGAAAGCGTGCCCTCCCCGGCACCAAGATCAGCAATGACCAAAGGCGGCAGCAATTTTAAGAGCGTTTCACCCAGACCTTTCCATGAACGGCCAGGGATGTAATGGCGACCAAATTTACCCGCCAGAGTATCGAAGTAAGCCTGCGCGGAACGCGTGCGCTTTCTCAAGACCACCTTTAGCGCGGAGTCATCCTTTTTAGCTTCCTTCAGCTCCGCGCCTGCCGCCTCCATGAGGGCGATGAAATGCTCATGCGCCGCCTTGTCCTTGCTGCTGGGTTCATCGAGCTGATAGAGTCGGTTCTTGCCACTGCGTCTGTCCGTGACCAGCCCTGCGGATTTTAGTTTCGCGAGCTGGGCCGAAATATTCGACTGAGGCAGCGCCAGCACTTCCTGAAGCTCCGCCACACTCAGTTCCTCCTTCTTCAGCAGCAGCAAAATCCGCACCCGCGTCGGGTCGGCAATGAGGCTGAGCGATTTAAGAATTGAGGCCATGCCACCAATGTATCAACATATGATGATGTATCAATGGCTGAGTGTCTAAAGCCCGAACCTGGATGAATTGAAAAATTAAGTTAGACTCAATCCATGTTTACCCGGGAACAGCTCTGTGAAGACAAAAGGTTTCAAGACCTGCCTTTCAAAATCGACACCAATGCCCGTGGCCAGATTCTCATGAGTCCAACCTCCCTGTATCAAGGTCGCAACGCCCATCGGATCGCACGACTGCAACTGATCACCCCAGCAGCGTCCGCAGCAGTTGGCCGTCTGAATAGGATGCATTCACTCCCTGTCGGACGATGACCAGTCCTCTGGAAGGAATGGCATAAAGCCGCTGGTAGCCGCTGCCGATGCAGGCGATGAGGTCTTGGGGAACGTCTTTGGCGATGCAGACTTGGGCCCAGTTTTGGCGATCCCAATCCACTTCCAGGAGGTCTTCGATATCAATCTCACGTGCGCCTGGTTTCCCGGCAGCGCGGTTGTTCCAGAACCCAAAGCTATACGCAGCATTGGCTGAGGAACCTTCCAGCAAGGCATCCATGGAGGAGGCTTTCAATACAGGGCGGCCATTGGCCAGGAGCAGATCGCCCATGCGAGCCCATTGAGCGGGAGTCATCAAAAAACCTGCGGCCAGCAGTGGATTGCCTTTGGCATCGGCCAGATACCGTTGCGACCCCAGACCGAGCGGACGCAGGACTCGGCGCTCCAAATAGTGTGTGGGGGATTCAGTGCGCCACTTGCCGGTGAGCTTCTTTTTCAGCACCTCATGAAACACCTGCAAGGGACTCGGGCCGTAGATAAAACTTCTTCCAGGTGTGCCGACCAAGGGTCGGTCCACGGCCATCTGATTTCGGTCCTTCAGGCCGTCCTGGTGCAGGCGCAGGCAGCGCTCCAGGCCGCAACTGAAGTCGAGGAGTTGCTCAATGACGATGTCTTTTTTACCTCCTTCATTCCAGGACGGCAGGGTGGCGGATACTTTTTCATCCAGAGATATTAGTCCGTCCTCCACAGCAGCCATCGCAGCCAGCCCCCAGAAGCCCTTGGTGCCGCTGTAGATGCGCCGCGCCTCGCCACGCTTGGCCCCATTGAAGTAACTTTCATGAATGACCTTGCCATGCTGCTTGATGAACAGAGCGTTGCCTTTGTGGCTGGCCACGTATTTGGACGCGGCGGAGATGTTCAGGCCTGCGGCTTCAGCAGCAGCCAGTGGCGAAGCGGCCAGACCGGAGAGGAGTTGCAAAAAATGGCGGCGAGAAGGGCTCATGCGCTGGGTTTAACAATCAGGGATACGATATGCTCCTCTAGCACAGACTGCCAGCTTCGCGGTGTTTCTCCCAGGAGAAAACTCAGCCGGGCATTGTTCATCACCGTGAAGGGTGGACGGGCAGCTTTGAACTGAGGAAAATCCCGCAGACGCAGTCCATGGGTGGCATGACAACGGCCCACCAGCCCGTGTTGATGCGCCAAGTCCAGGGATACCTGCGCATAGTCCCGCCAAGTGGCCACACCCGCATTGCACAGATGCAGCAGGCCTGAGACGGAGGCCAGTTCCACCAGCAGACGCTCCAGCCATCGGGCGATGTCCACCGTGCTGGTGGGCACGCTCCATTTGTCCTCAATAAACCCCAGGGGCAAACCCTCACGCGCACGCTGGATCGCGGTTTCCGGCACACCTCCACCTTGCGGACCAAAGAGCCAGGAAACGCGGGCGACGAGGGCCTCCGGGCAGGCTTTTAGCACCGCCTTTTCCCCTTCCCGCTTGGAGCGACCATAGGCGTTCACCGGTTGTGCAGGTGCTTTTTCATCCAGGAAAACGCAGCCGTTTCCGGCGAACACATAGTCCGTGCTCACGTGAATGAACCGTACCCCACGGCTGGCACAGACATTGGCCACCACACCGGAAGATTCTGCATTCACACGCATGGCCAGGGCAGGATCGTCTTCACAGACATCTGGACTCGTCACCGCAGCGGCATTGATGGCGAAGTCAAAATCCAGGTCGTTCAAGGCTTGCGCCACGGATTCCGGTCGGTTCAGATCCAGTATCTGACGACCTGGGGCCAAGATCTCATAACTCCTCACAAAATGAGCCGCCAGAGTCCCGCCGAGGCGGCCTGTGGCACCGAGAATGAGCAAACGAGGTCTGTCTGGCATAACAAGAACATCACAGACGGCTCCGCTGCCTCTTGCAATCAGAAATCCGGCATTCATGGTGCAGCAGATTCATTATGAGCACTCAACAGCCCAGCATTGCCATCATTGGCGCCGGACTTTCCGGGCTGGCCTGTGCGCGCATTTTGACTAAAGCGGGACTTAAATTCACCCTCTATGAAGCGGCCGATGCCGTGGGTGGGCGCGTGCGGTCAGACGTGGTGGATGGATTCACCCTGGACCGCGGCTTTCAGGTACTGCTGCCTTCGTATCCTGAAGCACGCCGGGTGCTAGACTATGAGGGACTGAAACTAAGGCCGTTTTATCGCGGAGCCGACCTCTTTTACAAAGGCAAGTTTCATCGTCTCTCAGACCCCGTCAACCATCCCAGTGATGCGGTCAAACACAGTCGGGATCCTTTCGTCTCCTGGATGGATAAATGGCGCACCCTCGTGTTACGCACCGAGGTGCTGACGACGCGTAAGATCGAACGCCGCATCCCCGAGATGGAGACTGAGGATTACCTGCGCGATTTTGGATTCAGCGAGGAGTTTATCGACCGCTTTTTCCGCGCCTTTTTTGGCGGCGTGTTTTTGGAGAAGGATCTGCGCACCTCCGCGCGCATGTTCTTGTTTTTATACTCCATGTTCAGCACCGGCGGTGCCGCCCTGCCGGCGCATGGCATGCAGGCCATACCTGACCAAATGGCCATCTCCCTGCCTCCCGGCTGCCTGCGGTTGAATACGCCCGTGACATCAGTCCGCGCTGGGGAGATCACCCTGGCCAGCGGTGAAATCATTCATCCGGATCACGTCATCGTTGCCGTGAGTGAAGAAGTAGCCGCGAGCCTACTGCCGGACGCTTTTGGTGAAAAACTGCTTCCAGCCCGTAGCACCACCTGCCTCTATTTCACCACGGATCTACCCGTACCCGAGACCCCCACCATCTACCTGGATGGCGATGGTCGAGGTCCTGTAAACAGCGCCTGTGTGCTGTCAAAAATCTCCCCCCTCTATGCGCCGAACGGACAGCATCTCATCTCCGCCAGCATCATCGGCGCTCCTTCCAGCGAAGAACTGGAAGGCGTCGTGCGCGACCAGATGGCCGCTTGGTTTGGTGAAAGCGCGTATCTTTGGAACCACCTACGCAGCTATCAGATCCGCTACGCCCTGCCTGAAAGCCGCCAGCTCAGGTTAGGCGAAGGCCCCCTCCCTGCCGTCCTGGCCCCCGGTCTCTATCGCTGCGGCGACTGGTGTGAAGATGCCTCCATCAACGGAGCCCTCATCAGCGGACGCCGCGCTGCGGAAGCGGTGATTGGTGCAACAGCCACATAACTTCATTGGTTTCAAAAGATACTCTTAGGTCTGATTGGGGAATTGTAGAAACAGTCAAACCACCGCCCAACTCTCGCAAATTACCGACAACCGCCCGCGTCTCCGGCACGCACCCTGCTAAGGGCGAATTGACAACCATTCTCAGCGGTCTAGTCTCCGCGCCCATTTCTATCCCTAAACCCGACCCTTCAATGAGTACCCCCGCGCCCGGCAAACCCGTTTACAATGTCAAAAATCCATTCATCGCCACGGTGAAGGTCGCTTATGACATCTCCGGCCCCGGTGCCCCCAAGAACACGCGCCATTACGAAATTGATCTCGCTGGCAGCGGACTGGAATACACACCTGGAGATTCCCTGGCGGTTCAGCCGACGAATGATCCTCAGCTTGTGTCGGATACCCTGGAAGCCCTCGGTTTCACCGGTGAAGAGATCGTCACGCATCCGAAAAACGCCGCCGCCCAGGTGCCGATCCGCCAGGCCTTGACCGAAGGCAGCCTGCTCACGGAAGTGGATAACAAGCTGATCAAGGCCATCATCGAAAAAACCAACGGCCAGACCCTTCTGGCGGACATGGCCACTCCAGAGACCAAGCAGGCACTGAAGGATTACCTCTGGGGCCGCTTCGTGATTGATCTCCTTTTGGAAAATCCAGACGCCAAGTTTGAGCCGGTCGAATTCATGGGCGTGCTGAAAAAGCTGAACATCCGTCTTTACTCCATCAGCAGCAGCCAGAAGGCGCATCCTGAAGAAGTACATCTCACCGTCGCTACGGTGAAGTACTCCAGCCATGGCCGTGAGCGTGGCGGCGTCGCCTCCACATTCCTGGCTGAGCGCATCGAAACAGGCGTGACCAAGGTCCCCGTTTTCGTCAACCATGGCAAAGGCTTCCGCCTTCCAGAGCCAGAAGAAGAAACACCGGTCATCATGGTCGGCCCAGGTACCGGCATCGCCCCTTTCCGCGCCTTCCTGGAAGAGCGCAAAGCCACCTCCGCCAAGGGCAAAGCCTGGCTGTTCTTCGGTGAAGTCAACGAAGCCACCTGCTTCTTCTACAAGGACCAGTTTGAAGGCTATCTGGCCGATGGCACTCTGGCTAAATTGACCACCGCATGGAGCCGTGACCAGGCCGAGAAAATCTACGTCCAGCACAAGTTGCTGGAAAACAGCGCCGAGATCTTCGCGTGGCTGGAGCAAGGTGCCATCTTCTACGTCTGCGGCGATGCCGCCCGCATGGCCGTGGATGTGGACAAGGCCCTCCACACAATCATCGAAAAAGAAGGTGGCAAGACCCCTGAAGAAGCCGTGGAATACATGACCGCCTTCAAGGAAGCCAAACGCTACCGCCGCGACGTGTACTAAGCCTTCCCCTGAGGCCGCTCGTCAACAGGATGTCCCTGGCCTTATCGCCACGGACATCTTCATACCTTGCGAGGCCCTATTCAGGCATGGGGGCAAGACTTCCATTTGAGCACCGGGCATGCCTTGCCATCATACAAGCATGCCCTCCCTCACACACCTGGACGATGCTGGAAAAGCCAGCATGGTGGACATCTCTGACAAGACGCCCTGCCTGCGCGAGGCCATCGCGGAAGGACGTCTCCTGCTGCATCCAGATACTCTGCGCCTGATCCGTGAAAACGGCCTCAAAAAGGGCGATGTCCTGGCCGTGGCCCGTATCGCCGGCATCCAGGCCGCCAAGCAGACCCAGCATCTCATCCCCCTCTGCCACCAGATCCCGCTGAGCAAGGTGGCCGTGGATTTTGATGTCACCGGGGAAAACGTGCACCTCACCGCCACGGTCAAGACCACCGCGGCCACGGGCGTCGAAATGGAAGCGTTGACCGCAGTCAGCATTGCAGCCCTAACCATTTATGACATGTGCAAGGCGGTGGACAAGAACATCCAGATCACAGATGTCCGCCTGCTTTCCAAAACCAAAACTCCCCTGCCCTGATCCACCTTCCCATGTCTCCTGTTTCCACTCCCATCCCCGTCGGCATCATCACGGTTTCCGACCGCGCCAGCCAAGGCGTGTATGAAGACCTGGGCGGCCCCGCGCTGCGGACTGCCGCCGAGGGCTATGGCTGGCAGGTCATTAGCGAGGTCATCGTGCCCGATGATCTGGCCCGCATCCAGTCGGCCATCCAGTCCCTGATTTCCCAGGGCTGCGGGCTCGTCCTCACGACCGGCGGCACCGGCATCGATGTGCGTGATGTAACCCCGGAGGCCATCCGTGGCATCCTGCGGGTGGAGATCCCGGGCTTTGGCGAGCTGATGCGCATGCGCTCCGTGGAGATCACGCCCAATGCCATCCTGAGCCGCAGCCTGGCCGCCATTGTGGACCGGGCGCTGGTCATTGCCCTGCCGGGGAAACCGCAGGGTGCCGTGGAGTGTCTAAACTTTGTGTTAGGCGCGATCCCGCACGCCGTGAAGCTCGCCCAGCGGGTGCCGACGAGCTGTTGAAATGCGGCATTGAAAGGATGCGGACGAGGGCGTCCGCACTCTGTTTCCAGCGCACAGCGGCTATCCGGTGGTCCTCAAGCCGGAGGCCAGCGCATTGACGGAGATGAGCATGTCCGGCAGCATCGCCTCAGCGCCTTCATTTTCACCCGCAGCCAGGCAGGCACGCCATTCACGCAGCAGATTCACCTGCTGATGATGAAGGACACGCAGAGGTTCTTCACGAATATCCAGGGTATAAGCTAGGCGCGGACGCCGATCTGCAAAGGTGCCCTGGAAGATGTCTTCCAGCAGCTCGCGGGTGCGGGTGTATTCGGCCAGGATGGTGCCCAGGAAGGTTTCACGCACCATGTCATCCGGGACCAGGCTTGCATACAGGCGCATGAGATCCGGGTTGGCACTGACGAGGGAGCTTTCGATGTTGGTCAGCACGTAGCGGAGGAAGGGAGAGCCGCGAAGCTGCGTGCGCAGTTCTTCAAAAGCAGCCGTATCCTCGGAACGCAGCTTTTCCAAAGCCGAGCCTGCACCAAACCAGCCCGGCAGGTAAAAGCGTGACTGTGTCCATGAAAAGACCCAAGGAATGGCGCGCAAATCATCCAGCGTGGCCTGCCCTGTGCGACGGCTCGGGCGGGAACCGATGCGGGCGTGCTCCAGGGCATCGATCGGCGTGGCCGCGCGGTAAAAGCGCATGAAGTCCGGTGCATGCAGCAGACCGCGATAAGCATCGCGGCTCCAGGCGGCGAGGCGGTCCATCGTGGAATGAATGGCCAGAGGCTCCCCCTTCGCATGGCGATGGCGAGCAGTGGCAGCCGCAGCGGAGGCCATGAGCAGCTCCGTATTGTAAACGGCGGAGCCCAAATGAGCATACTTTTGAGCAATGGTCTCCCCCTGCTCCGTCATGCGCAACCAGCCGCCTAACGAACCCTGCGGCAAAGCCTCCATGAACCAGTGCGTCGGTCCTGCACCACGGCCTACTGTACCGCCGCGACCGTGGAAAAACACAGGGTTCACCCCATGGGCCGCGCAAGTGGAAGCCAGTGCAGTCTGGGCACGATGCAGCGCCCACTGGCTGGCCAAAATGCCGCAATCTTTGTTAGAATCCGAATAGCCCACCATCATCTGGAAGGTCTTTTTATCCTTCTTCAGACTGCGTTTAGTGACGTCATGGGAGAGAAATTCCTCCACGATACCCGGCCCCGCTTCAAGGTCATCCATCGTCTCAAACAAGGGAGTCACAGGCAACGGGCAGCGCAGTCCCTCCGCAGACCATTCCGTCAGTCCGGCCTCGCGGGCCAGGATGTAAACCGTCAGTAGATCCTCGACGTTTTTGGTCATGGAAACAATCAACGCCCCCAGGCCAGCCGGACCATATTTAGCCAGGTGGGTGGCGACCACGCGGAAACAGGCCAGCACGGTATCCGCCTCCGGTCCCGCTTTCATGCCAGGAGCCAGAAAGGGGCGTGGAGACAGCAGCTCCTTTTCCAAAAAGGCACGCTTTTCTGACAGTGACCACTCACTGAGCGGACGCCCGCCCAGCAGCCCGGCGGTGCCCATGAGCTGATCCAGCGCCTTCTCGTGAAAGGCGGAATTTTGCCGGATGTCCAGAATGGCGGAATGGAATCCGAAAGCCAGCAACTGCCTGCGGAAAGGAACGATGAACTCCTGCACCAGGGTGCTCGCGCCCACCGCTTCCAGAGACTCCGCATAGGCCATCAGGTCGGCGTCCAGTTGCGGGGCCTCGGTATAGGCAGCAGGTGAATCCGGCTTATCCGTAGCCAGGACGATCTTCGCCCGCATGAGGTAGATGGCGGCACGCCAAGGCTCCTCCTTGTTGCGCTCCAGGATATAGGCTAGGTCCACCGCAGGCTCGGCCTGAAGGCTGGTGGTTAGACGCTCGATCAACGCCTCAAGAGCCTGGGGCGTTTTTTGAAACAAAGAGCTGAGCGGCGACTGGAAAGCCAGCGCCTCCAGGGAGCGCCGCTGGATGCGCAGCGCATTCGCCCGCAGGGAGCTGAGGGATTTCTCAGTCACCTCGGAGGTGACAAAGGGATGCCCGTCGCGGTCTCCACCGATCCAGGTGCCAAAGCGCAGCAGCGGCGGCAGGCTGTCCACCGAGGCCGCATCATATCCGGCTGAGATCCAGGCTTCCCGCAGATGTGTGTGAGCGCGGGAAAGAGCTTCGGGAAATACTTCACGCAGGTAATGCAGCGCGTTTTGCAGTTCCGCATCAATGGTGGGCCGGGTCACGTGGATCTCACCGGTGCGCCAGAGGTTTTCCAGCCGTGTCTCCAGATGAGTCTGCAGACGCGCCTGTTCACGCGGCGTGTAGGCCGGGTTCTCATGGCGGTTCATCAGACTGTAGATTTCCAGATGCAGTTCACGCACCGTCTCCCTCTTTGCCTCAGTCGGGTGGGCGGTCAAAACGGGTTCCACCAAAACCTCACGCAGGACATCGATCAGCTCCTCCTGGCTCAGGCCCAGAGCCTGCATCTCACGCAGATTGTCCGGCCACAGACCTTTTTCCGCCTGGGGGCCTTTGTCCTTTTCACGCAGGCGGCGCACCTGGGCGGCCGCGCGCTCCTCCACAATGTTCAGCATCTGAAAGGCGATGGAGTACGCCTGCCCCAAAGCGCGGTCCGGTGAATCCCCGATCCCTTCGCATTTGCCTGCCCAAGGCAGCTTTTCAGCCAGTGCAGGCTCGCCCAGACGGCGCAGCACATTGGCAAAAGCATCCATCAGGAACTTCAGTTCATCTTCAAGGAGGCGGAAGCCATGCTCCCGCAAAGGGTTGGTCGGTATCATTCAGGGCACTTTTAGCAGGAAGGATGCCGGGTGCCAGTGATCTGTGAAGCAGGGTAATGAATGCCACCCTCAAATTTCACCTCAATTCCTGGCCTCATTGGATAAGTCCTATTCATCCTATAGTCCTATAAGCCTCATAAGCCGCTTCACAAAGAGCACTGGGCTCCAAATCCCCACCTCTCCATACAGCTTCCCCCTTGCTCCCGCCCGTGTACGCTTCATATCTACCGTTCTCATGTCCCGCCAACCGTACTACGATGTCCTCTCCCTCGGTGAAGTTTTGCTGCGTCTGGATCCTGGTGAGGGGAGGGTCCGCACCTCCCGCCAGTTCACCACCTGGGAGGGCGGTGGCGAATACAATGTCGCTCGCGGCGGACGGCGCTGCTTTGGCCTTCGCACTGGCATCCTGACCGCCTTTGCGGACAATGAAATCGGCCGCCTGATCGAGGACCTGATCCTGCAAGGCGGTGTCGATACCGACCTCATCAAATGGGTGCCGTATGACGGCATGGGCAAACGCGTGCGCAATCCGATCAACTTCACTGAGCGCGGTTTTGGCGTGCGCGGGGCCAAGGGCAGCGTGGACCGCGGCCACAGTGCGGCCTCACAACTGAAGCCGGGCGACTTCGATTTCGACCATCTTTTTGGCACCCTGGGCTGCCGCTGGCTGCACACGGGCGGCATCTTCGCCGGGCTGTCCGAATCCACGGCCGAGCTGACCATCCAGGCCTGCGAGGCCGCGAAGCGTCACGGCGTGACCGTCAGCTATGACCTCAACTACCGCCCCTCCCTCTGGCAGGAGCGCGGCGGTTTTCCCGGTGCGCAGGCGCTCAACCGCCAGCTCGCCCCTTACATTGATGTGATGTTCGGCGTGCTCAGTGATGAGCCGCCGGTGGCCAGCGCCGTCGCCACAGATCCAGATGACATCTTTGCCATCGAAGACTCCAAGCTGCGTCCGGCCATCGAGCGCCTGATCGGAGAATATCCGAACCTCAAAACCGTCGCCGCCACCCTGCGCCGAGTGCACACAGCCAGTGTCAATGACTGGGGTGCCCTCTGCTATCACGAAGGACAGTTCTACCGCAGCCGCAACTACCCGCGTTTCGATATCCTGGACCGCATCGGTGCCGGAGACAGCTTCGTCGCCGGTCTGGTGGCAGGGATGCTTTTGGAAAACGATCCGCAAAAGGCTGTGGACTACGGTGCCGCCCACGGTGCCCTGGCCATGACCACTCCCGGAGATACCAGCATGGCCACCCTGGTGGAAGTGCAGAAGCTGGCCGAGGGCGGCGACTCCAAAGTTCAGCGCTAGGCCCCATTAGCATCCCCTTAGCTCCAAAAAGAAAGCCCCGCCGACTTCATCGTCTGCGGGGCTTTTTGATGTAAACCATATCACGGCTCTTGATACCCTGGCACGGCCACCGGAGTAACCAGGAACCAGGCGCGAGTCGGCTCAAAGAGAGTCTGCGTGCTGACATCTGTGCCATCCGCTTCATCCAGCCAAACCGAGCCCGGATTCTGAAGATACAAATTACGGTAGCTGCCGTCCCCAGGGGTGATGTCACCTTTCCAAAGCCGCAGCCGCGTGGCCTGCGCCGGGGTCTCGGAGGATGCGAATCCAGCCTCCGTGGTCAGGCCGAGGGACTGCACCGTATGGGCCGCCGGGAAGCCGCTGCCGATGAGCTGCATACCTGCCGAGACAGGGAGCGCGAATTTCGTGTCTCTCACCACACCAGTCAGGGTCAGTGAAACCGTACCACTGCGGGCGTGAATGAATAGACCTTCACCAGGGGCAAGGATGCGCTTGCCATCACTACCACCCGTCCAGCCATCGGCGGATAGCCAGCTTGTGACAAAGGTCCCGGAGGCGGTATCAAAGAACAGGAGACGGTCAGCCACGCTTTCATCTGCACCTGCATTCAGGGCATCCGCCGGGAAGAGACGGTCCACCGTCCAGTGTGGGCGCACGGCCAGACGTACACCGCTGAGATCTGGAGTAGTGGATTCAAAGGCCAGGGCATTGTTGCTCGTCGCCTCTTCATCCAGTTCATACCTTTGCCCTTCGTGGCTTCCATTGAGGACTTCCACATAATAGGCACGTCCATTTTCCAGGCGGCTCTTCACCCCGGAGATATTCGTCCCCTGGAAAACATCCGCATCCAGAAGCGGCATCGAGAAGCTTTGCTGGCCCGTGATATCGCGGCGTATCCAGGCGTGAGTGGCTGTGGCAGCAGTGGCCTCAGCACGTCCATTGAGATCAGCATCCAGGCTCACATTTAAGCGCAGGAAGCCCAGTTCACCCACACCGGATACACCTGTGTAACGAAGAGTTTCGGTGCCATCATTGTTCTGTGTGATGGTCGGAGGAGCCGTTAGGCGCAGCCAGTCACCACTGCGCAGATCCAGACGAGATTCCGGCTGGTAAATGATGTCTGCACGGCCACCGCTAGGGCGGATCACCACGGCATCCACACGGCCAGTAGCAGCATCCGTTTGCAGGAAGAAATGCGGTGTCTGGATGCCTGATGCAGGGTCCGTGCCCAGGGCGTATTCCAGCAGGTTGGCTGCACCGTCCGCATCCAGGTCTCCCTCAGGCGGGCCAATGTCAGCCGAGGCCGTCTCCCAGGTACCACCTGTCTCAGTCCCAGTGCTAGCGGCAGGAGCCATGCTCATCCCACGTCCAGCCATGCCAAATCCGCCAGCCCCCGGCACAAAGCCAAGATCCACCGTCAGATCCGAGTCCAGATCCACCAAGTCATCTTCATAGAACAGGAATCCAGTCTCTCCATTTTCCTCCCCAGGAGCTGCCTGCGGCATGAGTGTGAAGGCTGCTGTGCGCACTCCGCTGACCGTCACATCGCCGGTGGCATAGGCATCCTGGCCAAAGTCATCATCCACAAAGATATCCTCTTCATTCGGTGTGACGATGGATGAAGGCACCCGATTTTCCAGCACCGCCTCTGCCGCGAACTGGGCAGCATCCACGCGCAGATGATAGGATCCCGGAACGGTCGTGAAGCTATAAATGCCGTTAGCATCGGAAGTCGTCGTCGCTAGCGGTTCCGTGGCTCCAGGGTCATTCGACCACAATTCCACGGTCACACCTTCGATACCGTATTCGGTATCTATATCGAAGTATCCATCCTCATTATCGTCACTGAAGATCAAATTGCCCACCTGCACCTGCGGCACAAAACCAAAGTCACGGGTCAAATCCACAGATGCATCATTGGTATCGTCAGACGCACCACCCAAGCCACCTTCTGCCGACGTCCCCGCAGGAGAAGTCGTGGCGCTCAGGGCGAATACTGCCGTGCTGATCCCATTGAGATCGGGCCGGGCATCATCCACACCATCTTCACCCGTATTATCATCGCCCACAGATGTTCCTGTGGTGCTCAGATGCAGATAGAGCGGACTTCCTGACAGGAACGTGTCAAAGGGCACATGCAGGAAGTAGCTGCCAGGCTGCAACTCTGAAATCAGGTAATGGCCATCTACATCCGTGACCGCCGTGCCCACAGGCTCAGCATTGAGAGGGTCTGCACCTTCCTCAAAAAGTTCCACGGTCACACCTTCCAGGCCTTCTCCAGCATCGGCATGGCCATTGCCGTTTTCATCAATGAAGACCAGATTGCCCACAGCAGCCAGTTTGCCGAAACCAAAGTCCACGGTCAGGTCAGCGTTGGCATCATTCGCATCATCCATGAAGGCATCTCGGCCAAATTCGCCCGAGCTGTTTTCTGGCTCCGTTCCAGGCTCAAGCTGGATGACGGCCGAAACCACGCCAAACTGCACTGGATCTGCATCGCTGCCGTTTTCATCCAGATGGTCGTCGATGCCATCATCCCCGCCCTGCCCTGGCAGAGAATTCCAGCCATAAAGAGGCCGCCCAAGGGCAAACTCGCTGGCAGGGATTCTCACCACATAATCTCCAGCCTCAAGGCCGCCGAAAAAGTAGATGCCCTCATTCGTCGTATCCGTGATGGCCATCGGGGAATTCGTCTCCAAATCTGCATCCGCAGGGAACAGCTCGACGCGCACGCCGTCCACACCCTCGTCCGCATCATAGCTACTATTACCATTGGCATCTCGATAAACCAAGTTGCCCACGCCCACGCCGTTCTGGCTGCTCATGGTGAAACCAAAGTCCACCGTGAGATCGAAGTTGTTGTCGTCGAAATTGTCGAGGCCAGCAGAGACACCGGTTTCTGTGTCCGTATCGGTGGGTGATGTATCCGCAGCCAGGGAGATCATCCGTGTGCTGATGCCATTTTGCAGCGGATTGGCATTGTCGATGCCATCCTCCCCCTTGTCATCGTCCTCGGGTCCAGTCTGAGCACCCGTGAGTGAAACAGCCTGGAACAATGGACGTCCGACTCCAAACTCGGAGGCCGGAATGTGGACAATATACTCTCCATCAATGAGATAATCGAAGAAGTAGCGTCCGCCATTGGCTGTCCTCTGACGATACAGCGGTGTGGACAGCCCAGGCTGCTGGTCAGCACTGTATATTTCCACCCAAACGTCATCCACACCATTATCTGGTGTGTCCATATAGACGAGGTTGCCCACGCCCACGGGACTCTGGAAACCAAAGTCCACAGTCAGGTCCACTGCCGCGTCATTTTCATTGTCGCTGTTGGAATTGAATCCTGTCTCTCCAGTCAGGAAACTCGGGGCGGAGCCTGGGAAAAGGTTGATGATGGACGAGCTCACGCCCACTTCGGCTGGATTGCCTTCGTTGATCCCATCTTCCCCAATGTCGTCATCCCCGGAAAGTCCTTCATCAAGGCTCACCCTCTGATAAAGCGGGCCACCATTCGCGAACATGCTTGCCGGGATGTGCACGATGTAACTGCCTGTGCGCAGGAAATCAAAGAGGTAGAGACCCAGGCTGTCCGTGACGGTGGTCATCAACGCCGGCTCATCCCCAGGCACCTGATTGGATGCATAAAGCTCCACAGTCACCCCGCTCACGCCTTCACCTTCATCAAAGTGGCCATTGGAATTGCTATCGATGAACACCAGGTTCCCCACCGCCACCGGACGGAAAAGGCCAAAGTCCACGGTCATGTCGCCATTAGCATCATCCCCATTGTCATCGTTGGCTGCAAAACCGGTCTCAATTCCAGAGTCCACAGGTGCATTGTCACGGATCAGCGTCACCCATCCGGTGCTGATACCTTCCACAGTCGGATGAGTTCCATCCAGGGCATCCTGCCCCTGGTCATCATCACCAGCCACCACGTCCTCCAGACTGAAAAGCCCGCTCAACACGCCCTCAGAGAGGAACTGTCTGGCTGGCAGATGCACGAAATACTGCCCCTCCCACAATCCGTCAAAGAGGTACTTACCGCCCCCCGCCGTCACCGTGGAGGTCAGCGGCTGGTCCACACCCGGCTTCTGTCCTCTGTAGTAAAGCTGAACGATCGCATCATTCACGCCCTCTCCGCTATCGAAGCGGCGGTTGCCGTTGAGGTCGTTGAACACAAGGTTGCCGATGCTCATGTAGCCCGGTTCCACAAAACCAAAGTCCACCGTCATGTCACCGTTGGCATCCCCAGAGTAGTTATCCAGGTCCCCACCACTGCCCAGCTCCGCACCCGTGATGCCATTGCCTGTCGGTTCGCCACCCACCGTCAGAGTGATAATGGGGCTGACGGTTTCAGCATAGTCTGCCGCCTGGATGCCATTGTCATCATTGTCGGTCTGATTGTCCTCCTCTGAGGTAAACGGCGTGCTGTAGCCTGAACCGGCCAGCGGCAGCCCTTCGGAGAAGTTGATGGCAGGAATTTTCACCTGATAACGGCCTGGAGCCTGCCCGGAGAAATAATACGCCCCACGCTCATCCGTATAGGTCCAGCCCAGGAGCAGTTCTGCACCATTGCCAAGATCCTCATCGGCATCGTGCCACAGTTCCACACGCACACTCGGGATGCCTCGCTCACCGGCTTCATAGACACCGTTGGCATTGGCATCATTCCAGACCAAACTGCCGATGGAAACACTGTCAGCCAGCTTCACAAGCGGACGCCCGAACGCCATTGAATGCGGGCAGGACCAAATCTCATTGTTAGGCCCTGGCGGCGTTGGGATCGGAGCTTCAAAGACACGCACAGTACCGTTGGGGGCCGTGCTGATGTCCACCTCGACGACGGATCCCGTCGCATTGGTTCCACCGACCACTGGCTTGCTCCAGTTATACCCGGCGATGTAGAGCTTCCCGTTTCCAGGATTCATCTCAATGTCTCGCGCTTCCACCAAACCGACCCCGGCGGAATCCAGAGTCGCCAGCAGTTCAGGCGCTCCCGGGGCTGACGGCTGCGCCAGATTGACACGGAAAATTTCACCGTCCAGACGGTTAATCCCATAAAGCGTGCTTCCATGGATATCGATGCCGGAGATGATGGCCACAGGCTCGCCCCCTGGCACCATGTTCACCAGCTGCACATCCGTAACGATGACATTCAGCAGTGCACCAGTGGTCGCACTATAGCGCCGCACCTCGCGGTTCGCCCCGCTTTGAATCACCGCATACAGGTTCCCGTCTGGACCAAAATTCAGATCCTGAATCCCTGTCTGAGTGAAAAGTGTAAACGGTGCCTCACCCATCGGTTCGCCCGGCGTGGTGCTCAGCGGTCCATGAAATCTCACCACTCGCTGCCCATTGTGATCCACCACATAAAAGTTACCATCAGGCCCGATAGCAAAGGACACAATAAAGCTGACCAATGCCGCTGAGTTATTCAACACGGCACCCTGGTCCTGGCCGAGGGCGTTGATCCTCCGGATATTGCTGGCTCCGAAATGGGCGACGTAAAAGTTGCCATCCGGCCCCAGTTCAATGTCATACGGCACATCAAACGGGTCGCCATCTCCCTGGTTGTGACTTGTGCCAAATGGATGGTGGAATACGCCCTTAAACTGGCGCTGCACCGGATCGTATAGCTGGATGCCATCATCCGTCGTGGCCGAGACATAAGCCGTAGGCTGTACATTACACAGACCAAAGTCCACCGTGTCATCTGTATAGCCGTCGTCCGTGGTTTCCTCACCCGTTGTCAGTGTGATGATCGGACTATAAATGGAACCGCCAGCGAGCTGGTGCCCGTTGTCATCATTATCCACCGCGATATCCCGCATCTCCGTGTTGCTGCTGGAAAGGGGATGCGACAGCGGCGGTGCAGGGATGCGCATGTAATAACGTCCCGGCGGCAAAGACGTGAACCCATACACTCCTCCACCCGTGGTGGTCGTCGTTTGCAGCCGCACATCATCGGTTCCACCAAACTGGTCATCGGTTCCAGGAGACCATAGCTCGACCGTTACCCCGTTAATGCCGGGCTCACCTCCGTCACGCAGTCCGTTGTCATTGCTATCCTGGAAGACCAGGTTGCCCAGGCTCATCCCACGGAACAGACCAAAATCCTGGGTGAAATCAGTATCTTCATCACCATCTTCCGCCGTCGGCTCACCGCCATTGGTCAGATGCACCACCGGGCCGTAGATCACCGTCCCGGAGCCGCTTGGCTGGCTGGCTGAGTTGTTGTCATTGTCCACGCCATTGTCCTCATTCACCGGACTTCCTCCTGGCAGTGGGCATAGAGCTGGCGGGATCACCCGCACATAATAATAACCCGCAGCCAGTCCGGTAAAGGCATACGCACCCGTATTCGTTGTCACCTGCGTGCTGCCCACCTGGGCATCCGCATTTCCCCCACTTCCGCCGATGGCCTGATCCGCCCCGGTACTCCAAAGCTGGACCGTCGCGCCCTCCACCCCCGGCTCACCCACATCGCGGAGACCATTCAAATTCACATCATTGAAGACCAGATTGCCCAGGGACAGTCCATTGGAAGTGAGGCTATAAGCCCGCACCGAGGAGCATCCATACGCATCCGTGACCACGACTGTGAACAAGGCCGATACGATCTCGCTGGCCTGACCAGTGATGACACCACCGGCGCTCAGGCTCAGCCCATCCGGCAGTTCACCGGATTCGATGGACCAAAGGTAGGGCCCTGTGCCGCCGGTAGCCGTCAGCTCCTGGTTATAAGCCGTGCTCAGATAAGCTTTCGGCAGCTCTTCTGGCGTCACATCGATGAACGGACAACCACTGGTCAATGTCAGCACTCTCGTGGCGGAGCATCCGCAGGCATCCGTCACTCGCACAGTGAAGGTGCTTTCCATCGCCACAGTCGGCACACCGGTAATGCCGCCGGTAGGTGCCAGAGAAAGGCCCGTCGGCAGTGAGCCTGCCGCCAGTGTCCATGTGTAAGGTGCCAGTCCTTCTGAAGCCTCGAGAACTTGGAGATAACTTTCCCCCACCACCGCATCATCCAGTGCCGTCGTCACCAGCGTTACTGGCGCACAGTTCACAGTGATGGTGTAATCACCCACCGCCGCACAGCCATTGGCATCCGTCGCACGCAGTGTGAATCCCTGCTCGTCATCACTGCATAGAGGCGTGCCGACGATCTTCGCGCTCACGCTGCTCCCCGTCGCACTGCTGCTGGTGATCAGCAGATTCTTCACCGTGGCAAAAGTGGTGGTCACCTGCATGGCATCCCGGTTCAGCATTGCACTGCCCTTCACCCGCAATCCCACCGCACCCGGAGCCACCACAGCACCCGTTGCAAAAGTCACATTGACCGTTCCAGCAGTCGTCTCCGCTGCCAGCAAATCCCGTAGATCCACGACAGTCCCAGAGGATATTGAGGTCACAGCATTGCCTGCTCCATCCAGCAGTTCCAGTGTGAATGTCGGTTCGATATCCGTATCCGGTTCCAGCAATCCATGGCTGCCATCCAGCAGCAAGCTCACAGTATATCGGGTGTTAGGCTGCAACTGAATCACCGCATCCGTCTCATCAAATACAACCGTCGCGTCCCAGACGGCGGACACCGTGTCTTCATCATCCAACTGCCCCAGCAGAGTAGGTGCATTGCTGGAGATCTGGAATTTTAAAGCCGTGCCGTCCAATGCCGTCTGCGCACCGCTTTCCAGGTTGCCCAGTGTAGGATGATCCAGGCTGATTCCGCCCGCTGCGGACAGGGACCAATAGCCAACCTGTTCAGGTCCAGCGGAGCCACCTTGAGACTGGGAACCAGAAGCGGCATCCGGCGGATCCACCGTCACGGAACCCGCAGGGTCAAAGACCTCATCATAGGCCGTGCCAGCGCCAACAAGCGTCCCGCCGCCCTGCACAAGTTGCAGCCCCGGTGGCAGACTGCCATTCACCACACTCCAAAGATACGAGCCCGTGCCCCCTGTAGCATTCAAGGAAGCATCATAGGCCACGCCCACACTGCCAGCAGGCAGGGAGGAAGGGTTCATCGTGATCACCGGACAACTGATCGTCAGCGTCAGATTGGTATCCTGCACACAAGCGCGGGAATCCGTGATCCTGACATTAAAGGTATAACTGCCAAAGCTGCTGACCGATGGCGTTCCAGAAAGCACACCACCGCTGGATAGAGTCACACCGCTAGGCAGATTTCCACCCAACACACTCCAGGTATAAGGCCCCACACCGCCCGTTGCTGTCAGTGTTTGGCTATAGAACGTGCCTCCCGTACCCGCAGGCAGGGATGCCGGGGCAACCGTCATCACCGGGCAGGCTATCACCAGGGTATAGCTGCGTGTGGCCGTACAATTGGAGCCATCCGTGACCCGGACCGTCACCGGATAGCTTCCAGAAGGTGCCGTCACGGTCCCGGAAATCAATCCTCCCGCAGAAAGTGTCAGCCCCGCAGGCAGCGAATCCGCAGCGATAGCCCAGGTATAGGAGCCGTTCCCATTGCTGGCAGTCAGTTGTTGCGAATAAGCCACATTCTGGTTCCCCACAGGCAAGCTGGATGGCGAGATGCCGATCACCGGACAGGCCACCGTGATCACATAAGCCCGGGTGCTGAAGCAACCCACGCTGTCGGTAGAACGAATAGTGACCCCGTAACTGCCCGGTGCAGCATTCGGTGTGCCGCTCAGACTGCCGCCGGAGGATAGAGCCATGCCGGAAGGCAGTGCACCGGTGGAAATCGAATAGACATACGCCCCCGTCCCCCCGCTGCTGGAAAGAGACTGAGGGGAATACGAGACAAACTGCTGGGCAGCAGGCAGCGAGGAAGGGCTGATGGCCAGTGCTCCGCAAACGACTCGCAGGCTATACGCCCGAGTAGCCTGGCAACCCGCAGCATCCAAAGCCCGAACGGTAAAGTTATAAGTCTCCGGGCTGGCTGTCGGGGTACCGCTGAGGACACCACCTGTGGAAAGAGTGATGCCCGTCGGCAGGCTGCCTGCACTCACATTCCAGCTATACGGAGCCGTGCCACCAGCCGCAGTCAGCGTCTGGGCACTATAGGCAGCCAGACGCGTGGCATCTGGAAGCGTTTCAGGAGTGATGACCGGGCTTGGGCAATTTAGCACCAGAGTATAATCCCGCAGGCCCAATGTCCCCACCGCATCCACCGCCCTCGCCGTAAAGGTATAGACACCTGGAATGGATGTCGGTGTGCCGCTCAGGACACCTGTGGATGCATTCAGGCTCAGCCCTTGTGGCATTCCCTGATTGCCCGTCTGCGTCGCATTATATCGGGTCTGGATTTCCGCCAGGGACAGATCCCGCTCATAAATCAGCACCTCATCCACGCCGCCCTTCCAAGGACCATCCGCCACACCGCCGCCGATCAGGACAGAGGTCGTGCTGTGCGTAATGCCGCCTGTGAAACTCAGGCTGGAGACCAACACCCCATTCACGTACAGCTTCATCATGCTGCCGTCATAGGTGGCCACCACATGCTGCCACACGCCGGAGGTCAGCGTCGTCGTCACCCGGTTGCTGCTTCGGTTATTGATCCAAAAGCCAAAGGTATTGTCCGCACCTAGCTGCCCCAGGCCATAGCCGTCCGTTCCCAGCGATGACGTGGTTTTTGAAATCACCGAGGCGTTTCCATTCATCGGATAGCTTGGATTCACCCAGGCCTCCAAAGTCAGCAAGGCAGGACGCAGTTCCGGCGCATCGCCCACTGCCACATAATCATTCGTCCCATCAAAGACAAACGCATTGCCCACACGTCCCGTCCCATAGGACGTGCCCTCAAAGGCCGTGCCGGAATCAATGCCGATCAATGTCCCCGCGCTATTCTCCCCCGGCCACCATGCCACCGCCCCGGTAGGAGCTCTTGGAGAGGCACTCCATGCATACGGAGAGGTTCCTCCAGCGGCTGTTAGCGCCTGCGTATAGGCCGCATACTGGACAGCTCCGGGCAATACCGGCGGGCTGATGGAGATGATCCCTTGAGTGACACGCAGAGTATAAGCACGTGAACCAAAGCACCCCGTCGCATCGGTCGCCCGCAGGGTGAAGTTATAATCGCCCAGGAAGGCCGAGGATGATACGGTGCCCGAAAGCAGCCCTGAAGCATTCAATGTTAGTCCTTCAGGCAGACTCCCTGTACTGAGAGAGTAACTGTAGGGTCCCGTGCCGCCTGTGGTATTCAGTGTTACCGAATACGATAGATTCCTCGTCGCTGCGCCCAGCACCGCAGGATTCAATACCAGGGTAGGGCAGGCACGGAAACCAAAGTCCAGGGTATTCTCTGCATTGCCAGTACCGTTGCTCCCCGGTTCTCTGCCGGCAGCCAGCATAAAGAACGGGCTGAATACAGCCGTGCCCACACCGCCTGGTTGCAGACCGTTGCTGTCATTGTCTTCCCCGTTGTCATTGCTGTCAGCCACACCGCTGGCCAGCGGATACGTGGAATTCGGCACTGGAATACGTATGCGGAAGCTTCCTGCGACATCAGAAGTCAGCGAATACACCCCGCTGCCGTTGGTCGTTGTCGTCGCCACCACCGTATCCGCAGCATTCAAAAGTTGTACCGTTACTCCGCTGATGCCGGATTCCGTTCCGCTGTCAAAAACACCGTTGTTGTTCAAGTCAGCCCAGACCTGGTTACCGATGGTGAATCCGCTGAACAGACCAAAGTCCACACTCAGATCCGTATTAGCGTTGTCATCGCCATCATTGATAGGCTCCTGCCCTGCTGTCAGGGTAATGACCGGACTGAAAAGCGCCGTTCCTCGGCCTCCAGGCTGGCTGCCGTTGTTGTCATTGTTGACGCCATTGTCCAACGTTACCGGAGTACCGCCAGTCAGCGGCAGCGCTGTCGGCGGCGTGACCTTCACTACATAACGGCCTTCCGAAAGATCTGAGAACTGATAGCTGCCCGTGCTGGATGTCGTCGTCGTACCGACGAACACATCGTCATCATTCCCGGCGGTCAGGTCAGAGCTGCGATAAAGCTCCACGGTCACACCGCTGCGGCCCAGTTCGCTGGTATCCTTCAGACCATCGTTGTTAATATCGTTCCACACCAGATTGCCCACTGCCAGTGTGTTGACGGTGGAGACTTGGCAGAGTGAAACGTAATCCACTACCACAGCACCGCCAGCCGTGGCTCCGCCCAGCAAAATGCTGGCCGTATCAATCTGAGAAGGGGTGGCCCCGGCAGCGATTCTAAAGCGCCACGTCATCTGCCGCCATCCAGGCTGCTGGCCGTTGTTCACCGCTTCCGACCAGCCGTTATAGTCAGAGGAGCCGAAGCTGTTCAAGGAACCCGCCGTGATGGGCAGGTCGCAGCACTGCTGCTCACCTTCTGCAGAGATGACCATCTCAGACTGCGGCACTGTATATTGGGAATACGTCCCCTGCGCTGTCCCGCTGATGACTTGGAACACGGCCGCGTTGGCCCCCAGATCCCAGATCAGCGAAGCCGGTGCCGAGCTCGCATTCGCCGCCCAGACAGAGAGCTGATATTCACGACCTGCCTGGAGCGCCGTGCTCCATCCTCCGCCGCCCGAGGCTCGGAGACTCACCTTCGCATTGGTTCCTTGGAGGAGAACATGACGGCGGCCATGTCGCGATTTCAGGCTTTCCACCCAGGCTACCTGTCCACCGCTGCTGCCCGCCTGCACCTGCACCCGCTGGATCGGCTCGCCCAGGCCGCTCGTCGCATTGCTGCCCGCCGTCCACTGATATGCATTGATGCCTGCGCCCAAGCCGGTTCCGGTGCCGTTGTATCCCAGCACACTGGCATTGGTGCCGGTGCTGTTCGCCAATTGCTGGAATTCAAAACTCGGGTTGTCAAAAAAGTTGGTGACGTAGCAGGCATCCAGATTGGCAAACCCGAAGTCCACCGTCGCATCAATGTCTGTGCCATCACCGTCCACACCTGTAGCAGGCTCACTGGCCGGGCTGAGCACAATGATCGGGCTAACTACCTGCGTGCCCTTGCCACCTGCCTGCACGGCATTGCTGTCATTGTCCACGCCGTTGTCCAGAGTCACCACCGCAGTGCTCACTTGTGGGAAGTGCAGCGGCGGCGTGGGGATCCTGACATAATAGCTTCCTGGAGCGAGGTTGATGAACTGGTAAGCACCATTGGCATCCGTCAGTACATCCGCAGCCGCTTTCACATCATCTCCACCGCCATTCTCGCGCACACCATTGCTGCCGGTCGTCCAGAGTTCCAGCCGCAGACCGGCGACGCCACTTTCTGAAGATTGGCGCACACCGTCATTGTTCATGTCCACCCACACCAAGTTTCCAAGGCCCATACTGCGCGCCGTCATGTTATAACTTTGCGTCGCTTGACAGCCAGCAGCATCGGTGACCAGCACGGTGAAACTGGCCGCGCCAATCGCTGTCGGCGTACCACTGATCACCCCTGCCCCACTGAGCGAAAGCCCTGCGGGCAAAGCTCCTGATGCAAGAGTCCAGGTCCGTGGAGCCGTGCCACCGGTCGCTGTCAGGGTCCGGCTGTAGGCTGAACCCAGATAAGCATCCGGCACCGTGCTCGGCGTGATGGTGATGGTCGGGCAGGCAGGGCCCAGGGTATAGGCCCGTGTTCCAGAACAGCCGGTGCCATCCGTCGCCCGGATGGTGAAAGCGGAGTTCAGCCCGCTCGTCGGCGTGCCACTGATCACCCCAGATGCCGGATTCAGAGTGAGGCCCGCAGGCAGACTGCCGCTGGCCACACTCCAGGTATAGCTCTGCCATTGAGTGATTGGCTGGGATGCCATTCCTGGGCCGTTCCAGTAAAGCATCGCCACGGCACCGCCGGCATTTTCATAGAATTCGACCTTGATCGGCACCGCAGTCCCCGCCGTCAGATTGACCGCTGCCGCATAGTTGGTCGGCGCGTGGTCATTCCACTGGTTGATGACCAGGACGTTATTCACCCAGAGACGGAAGCCGTCATCACTGGTGGTCATGAACGTATAAGTACCCGTTGCCGCAGGCACCACATTCCCCGTCCAGCGCACAGAGAACTTGTCACTCGGGATAATAGGATCCGGTGAGCCATTGCCCCATTCAAAATTGATGGCCGCATCCTTACGGCTCAGCAGAAGGCTGGTGAAATTCGTCCCGGAATAATAATCCCCTGTCAGCCCCACCAAGGGATCTGCCACCAAAGTTTGACTGTATGGCACCCCAACGGCGGCGGCAGGAAGACTCTGCGGCGTCATCGTGATAACCGGACAACCAGCAGTAATGGTATAAGTACGGGTGCCTTCACATCCCTTCCAGTCCCGCGCCCTGACGGTGAAGGTCGTTGAGTCTGACGTAGTCAGCACCCCACTGATGAGTCCGGTAGCCGGATTGAGGGTCACACCTTCAGGAAGGCTGCCACTGACCACCGACCACTCATAAGCCGTCCATTCAGTGAGCGACTTCATCACAAACGACGGGCCTGACCAGTCCAGCACAGCCACAGCTTCCCCTCCGTTTTCATAATAGTCCATGCGCACGTTTACTGGCACACCGGCCGTCAGGCTCACCGTGGCAGAGTAGGCGGACGCGCCCTGGTCCACCCAGCGGTCGATCACCAGCACATCATTCACCCAAAGCCGCACACCATCATCCGTCGTCGTGCGGAAGGTATAGTTGCCAGATTCCGATGGCAAAATGGTACCCGTCCAGCGGGCGGAGAAACCTTCGGTCGGGATCGTGGAATCTGGAGAACCGCTGCCCCAGGTGAAATTGATGGCCGTGTCCTGACGAGTAAGCGCCAGTGTTTGGAAATTTGTTCCAAGGTAATATTGCCCCTGCAACCCGGAAGTGAAATCGCCACTCAGAGCCTGTGAATAGGATGCTCCAACCAAGCTGGAAGGCAAGGTGGCTGGGTTAATGGTGAGCGCCGCGCAACCCACCGTCACTGCATACGCCCGAGTGCCGGTACAACCATTCGCATCGGTAATTCTGGCGATGAAATTAGAAGAGGTTCCTGCATTGGCAGTCCCGCTGATGACGCCGGAACTGCTCAGCGACAGCCCTGTAGGCAAGGAACCTGAACTGACAGTGAAAGTATAAGGAGAAGTGCCACCAGCACCGGTCAGCGTCTGCGAATAAGCCACCCCTGCATTAACGGACGGCAGTGAGGATGGAGACAAGGTCACCACTGGACACACCTTCACAGAAAGCACTGCTGTTCCCTGGCAGCCATTCGCATCAGTCACTCTAAACGTGACCGAGACCCCCGCTCCGTTGGCAGTCGTCGGCGTGCCGGTAATGGCCCCTGTGGAGGCATTCAAAGAAAGCCCCGCTGGGAGGGTACCACTGCTGATGGCCCAGGCATAAGAAGCCGTGCCCCCGGATGCAGTTAGCGTTTGGTTATACGCCGCGCCCACGGTGGCTACAGGCAGGCTGCCGGGAGTTACCGTCAAGGATGGGCACGATGGGCTGACGCTGTAGGCCCGGTCTCCTACACAGCCGTTGGCATCCGTGGCGCGGACAATGAAGTTGGCCGTGCTCACGGCGGTGGCTGTACCGGAAATCACACCGGAACTGCTATTCAAACTTAGACCGGCAGGCAGACTGCCGCTGCTCAAGGTATAGACATACGGAGTGGCCCCGCCGCTAGCAGATACTGTTTGGCTATAACTGCTGCCCACCACTGGCACAGGCAATGAGCTCGGAGTCATACTGATGACTGGACAAACCCGCATCACAATCAAGCGTGTGACGGCACAGCCGTTTGCATCCGTGGCACGGAAAGTGACCGAAACTCCGGCGCCGTTTCCGGTAGTCGGGGTGCCACTGATAACACCTGTGGAGGCTGCCAGGGAAAGTCCGCCGGGAAGGGTTCCTGAAGCCACCGTCCAGGTATAGGGAGCGGCCCCGCCCGTGACGCTCAAGGTCTGGTTATACGCACTGCCCACGGACCCCGCAGGCAGACTGGTGGTGCTGATCACCAACGTCGGACAGCTGGGAGTTAAAGTATAGCTGCGTGTACCAGTGCAACCGTTGGCATCCGAAGCTTGGATCGTGAATGAAGCAGCCGCCGTCGTGTTAGGCGTCCCTGCCAGGGCACCCGTATTCGGATTCAATAGGGCCCAGCTAGGCAGTGCACCGGATACAACTGTAAAAGTATAAGGCGCTGTACCTCCGCTGGCGCTTAAAGTTTGGGAATAGTTCGCGCCCGTCACCGGGGCAGCCAGGGACGACGGATTCACCGTGACCGTGACGCACTGCGGAGTCACCTGATAATCTTCCACTTCTCCCGAGCCATAACTGCCCGTTGCGGGAATGGACGCCAGAGATGAAATGCGCAGACGCACGCCAATGGCAGTCCCTCGCGTAGCGGTGCTTGGAACATTCACCGTAAAGGATCGCGACTGGACAGTGCCGCTGGTAGATAGGGTCGTTTCGGGAATGATTCTCTCACTGCTGTCCAACGTGCCGTCGTTATTCCAGTCGATCCAACCAGTTAGATAAGCATTGGCACCGGTGTTATTGAAAAGGCTCAGATTTAGAGTGCTGGCCGCGCCGATGGTCAGGGTGGGCATCACACTGTCCTCATCGTCAGCGCCCGTCGCATCATCGCCTGTCGCCGTACTGTTCGCCGGATTGGAGGTTTCCGAATCTGTCGCAGTAGTCCCGATCCGCAGATTGCTGCTGACAATGCTGCTCGCAGAGGCAAACGGCGAATGATCGCCATAATCCACCGGGGCAGATTGCAGGGTGACGATGTAATCCTCAACTTCGCCCGTGCCGCCGGAGCCTGTCGGTGAGACATTGCTCACGTTTGAAAGCCGGAAGCGCATGCCTGCAACACCTGGCGTGATCGTCTGCGGAACTGTGATCGAGATGTTTTGTGTTACCCCGTTGGAGCCGTTGGCCACCGGCTGGTTGGAAATCACCCTCTCCCCGGCATCACTCAGGTCGCCATTGAGATTGGCATCCAGCCAGGCATTTAAATAAACGGTGCTCCCTGATGTGTTCAGGAACTTGACGGGGATCGTGACCGTGCTGCCTGCGGTGAGCGTGGCAGGCATGGTGACACCATCTTCATCATCCGTGTCATCAATGTCATCACCATTGGCATTCATGTTCGCTCGTGCCTGGCTTTCCGTATCCGCCTCATTGCCCAGGCGGGTGGTGCTGCTCCAGGTGCTGTTAGCTGAACCAAAACCCGCATAGTCACCAAAGTCTTGCGTCGAAGGCTGACAGTCTGCAAAGGCCACTGCATGAGGACCGTTCAGGCTTGTCTTCAGTGTGCGCAGTAGAGCGCCAGAGGATGAAAAGACATCCACTTCGTTCTCTGCATAATCCACCACATACATATTGCCATCTGGGCTCCACTTGATGCCGGTGTATGGTTGGGATCCAGAGTCCAGGGTGACAAAGGTGCTCCGTGCCCCGGTAGCGATTGTGATGGCATCCACGCGTCCATTGTTGGCATTGTTATTCCGCACGTTGACATACAGGCGGTCATCCGGCCCCCAGGCCAGACCACGTGGAAACTCACCCGCGGGCCAGGTCGCCACCGTGGATAGCAAGGTGCCACTGCTATTGTACATGCGCAGGGTCCCACCAGAGATGTTCTGCGTGATGAACAGACGGTTAGACTCATCAAACACCAGACCCGCTGGTGTGGTGGTGGTGAGCACCGTGCCCAAAACCTCTCCAGTCGTCTGGTTGAAACGGAGCACATTGTTCGCGTTTTGGTTGGCAATGTAGATGCTTGTATCCTGTGCCACTGCCATCTGGTAAGGGAAGTTCAGACCTCGCCCGGCTGGAACTAGGGTACTGATAAGAGCACCCGTAAATGGGTTGTGCTTGGTGATGGTGCTGGCGGATCCGTTCGCCACCAAAAGCGTATTGTCACTGACACGGTATCCATAGTTAGGCGCACTCAATCCCGAGGGGGACCAAGTGGCCAGATGCGCTCCATTTTCCCCATTGAAACGGCTCATCGTGTTGTTGTTATAGTTCACCACGATGACGGCAAAAGATGGGCACAGGCTTTTGACGGTGACGAGATAATCCTCCACCTCCCCAATTCCACTGGCTCCCGTGCTGCCCGGATTGGAAGTGGAGGTCAACCTCACCCGCGCACCGATCTGGCCTTCCACAGCCGTTGTCGGCACCGTAAAGTTGACGGCGCGGCTGGCATTGTTCGTACCGTTGGAAATAGACACATTGCTCGCCACCTGCTCAGTGCTGCTCAAAGTGCCATCCCCGTTCCAGTCGATCCACATGTTCAAGCGGGATGTCGAGCCACGGGTGTTGGTGAGGCGCACCGTTGCCGTCCCCGCCTGACCTTGCACAAGCTCGGTAAAGGTCACCCCATCTTCATCGTCCGAACCAAATTCATCATCGCCGGTAGCCGTCTCGTTCGTGATAGCACCGCCTTCTGCATCCACCAGCGCACCGAGGCGAAGACGGCTGTTGACCGTACTGCTGGCAGTACCAAACAGGCTGTAATCCCCGAAATCGGATGCGGCCGCATTGATCTTTAATGTATAAGCTCGGGTGCCCGTGCAACCGTTGGCATCTGTTGCGCGCATCGTCAGTGTTGCAGTCGCCGCAGTAGTCGGCATCCCCGAGATCACTCCGCTTGCCGAATTCAAAGACAGCCCTGCGGGCAGGCTGCCGCTGGCAACCGTAAAGGTATGCGGTGGCGTACCCGTATTGGCGGATACGGTGGCGGTATAGTTCAGGCCTAACGTCCCGTTTGAAAAAGAAGACGGGCTCATAGTGATCGTCGGGCATACCACCAATGTTACTTGCGCAGTCCCCTGGCAGCCTACGCTGTCCGTCGCCCTCAGCGTGATATTTGCCCCGCTGTTGGCCACCGTTGGTGTACCGCTGATGACACCTGTGGAGCTGTTCAGGCTCAGCCCGGTGGGTAAAGAACCGCCCGTCACCGCCCAGGTATAGGGACTGTTGCCACCACTGGCCGTGAATGTCTGGCTATAGCTGCTATTGATCACCGCATTGGCAGGCGACACCGGCAAAAGCGTAACTGTGCCGCAAATCTGTGCAAAGCTGTAGCTGCGTGATCCACTACATCCGATAGCATCCACCGCCCGCACCGTGAAGTTCGTCGCATCCAGGGTGGTGCGTGTGCCAGAAATCACCCCTGTGAAAGGACTCAAAGTCAGCCCCGCAGGCATGCTGCCACTGCTGAGACTATACACATAGGGAGCCGTGCCACCGGTGGCTGAAATAGTCTGGCTATACGCTGAGCCCAATGGTGCATTGCTCAGGCTCGTCGGATTCAGCGTGATCGTGCTGCAATTCTGCTGGAAAAGCATCGAATCCTCCACCGCTGAAATGTTCCGTCCATAGATGCTCATCGTCTGGCCATTGGCCGAAATGCCATCGCCACCGTTGTAAAGATTCCAGGCATAATAGGTCGAGTCCTGCGCCGCATGGCCATCGCTGACCAGCACATTAAGGAAGGTGGTGTAGCTGCTGGTTGGCGTTAACCACATCACCGAAAAGCTGCCCGCAACGTTGGTCGTCTGCACAGAGCCTAGCACCCGTCCGGTATCGCTGATGGCACCCACCGTCGCACCCAGCGTATCCCCGGACTGCATCGCCAGATTCGTCCGCGTGCCTGCCACCGTATCAAACACCAGCGGGCCCATGAGGCAGTCGTTTTCCACTTCCGTCGTGCCCACATAGCGGCCATCCGGACTCACTTTGCCGCCGTGGATATAGCCAAAGCTCGCCACCGTCGTCGTCCAGCCGGAGGCCACACTGCCGCGCAGGATCTTGCCCAGCCCGGCACTGTCCACCACCAGCAGCACACTGCCATCGGCCGAAGCGTCCAGCACTTCCCGAACCCCTGGGATATTTGTCCGTGCCCGTGTGCTCAAATTCCAATACACACCCTGGCTGGCTCCTGCCCCCAAAGGCCCGTCCACATCCACCGTTCCAAAAGCATGGGTACTCCCGGCCGTGATCGCCGTCGGGATGGCAGTCGCCGTGGGATTCAGCGCATTGTAGAGCGATGTCACCGTGCCCGCGCTGCGGTCATAAAACCACGGGATAATGTTCACCGTATTCCCCGCCGTCCATTTTTCATAGCCCACCACATCACCCTCATCATTCACATCCTTGCCGTACGCATACGGATGGGAGGAGTCCACTTTAGCCAGATCCGTCACCACCGGCAGCGTCGTCGTCATCAAAAACGCGCGCGTTGTACTGCCAAAGCGCACCCCTGTGGCATAGCGCCCGTCCGGCGAAATCGCCATGATGTTCTGGGACTGAAAATACCCTTGTCCACCCAGCACATCCCTACCCACGCGCGTGACCTTATACTGCGTTCCCACCGTCTGCGCAGAGGCCTGTGTACAGGCCAGTCCCATGAGCACAAAAAGGCTCGCTGCCCGTGCGATTGCACGGCCACCTACTGCAACAGACTTAAGCGCGCCCGAAGGTGAGTCGCCCAAGTGTCGCCAGTAACCACAGAGAATGCCCATTTTATAAAGAATGGCCGCATTCTAATCACACTCAATATAATTTCAATAATTTTCGCCTTTATAATTAGCGTCCGTTAAATTCCAGAATGCTTTCTTTCAGCCTTGAATCACGACGAAAACCACCTCCGCCCCTTCGTCAAAGAGCGCAAAGGTCCTCCAAAATGGCGAATCCCGCCACACCTCACTGCTTCGGACGCAGGTCAAAACACACCAGCTTTTCCCGCTGGCGGACGATCAGCTTGCCGTTGCTCAGCGCCGGGGACGTGCAGCCCATGCCTTCCACCTTGGCCCGGCCGAGCTGCTGATAGCCGCCCGCCTCCGCCTTCACCATGCGCAGGTGGCTGCCGTTGTTTTCATACACGATCAGCTTTCCATCCGCCAAAATCGGCGACGTGATGGTGCTATTGACCTCATTTTCCAGCCAGTTCACTTTCCCACCGGCCAGCTCCACGCACTGGTGCTTGCCGCCACAGGTCAGATACACATGGCCCTCATGGATGATCGGGCTGCCGCTGTAGCGCACCGTCTCCCAGTAGTGCGACCAAGCCGCCTTCGGCTCTGCGTCCTTCACATATTGATAAGCGCGCAGACCCACATCCTTCGCCCCGCTGTAAATCACCAGCCAGTCCCCCTGTGAGACCGGAGTGGACTGGCCGCCACCTTCTACATCCCACAGCACTTTTCCATCCTTGGGAGATAGGCCATGGAGAGCCTTCGCACCCACGATTAAGAGCACTGGTTCACCAGATTCCGGCGTCCACAGCACCGGGCTGCCGGTATTGCCGCTGGCTTCCTTCTGCTCCCACAGGATCTTTCCCTCCGCTGTAGAAAAGGCCTGCGCACGGCCTGCCGCCATATAGACCACATCCCCCACCACCAGTGGCGAGGCCGCTGGACCACCCGCCGGCAGCGGTGCCTTCCAGATCATTTTACCGTCCTTTTGGCTGATGCAGTACAAATGCGTGCTGCCTGCGGCATACACCTTTTCATCCACCACCGCCGCCGTGCTGCTGGAGCTGCGGCCCGTTGGCTTGCCTTCAGCCTCGAACTTCCAGACTTCCTTGCCCGTGTTGATGTCCAGGCACACGACCACATCCTTCGCCACCTTGATCGTATTCGGCACCGCCACCATCAGCTTGTCCTTCACCGGCTGCGAGAGCTGCTCCTTGTCCATCCACAGCTTAAATTCCTCCACATTGGCAAAGGGTTTCCCCTGGCGCTTCGAGACCTTCGCCAGCTCCTCCAGCGGCAGCGCCGTCTTCCCTGCCTTAAAGCGGGACTCCGCCCACTTGCCCAGGCTCAGGTCCTCCTTCTTGCTCAGGTTTTCTTTGCGCCACGCCACCAGCCATTCCTCCAGCTTCGCCCCGCGCATGGCCGGCATGGAGAGGCGGTCAGCCTCCATCTTTTTAGCCAGTTCCGGCGACGTGCCTCGATAGTTCATCTGCTGCATCACCTCAGAATCAATCTCCCGCTGCTCTGAAGGCACCTTGTCATGCCACACCACCGAAATAAAAGCCTGCTCCCCCGCCACCACCGGGCTGCCATGCCCCCCCAAGTGATCACTCGGGATAAAGTCGCTCTCCCACACCTTCGTCAGCCCCTCCTCCGGGAAACTCTCCGCGATCGGCGTCGTATCCGTGGACACCCCATCACGGCCAGGCCCCCGCCATTGCGGCCAGTCAGCCAGTGCGGTGGAAAGAGAAAGCAGGGTCAGGGTAGAAACGAGGCGCATAAGATTTAATGATGAACGAAGAGCTCACCCGAGGACTTTCAAACAGGCAGCCTCATTAAATTCTTGGCTGGGATAGTTTAAAATGTCAGACTCAGATATTGGATACGCCACATAGACCTTCTTCAGGCAATAACCCGGCATGGCGCAGACGCAGTCTGGCCCTCTTGGAGGGCATGTCTATTTCTTGGCTCCTGATGATGGGCTGGATGATCGTCTACCGGATGGAAAATACGTTGGTTTGTGAGATCAACCATGGCGATTTTAATGAAACGTCCCGCCCTTTTGTTGCAAGCATCTTACAGCCGCCCCTTACCCGCCTCATCATCTATCTAAAGCCTGAGGCACCTTTGTCTATGCTGATGGGCATCGGCTTGATGGGCTTCGGATTCGGCATGCTCAGCGCCAGATCCAGTGAACAAGTCCATAGCCGCATTTTCCGCTGGACACTCATTGCCATGGCAACAGCTGTTTGCGGCATGGTTTCGCCTTGGCTGTCGCTGAGATCATGCCTCTGTGGCGGCTTGGATAAGACATGGCTTGACGAGGTGATTTTTCCTGTGCCCGGAGCGGTTCTTCTTTATGTCGCCATTCGCCATGCGAAGAAGCATCCTTGATCCTATCTGCTCATGCTTCCTGGCCAGGCTGATCAAGGGGGCCTTCCTTCTGGCTTGCATCCTCCCCCTCCCCGCATCCGCCCACCCGGCCGATGTCACCCCGCTGCGTATTCTGGTGGAGCGGCAGCAGCTTGAGCTCCGCTTCACCTTCAGCCTCTTCACTCTCGCCCGCATGATGCCGCTGGATAAAGACCAGGATCACTTCCTGGCCCCGGCCGAACTCAATGCCGTCAAGCCCGCCCTCACCCAGTTCCTCCAGAAGCACGTTTTAATCCGCATCAATGACCACCCCACAGGCCTGGGTACCATCGCCCGTTGGGAGCCCCTTTGGCCCGGCAGCGAACCCGTGGACCTACGCACCGCAGACCGCTCAGTGGATGTCTTCTTCACCCTCCCCTCAGCGGAGGTCATCGCCAATGCCTGGATGGAATTCACCTTCTTTCCGCAGCTCGGTGAGCTGGCCTCCGTCCAGGCCAGCTATGAGCAAGGGACCCTGGTCATGCAGGTACCCTTCACCCCCCACCAGCCGGATTACAGCTATGACACCGGTTTTGCCGTGGAGGATCTTTTTCAAAAGCCCGCCCCTGCATCTCCCCCGCCCACCCACAGTTTTTGGCGACTGAACCTCGTTAACATCCTCATCTTCGTCTTCATCGGGGGCATGGTTGGTCTCATATTTCGAAAGCCAAGGAAAGGTGCCCCCGCCTCCACCCCGTAGGTTGACAAAGCGCCTACGTCTGGCCCAATACACCCCTCATGAGAGTCCCAACCTGCCTCTTCGCCCTTTTGTCGTTCAATCTTGCCGCCCAGGCAGCCACCGCGGAGCACGATGTCGTGATCTATGGCGGCACCTGCGCCGCCATCACCTCCGCTATTCAGGTGAAAAAGATGGGCAAATCCGTCATCATCGTCAGCCCGGATAAGCACCTCGGCGGCCTCAGCAGCGGCGGTCTCGGCTTCACGGATACTGGCAACAAAGCCGTCATCGGTGGCCTCTCCCGCGAGTTTTATCACCGCATCTACATGCACTACGACAAGGACTCCTCCTGGGTGCAGCAGAAGAAAAGCGAATACGGCAACAAAGGCCAGGGCACCCCAGCCATGGACGGTGAAAACCGCACCATGTGGATCTTCGAGCCCAGCGCTGCGGAAAAAATCTTCGAAGCCTGGATCAAGGAACAAAACATCACCGTCGTCCGCGATGCCTGGCTGGACCGCGCCAAAGGCGTGAAAAAGGAAGGCGACAAAATCGTCTCCATCACCACCCTTGATGGCAATACCTACAGCGGCAAAATGTTCATCGACACCACCTATGAGGGCGACCTCATGGCCGCTGCCGGAGTGGATTACCACGTCGGGCGCGAGGCAAACAGCGTCTATGGCGAAGAGCACAACGGTGTGCAAGTCGGAGTGCTTCATCACAAGCACCACTTCGGTGCCGTGAAGGAACCCATCAGCCCTTATAAAATCCCGGGCGATCCCAAAAGCGGCGTCCTCGCACGCATCAGCACGGAGGATCCCGGCGTCAAAGGCGAAGGCGACAAGCGCGTCCAGGCCTATTGCTTCCGCGCCTGCTACACCAACGATCCCGCCAACCGCATCCCCTTCCCCAAGCCCGAAGGTTACGATGCCACCCAGTATGAGCTCCTCCTCCGCATCCTGAATACCGGCTGGGGCGAATTCTTCGGCAAGTTTGACCCCATCCCCAACCACAAGACGGATACCAACAACCACGGCCCCTTCAGCTTCGACAACATCGGCTATAACTACGACTACCCCGAAGCCAGCTATGAGCGCCGCCGCGAGATCATCGCCGAGCACCGCACCTACCAGCAGGGCCTCCTTTGGTTCGTCGCCAACGACCCACGCGTCCCAAAAAACGTCCAGGAAGAACTGAACACCTGGGGCCTGCCCAAGGACGAGTTCACCGACAACGGCAACTGGTCCCACCAGCTCTACATCCGCGAAGCCCGCCGCATGATCGGCCACTTCGTCATGACCGAAAACGAACTCCGCAAAATGAAGCCCACCCCGGATTCCGTCGGCATGGGCAGCTACACCATTGATAGCCACAACGTCCAGCGTCACATCACCGCCGAAGGCTACGTGCAGAATGAAGGCGACATCGGCGTCAGCACCAACGGCCCTTATGCCATCGCCTACGGTGCCCTCGTCCCGAAAGAAGGCCAGGGGTCAAACCTCCTCGTCCCCGTGGCCATGTCCGCCAGCCACATTGCATACGGTTCCATCCGCATGGAGCCCGTGTTCATGATCCTCGGCCAGTCCGCCGCCAGCGCCGCCGTCCTCGCCATCGATGGCAACCTGCCGGTGCAAAAAGTCCCTTATGACAAGCTGCGCGAGCAACTCGTCAAAGACGGCCAGATCCTCGAATACACCGGCCCCACCAGCGCACGCGGCGTGGACCCAAAGAGCATGAAAGGCACGGTCCTGGACGATGCCACCGCCACCAAAATTGGCGACTGGCAAAATGGAGGCGCTGCCAAAAAATTCATTGGCAACGGCTACAGCCATGATGGCAACGCCTACAAGGGTGAACGCGCCGCCACCTTCAAGGCCACCCTGCCCAAAGCCGGCAAATATGAAGTCATCTTCGCCTACGCGCCTAGCAACAACCGCGCCAGCAACGTCCCTGTCACCGTTAAGCACGCCGGCGGCGAAACCAAAGTCACCGTGAACCAGAAAAAAGAAGGCGACGTGGACGGCCTCGGCATTTCCCTCGGCACCTTCGATTTCGACACCAACGCCGAAGTCTCCATCACCAACGCCGGCACCGACGGCTACGTCGTCATCGACGGAATCCAGTGGATCGCCAAATAAGTTTTCCTCATCTTCGGTGATGCAAAGCCCGGCCGAAAAGCCGGGCTTTGTTTTCCAAAAACGCTGATCATGGAACGCTGGATACATTCCACAGGAGGTCCTACGATTTCACCACCTCCTCTTGCTGTAAGCCAGAGCTTCAACGAAGCTTATCGAACGAATGATCATTCCCCAGCCGCAGAGGGGCGTCTGTCTCATAACTGCGCCTTTTTTAAGGCGCGGTTTTTCACCAATAACGGATTCTCTCATTGGGCTTAGCTCAACCTCGGAAATAATGGAGGTGCGGTTTGACGGATAGAAAGAAGTCAGAGAATCCGACCTTACATTTTCCAGTTCAACGAACGGATTCCAAGCATGGCATAGGATGATCAGTATTCACCCAGTGATATGTCTTCAAATCGGAAGACGCCCAGCTACGGTAACCATCTCATCCAAGTATTCTTTTTCCAGTTCGGATAAGAGGATGGCGTCCCATCCGATTCGAGAGCAATAGATATTCATTCCAACCATGACACCCGTGGACAAAACAATGCCCATGCTTCCAAATATAGTTTGATCACTGACCGCAACAATTTCAGAGCCGATAATCAACTTGCGAACTTCGCTGCTGACATGGTCTTCCAGACTATCCTCAACCAACTGTAAGCAGCCTACCTCGCCAGCAGTCATGGGAGGCCCCGACCAATCAGGATCAAAAATCCGCCAGACATATCCTTCAGTGGTTTCCAAAAAGGTATCACATTGTTCAAACTCCGATCCCTCGGGTTGAAACCACGGAGTACGAAGCAGCCTTTTCACATGCCGGCTAACCATGGTCAGAGGAGAGGCATCGCTTGTCATTTAAGGCAGATCTCAGGTTAGGCATTACCAATAGGAAACCCGGACTAAAGCCTCCAATGTAAACCGGGTCAAACGGTGTAAACGTAAACGCGGTAAGGATACAAATAATTGACAGACTGTAGCCGCCCGTGTGCATTCAAGGCCCACACTCCCCTCGATGCCCGAACTCCGGCGAAGACGCGGCAGGATGGAGCGCGGGTATGTTGAGCGGAGCGATGCTACCCGCCTGATTTCATCGTTGGGGGATGAATAGGCGATGTTTCTTCAAGACCCTCCCTCATCGGAGGAAAGTCAGGCGAGTAGAATACTCGCGCTCCTGCGAAGACGCGGCAGGATGGAGCGCGGGTATGCTGAGCGGAGCGATGCTACCCGCCTGTTTTCATCGTTGGAGGATGGATGGGCGGTGTTCTTCAAGGCCCACACTCCCCTCACCCCACCCCGCCAAAACACATCCACCCCACCATCACCCCTCTCATCGTCCATGCCACAGTGCGCAGCCAGTTCGTACTAATCAGCCGGGTGATCATCTCATCTGACTTTCCGCCTTCGGTCAGCCGGTTATGCAAGGGCACCTGCAAAGCAAAGGTGCAGATCCAGGCCAGGGCGATCAGCACCAGGCTGCTCAAGAAAAGGGTGCCCCGTTGCCCCGCCCAAATCAGCCATCCGGCGGTCGCGACCTCCAGAAGGATGAGCGGCACGACCATGAAGGAGATGCGAAAACAATGGTCCATGTGATACCGGCCAAAGGCATCCTCTCCCACCTGAAAAAAGCGTGGGTACTGCACCCGCTGCACATGCCAGATCATCCCCACCAAGGCCCAGGTGATCATGGCATGGAAAAAGAAGATGAGCGGCATACGCAGCCCAAAATAACGCATCCCGCACGGGATGCATTGAAACTTTGCGGATCCTTGCCATGAAAAGGGTTCACCCATCTCCCCGCCGCAATCCGGCTCCACTTTCTCATTCATCATGGCAGGTCATTCTCCCCTCGAACTCGGCAAGGCATTCCTTGCGGAAAACGCCACCCAGCCCGGCGTCATCACCACGGCCAGCGGACTGCAATACTTGGTGCTCCAGGAGGGCACGGGTAAAAGCCCCACACTCAAGGACACCGTCGTTGTCCACTATCGCGGCACCCTCATCAACGGGGCCGAATTTGACAGCTCCTACCGCCGCGACGAACCCGCGGAATTTCCCCTGAAACGCGTCATCAAGGGCTGGAAAGAAGGCGTGCAGCTCATGAAGGAAGGCGCCAAATTCCGCTTCTTTGTCCCGCCAAAACTTGGCTATGGCAACCGTGGCTCCGGCATCGAGATCGCCCCGAATGAAACGCTGATCTTTGAGGTGGAGCTGCTGAAAGTCTGGGAGGATTAACACCCGCCCTTATTTTGGCGCAATGTTTGGCTACTGAGTGCGTTTCAGCGCTTCACATGATGCGCCGAATTCTCCTCACCTTCCTCTGCTTCACCAGCGCGGCCCTGGCCGGCCTCAGCGGCAGCAAGCCTAACATTCTGTTCATCCTCACCGATGACCAGGGTTATGGCGATCTCTCCGCCCATGGCAACCCCATCCTGAAGACGCCGCATCTGGACAAGCTGCGTGGCGAGAGCGTCCGCTTTGCCGACTTCATGGTCAGCCCCACCTGCGCGCCCACACGCAGTGCCATCCTCACAGGCCGCCATGAATTCCGCAACGGCATCACCCACACCATCCTGGAGCGTGAGCGCCTGGACCCCAAGGCCACCACCATCGCCCAGGTGCTGAAGGGGGCGGGCTACACCACCGGCATTTTTGGCAAATGGCACCTTGGGGATGAAACCGCCTACCGCCCCACCAGCCGCGGGTTTGACGAGCAGTTCATCCATGGCGGCGGCGGCATCGGCCAGAGTTATCCCGGCAGTTGCGGGGATGCACCCGGCAATACCTACTTCGACCCTGCCATCCTGCATAACAATGAGTTCGTCAAAACCAAGGGTTACTGCACCGATGTGTTTTTTGCCCAGGCCACCCGGTGGCTGGAATCCGTGAAAGGCGGCCAGCCCTTTTACTGCCACATCGCCACCAACGCCCCGCACGGCCCCTACATCGCCCGGCCAGAGGACAAGGCCCTGTATGAAGGCAAGGTGCCGGATGATGACGTGGCCAACTTCTTTGGCATGATCCACAACATCGATGAAAACGTCGGCCGCCTCATAGCCCGGCTGGAGGAGTGGGGCATCGCCAAAAACACCCTCGTCGTTTTCATGAATGACAATGGCGGCACCGCCGGTGTGAAGGTTTACAATGCGGACATGCGCGGGTCCAAAGGCAGCCCCTGGTTCGGCGGTACACGGGCCATGTCCTTCTGGCGCTGGCCCGGCACCCTGGCCCCCGCAGACTGCCCTGCCTTGACGGCCCATGTGGATATTTTCCGCACCTGGGCCGGGCTCGCCGGTGCCACGCTCCCCCCTGCAGCCGAGGCCCAGGCCGAAGGCCGCAGCCTCCTCCCCCTGCTCGAAAAACCCGATGCCTCCTGGGACGACCGCATCCTCTTCAGCCACACCGGCCGCTGGCAGAAAGGCACGGACTACAACCTGGCCAAGAGCCGCAATGCCAGCATCCGCACCCCGCAGTATCAGCTCGTCAGTGAGGCCCCGCGCCCTCAGCCCACCAAGGCCAAAGCAAAAGCCAACGCAGCCATGAAGCAGGGCTGGCAGCTCTTCGATCTCAAGGCCGATCCCGCACAGAAGCAAAACATCGCCGACCAAAAGCCCGAGATCGTCCAGTCCATGCTCGCCAGCTACGACCAGTGGTGGGATTCCCTCAAAGGCCAGATCGACCTCAATGAATCGGCCAAAGGCCCGAAGCTGAATCCCTTCGCCGAAGAATACTGGAAACAATTCGGCGGCGGCCCCACCGCTGACGACTTCTCCCGCATGGACCCCGAAAAAGCCTGGACCTTCGAAAACAGCCGCAAAAAGAAATAACCCTCGAATTCCGCGAAGCGTCCTGGAGTGCGGTGGCAAAGAGGCAAGGGCACCCTTGCCTCGACGACACCGCTTTCGTCGAAGGAGTAGAATATCCCCTCTTCCCAAACCTCCCCCAAAATCCGATCTCCCGCCCTCAAAAGCGTGCCCCATTGCATCCACAAAATCTTTCTACCCCCAAATCTTTTTACCTCAGCATCCCCGTCACCGCACCTTCACCTTCGGCCCATAAAACTTCGGCTCTGTCTGCAGCAGGGTCACATCCAGCACCGCATTCACCCGCGCCAAGTATTCCCGCAGATGCGTGCTCAGCCCGATGCTGCGGCTCACGTCCTCTGCATTGAAACCAACAGCCTCCAGTCCCCGGCGACGCGCTAGAAACACCGCCCGCTCATTGTGAAAACGCTGGGAGACGACGATGAAGCGCTTCTGGTCAAAAATCGCATCCGCGCGCACCACGGAATCCAGGGTACGAAAACCCGCATAGTCACAATGGATCGCCTCGGCAGGCACCCCGGCAGCGATAAGGGATTCCTTCATGGCCGTGGGTTCATCGTATTGATGAGTGCTGTTGTCCCCGCTGACGATGAAGGCCTTCACCTTCCCAGCCCTAAACAAAGCCGCCGCTGCTTCCATGCGGTACAGATAAAAGAGATTCGTCAGGCCTCCGATCCGAGGTGAGCAGCCCAGCACCAGAGCCACATCCATCGGCGGCACCTTCGCCACGTCATCATAGCATCGGTCATGCGCCGTTTTCTCCACCCAGACATGACTGCCCCACACGGTCAAGACCAGGGCTGCACACCCCAGAATTAAAAGAACGAACAGACGCTTCAAACTCAGGCGGAAGAAGAAGCGTTTCATGGCTGGGGGACAGGAGATTGGCGCATCAGCACCACATGCTGGAGAAGAAGCCGGTAATTGTCAATCCAGCGGCTAGTCCCCTCTTCATTCATGGCACCAGCCTGACTGGCCCAAAGATAAGCCTCCTCCGCCTTGGCGAACTGGCCTAACCGATGATAATGTACGGCCAGTGCCATGCGCGACTCCTCATGCAGAGGTGCCTGGACCAGCGCACGCTTAATTTGCACCAGCGCCTCCTCATGTCGGCTTTGCGCATCATAAGCATCCGCCAGAGCCAGAGCATAAAGGTAATGATGACCGTTCAGCGCCACAGCTTTTTCCAGATCCGCCGTCGCACGTTTCAGCACAGGATGATCAGGACGCCGTTGTTCAGCCGTCAGCTTTTCCAGCAAGGCCAGCCCGCGCTGATAGAAGGCCTCTGGATTCGTCGCATCCGTCTCCACCGCTGCATTCAGTTCCTGAATGCGCAGGAACTCATCCTTCTGCGATTCGGCGATTTGTGCACGCGCCAGATGATAGTCACTGCGGCCATGCAACCAGGGACCTGCCAGCAGCAGGAGCGAGGCAGCCGCCAGCAGGAGTTTCGTCAGCACCCGGACCGTGGGCAGGCGTGCCGCACGATGCTCACTGCCCTCAAATCCTGGATTGGCAAGCAGCGCCAGCAGCAGGGCAGCCGTCATCGCGGGAGCCGCGACGTGGAACTGAAACTCGAATGCGGCATGCACCAGAGCCGCCGTCAACGCTGCCAGCGCCCCAAGACACAAAGCCAAATTGTTGCTCATTACACGCCCGGTTTGCAGAAACCGGTGCTGGGTAAACCAGCGCACAAAAGACAGACCGTTCCATCCATGCACCAGTACCACCAGCCCCAGAAGCCCCAAGCCCGCCCAGCCATAGTCCGCCAGCATTTGCAGATACTCGTTGTGGGCAAACAGAGCCTCCCCTGCATATGCCGACAGCTTGTCTGAGCGATACTGGATACTGCCATCATAAAACATCCGCGTCCCGGCTCCGATCACAGGGGACTGCGAATGCTGCACCAAAGCGGCATGCCAGATCTCCAGCCTCACATCATTGGCCATCGGACTGGTGATCTCGCGGCCACGAAGATATTCCTCATTCACCTTCCATAACACCGCCCCGCCTAAACCGCCCACGACCACACTGCCAACCAGCAGGCTCCAAAATAGATGCCGCTGCGTCTGCCAGACCACCCCCATCGCGAGCAGGAAAAATATCATCGCACCCGTGGCCAGTCCCGTCAGTGCCCCACGGCTGGCAGTCAGCGCCACCCCCAGAGTCATGGCCACAATGAGGAACCCGAGACACAGCTTCAGCATCGCCCCGCCACGACCAAAGCAGAGGAATCCACCCGCCAGGAAAAGGACCATGGAAAAGAAAGCCCCCAGGTGATTAGGATTGGCAAAGAAGCCGCCAATGCGCCCCGCAGCAGCCGTTCGAATGAAATTCGGCACCACATGAAACTGCCAGTTCCCGGAAAGGTGCACAAACCCCACCACCAGATTCCCTACCACCAATACCATGAGCAGACCGAATACCGCCACACGCCAGCGCGGATGGCTGGCGGCAGTCACTGTCAGCATATAAGTCACCCAGGCTCCGGCGAGTATAAAAAGATCCTCCCGCGCATACGCCGCCACGGGAGAATAATAAGCTCGCGCCGCGATATAAACGGCGAAAACCAACATCACAGCCAGACACACATCCGCCGGAGGGAATAGCACCCTCAGCCGCCACTTCAGCGTCGCCAGCAATCCAGCCAGACCTAGCAACGCCGCCCCGGGCCAGAAAAACAGCAACCGCGTTTCTGTGCCCAGCACCCCGGTAAAGAGCAGGCCCAGCAGAAAAAGAATCAGCACGACAGATTGCATACGTGGGCCTGTTTTGCCGCTGAATGCGCCCGGATGCAACGCTGCACTTGAGGGGAATATAACCTCTGGCCTACCAAAAGCCCCATTGCCTCGTCTGCAGAATGTATAGCCCGAGCACCAGATTCCCCACGGCATGCATCACCACACAGGCCGCCAGGCTCCGGGTCCTCACCGCAACAAAGTAAACCAGTGATCCCCATACAAAAGCCCCCAGGTAATCGGATGGATTGTGTGCCAGCATCACCAGTGTGGTCACGATGATATAGACCTTCCAAGAAGGCTCACCAAAGGGCACCTGCTTCCAGTCTCTGTCCCCTGCTGCGACATAGCGCATCAGAAACCCACGCCAAAAGAGTTCTTCGATCAATGGCACCACGATGACCATGCGCACGAAGCGCATCCCGATGCCCGCCTTTTGCCAGACTGGCCAGTCACTCAAAACGCCAGGATCAAACCCCACACTCCTATCCTCCATCCCGAACCAGGATACCCACTGTGGAAGGCTTATACCGGCTGCCTGCATTCTCTGATAGACCCAGGCCGGGGCGATCCAGAAGAGTATACCCAGTATCCCGAGGACAATGCCCAAACCTATACCCCGCCAAGGGGCTAGCCGGTAATGCCGGGCGAAGTATACCAACATGACCCCCACCAGCACCGTCTGCACCGGGTATAGCCAATGCTCCGGCGCGCGCTGATACCAGGGCAGTTCCGAGTTCTCGATCCGCAGCCACCCGACCACACCCGTCATCGCCATGAAGACTGCCAGCGGCAGCACATGTGCAGCAGTGGCGGATTGACGAAGGCGGGACAGGCTGGCGTACATTCAGCCAGACGGAGTCGCATCGCCCATCCATCATGCAAGCGGCAAAGCAGGCGATGGATGCAGGCTATAAAAAAGGCCCATGAGACCAAAGTCGCATGAGCCTCATTAAAACGAGATCGCGTTTACCGGCGCTTCTTCTTGCCACGGCCATGCAGGATCGCACGGGCCTTGTCCTCTTCATCGAGAACGGTGGTATATTTGTAAGTGAAGCCTTCCAGCTTTTTGCGCTCAATCTTCTGGTTGATCAATCGCTCAATGCTGGCGACGGAAGGCAGTTCCTCGGCGCTGAACATGGTGTAAGCATCGCCTTCTTTTTGAGCACGACCGGTGCGGCCGATGCGGTGCACGTAGTCTTCGGAGTTCTCCGGCACCATGTAGTTGATGACGTGGGTCACGCCGCTGATGTCCAGGCCGCGGGCGGCGAGGTCAGTGGCCACGATGACTTCAAACTCACCATCGCGGAAGCCCTTCAAGGCGCGCTCACGCTCGCTCTGACGGATGTCGGAGTGCATGACGGCGACCTTGTATTCACCTTCCTGCTGGAGGGCGGAATAAAGCTGATCCGCCTGCGCCTTCGTGCGGGTGAAGATCATCAAGCTGGCGAAGTGGGTCTTCTTCAGAATAGCCAGCAGGAGTTCCTGACGCTGGTCACTGGCCACGGGATACATGTAATGGCTGACCGTCTCCGCTGGGGAGAAGCGGATGCCGATCTCAATGCTCGTCGGGTCTTTGAGGGCAAACTCAGCCAGTGTCTTGATCTGCGGCGGCATGGTGGCCGAGAAGAACAGAGTCTGACGTGACTTCGGTGTGCGCTCAACGATGCGGCGGACATCCGGAAGGAAACCCATGTCCAGCATGCGATCCACTTCGTCCAGGATCAGGACTTCCAGATTCTCCAGATTGGCGGTGCCATCCTGCATGAAATCAAGGAGGCGGCCCGGAGTGGCTACGACCACATCGACGCCCTGTTGGAGACCTTTGCGCTGCTTTTCATAACCCACACCCCCATGCACCAAGAGGACACGGAGGCCGGTATGCTTGCCATACTTTTCAAACTGCTCCACCACCTGGGCAGCGAGCTCGCGGGTTGGTTCGAGAACCAAGCAACGGAATTTGCCTGGGGCACCCATACGGCTCAGAGTTGGAAGAGCAAAGGCTGCGGTCTTGCCAGTACCAGTCTGTGAGGCACCGACGACATCCCGGCCCTCCATAACGACGGGGATGGCTTCGGCCTGGATCTGTGTAGGCTTTTCATAACCCGTCTCACGAATGGCGGCGAGGACGGCGGGGCTGAGGCCCAGCACTTCAAAGGCTTCTGGAAATGGACCTTCGGGAGCCGGAGGTGCGGGTGGTGGAGGCAGAGCCTCAAAGTTCTCGCGAGGCTTGGAATCGCCAGCATCACGCTCACGGGCAGGCTTTTCTCCGCGACGAGGACCACGTCCATCTGGACGGTCGCCACGGGCAGGACGATCACCGCGAGGTTCACGAGCCGGGCGGTCCCCACGCGGCTCGCGCGGAGGGCGGTCACCGCGGGGTTCACGAGGCTCACGGGCAGGACGATCTGGGCGTGGACCGCGTTCATCACCTTCAGCACGAGCAGGACGGTCACGACGAGGGCCATCACGACGGGGGCGCTCTCCGGTCCTGGCCGGGGAAGCCGGTTCATCAGGAAACATCTTGGCCGGATTACGGGCTTCGACCGGGGGTGTCTTGGGTTTCTTTTCGCCCAGTCCGATGGCTTTTTTGATACCTGACTTCAGGCGGCTCATCAGGGACGCTTTTTTCTTGGGCTCGGATGGTCTCGGTTCGCTCACAATGGGTATGGTTAGGTAGTCAGGCTGGCTCTATCGGCCACGAAGCACCACAATGCAAATAGAGGGGTGATGCAAATGCTCACGGCAGATCGGTTTAGCAGAAAGGGGCTTGTTTGATTGCCACCTTTTTGGTGGAGCATAGCGGGTTCGAACCGCTGACCTCCTGCATGCCATGCAGGCGCTCTACCAACTGAGCTAATGCCCCGGAAATAAAAAAAACCGGCTCCCCTGTTCTGGGGAGCCGGAGTCTAGCGGCTGGGCTAGTTAAGGCAAGTCATTTTTGCTCTTTTTTATTTCTTTTTAGCAGGTGTTGCAGGCTTCGCTGGAGCGGCAGGTGTAGCGCTGGCAGCAGGCGCGGAAGCTTTCTTGCTGTCATAGATTTTCGTTGCTTCAGCAATCTGAGCAGCGGTCATCTTAGCCTGAAGTTCATCGCGGTATTTGACGGCGACTTCGGCGTTGCCGGAAGCATCAGCAGCGAGCTTGGCATAAGCCAGTGCGCGGGCGAGGTCAGGCTCATTCTTGGCAGTGCCAAGACCACGCTCATACAGACTTGCAAGGCGGACCATAGCGAGGGGGGCACCCTGCTCGGCAGCATTGGTGTATTCCTGTGCAGCAGCGGCAGGATTGGCAGCACCACCGGCACCGATTTCATACATCTGGCCAAGAGCGACCTGGCTGGCAGCGAAGTTCTGAGCAGCAGCGCGCTGATACCACCCCATGGCGGCAACGACGTCCTGAGCTACACCGGTACCATTCTGGTAAAGACCGGCCAGACGATGTTGGGCCTGGGCAAGACCGGAGTTAGCAGCGCGCAGATGGAAGGTGAAGGCCTTGGCAGGATCCTTGTCCACGACAGTGCCGGTTTCATAATAGACACCGACGTTGTAGAAAGCTTCCGCAGAACCGTTCTGGGCTGCGAGGCGGTAGAGGTCCAGAGCGCTCTTGGCGTTCTGCTGGACGACGGAGACAGCCTTGTCGCCTTCGCCTTCGTTAAGGCCGGATTCGAAGTAGTTGCCGAGACGGAAGAGAGCCTGGGCATCGTTGGCGTTAGCGGCCTTGGTATAGTATTCGACAGCCTTCTTGAGGTCCTTGGTCTGACCACCGAGACCATTTTCATAAATGGCACCGAGGAGACGGTTGGCAGCAGCAAAGCCGGTGGCGGCTGCATCTTCAAACATCTTCAAAGCTGTGGCAGGGTCTTTCTTCACGAGCTGCTTGCTGCCTTCGACGGCTGGATCGCCATCAAAAAGACGTGCGGCATAGGTGCTCATGGCCACAGCGTTTTTCTGCTTGGTGGCTTCGATGAGATAATCGAGGGACTTCTGCTCGTCCTTAGGCAGTCCGGGAACGCCGGCTGCATAAAGCTGGCTGAGGCCGAGGGTGGATTCGCCGTCACCTTCAGCGCTGCCTTTTTCAAGGAGAGCCTTGGCTTTATCGACGCTCTTTTCCACACCACCGACGCCGGCGATGTGAAGGTTAGCCAGAAGACGGCGGGCGACTTTGTTGCCTGCGGCTTCAGCTTCCTGGATCAGCTTGACAGCTTCGAGGACGCGCTCCTGATCCTGAGGGAATGCCTGGAGGAGGACCTGGGCGAGCTCCACTTTAGCGAGGGTCTGTCCCTGGGCTGCGGCTTTGCGGAAGAGTTCAATGATCTCATTGACGTTGCTGTTGCTGAGCACGCCCCAGTGACCCAGCGCGTATTGAGCATCCTTGTCTCCGTTTTGGGCGAGTTCCTTGACCTTGGCGAGAGCAGCATTGAAGGATGCGTTGACATCTGGGCCTTTTCCAGGCTGTTCGGAGGCGGACTTTTGATCGGCTGCGAGCTGGGTCAGCACGGATTCCAGAGCTGGACTCACGTTCGACATCTCGGCGGTATCAATACCGGCGACGGCGACCATGGCAGCAAGTTTAACTTTAAGGGCTGTGAGTAACATATAGGGTTGGTTTTGGAGAACTCGTTTTTAGACCCGCCTCAGCGGGAAGCGCTCATTTTTTCCGAAATCGCACTGATAAATCAAGACTTTACCGCTCTTTTTAGAAAATTCTGCCAAGGGGGCAGGCTTTCCTATGGGTAAAACGGTATTAAAGGGCAATGACGGAAACCTTTCTTTGCTGGCATTCCAGGCGCAATTCATCAAGGCCTAACAACAAGGTTTTACCTGCTTCCACAGCAATTAGATCCACGCCGGCCTCGGCTGCGGTGCGAATGGTATCTGGGCCGATGACCGGGACATCAAAACGCATATCCTGGTTAGGCTTGGCCACCTTCACCATGGTGGCACCGCCACGGCCCATGGCACCGCCGCGCTTCACGGCTTCGTTGGTGCCTTCAAAGGCTTCGACGGCGAGGACGGTACCGTTTTTCACCACCACGGTCTGGCCGATGTCCAGGCGGCTGCTTTCCTTGGCAATGGTGAAACCATAATCTGCATCTTCCCAGCGGCGTTTTTTAATGGCCGGTCCTGCGACCGGACCACGCGCCGGCATGAGGTCTTCCAGAAACGTGGTGGCAGGCAGGAGAGTGATGCCGTCCTTGGCCATTTCATCACTGATGGCACCAAAGAGGGTTTCGGCGTTCCTCTGCTTCAGCCGGGCGAGCATCATCAAGAGACGAAGATCGGGACGGAGATCGAAGAGATTTTTGGGAGCGATCTGCCCGACCATCACGGTCTGCTTCACACCCTGCCTAACAAAAAAGGCGATCATCTTGCTAAGCTGGCCGACACGGAACCATTCGATGGCGTCCACCATGTCCGCCAGTTCCGGTTTGGTTTCATTGATAAAAGCGGCGACCACCAGCTTCTGCACCCCTGCCCTGCGGGCTGCCTTGACAAAGGTCTCGGGATAGATGCCGTTCCCGGCGATGAGGGCGATGGTGGAGAGATCTGGGGACATGGATCAAAAAGCGGACATGATATAACCGAGGATCATCACGGCCAGAACAATGGCGGCGACCCAGCGCCAGAAGATTTCCCGAGAAACTCTGGGGCCAGTTTTTTCTTGGCCAAACTCACGCTCGACAAACTCGTTGTAATCGAAGTCCTCATCCGGCAGATCGAGGCCGTCATAAACCGCCCGCTCACTTTTCCAGCCGGACCGGTCACAGGCTCCGCAGTCATCGCACGCAACAGCTCCGCGTGGCACCCACTCGCCACAGGCGGGACATTGACCTGGCGGGCGGAACATAAGGAGAGGGCGGTGAAATCTGGAGCGGGCGGCGGGGTGTCCAGGACTTGGTCCACCGCCAGCTCAGGCAAATTGTCTGTTAAAGTTTGGCCAAGCTGTCGTCGAGTGCGGCGATGACGGCACCGATGGTTTCATCGGTTTCGTCACCCATGTTGGAGATGCGGAAGGTCTTGCCCTTCAGCTTTCCGTAACCGCCATCAATGATGAGGCTGTGATTCTTTTTGAGGAGGCCGATGAATGCAGCGACATCAATCTCGCGATTGTTGGCGACGCAGGTCAGTGACTTGGAACGGTAGCCTTCAGGAGCAAAAAATTCGAAGCCGTTTTTGCGCACCCATTCATGGACCATGCCGTTGAGGCGGGCATGGCGGGCATAACGGTTTTCCAGACCTTCAGCAAACATGGCCTTGAGCTGGTGGCGCAGACCGTAGATGAGGCTGATGCACGGGGTGCTCGGCGTCATGCTCTTTTCGCCATTGGCTTTGAACTCGATGAAGTCAAAATAGTAACCGCGATCTTCAATGGTGGCTGCACGGGCCATGGCGGCTTCGGAAGCAGTGAAGAGCGCCAGACCAGGAGGCAGGGCAAAAGCTTTCTGGCTGCCGGTGAGGAGGACATCAATGCCGAGTTCGTCGAAATTCACCGGCAAAGTGGTGAAGCCTGAAACGGAATCCGTGATGAACATCACGTCTGGATACTTTTTCTTCAGCGCGGCGATTTCCGTCAGGGGGCTGAGGACGCCCGTGGACGTTTCATTGTGGATGAAGGTGACGGCGTCGAATTCACCGGTGGCAAGACGCTTGTCAATTTCCTCTGGCAGGATGGGCTGGCCCCACTCGACCTGATAAGCTTCAGCCTGTTTGCCGCAGCGCTTGGAGACATCCAGCCATTTGTCCGAAAAGGCACCATTGCAGCAGTTCAGGACTTTCTTTTTGACCAAGTTACGAATGGATCCTTCCATGACGCCCCAGGCAGAAGAGGTGCTCAAGAACACCTGCTGCTTGGTACCAAAGAGAGTCTGCAGCATGGGCTGGATCTCGGCATACAGATCCTGGAATCCCTTGCCACGATGACCCATCATCGGCTGGGACATGGCCGCAAAGGTGGCGGGGCTAACTTCGACAGGACCAGGGATGTAGAGTTTGACGTGGGTGCTCATGGGGTTGGGTTAGGCCTGCGGCAGGCCAATGAAAATGGGCTGCGAACGTAGAAGCAACGCGCCCGCGTGCAACTGCGGATACAAAGGAGTCAGCAGAGATTCCCAAAACCGAGGAAAAGCGTGGGGATGGGGATGAATTTCAATTTTTCCCCATGTGGGGATTTTGGGCAACAAATCGTTCAAAACCAATGTGTTGCGATGGGGATTCCATGGGGATTTGTTTCCCCATCTGGGGATTTGGGGAAAGTTTGGGGAATTTCCCTCCCTTGCCGATGGGGATGAACAGGCCAGAAGTTTATAGGAAATCGAGACATGATATAAAGGGGAACAAGTTCGGAGGCGGGGCCAGCGATACAAGGAAGTACCGACCGGACTTGCGCCAAGTGGCGAAAAAAGTTCAGTCGTTAGCGGAGACCGAAGGACATTTGTCACTTGCCATCACCGTGAGATTCTCTTGATTTTGAGTATGGGAAAGGTCGCCAGCGAGCCACCATCAGCCGGAGAGTGGCTGAGAGGACGGTTATTGCTTTTAGCTGAGCAGGCAGAGATGTCCGTGAATGATCTGCAAGACCACCCGGAAGAGGCACTGCACCAACTGCGAGTGCGGATGAAAAAAATGGAGGCCCTGCTGAGACTGAGCCGTGGAGCGATGGGCAAGAAACGGCGGGAAAAACTGAGGGCTGAGATCAAGGCGGTCAAGAATGCCGGGGGTGATCAGCGGGATGCCATGGTGCTGCAAAAGCTGGCGGGGGAACTGGGGCGGAAACAAGGTCTGCGCTTGCCCGAGACTCCCCTGCCCCTGGAGAAACCACGGATGCGACAGATCAAGACCTTGATGACCCGGTTGCAAAAAGATCTGTCCGCACAGTCATTTGAAAAGCTCAGCTGGGAGGATATCCAGGAGAACTTTGAGGCCAGCTATCGGACAGGACGGCGACTGATGAGAGAGGCGGAAGAAACCCAGGACCCGGAGGCGTTTCACCAGTGGCGCAAGCGAGTGAAGGTGCTGCATCATCAGACCGGAGCCCTGGAGGAATATCTGCCTCACGTCCAGAAGAGACTGGAGCGCAGCCGCGACCTGGGAAGACTGCTGGGCCGGGAGCAGGATCTGGCGCTTTTGGAAGAAGCAACTCAGACGCCCAGCCCGGACCGGGCGTGGAAGAGGGTGATCAAAGCCAACCGAGACAAGGTGCGCCCCCAAGCTCTGGAGCTGGGGGAGAAGGTGTATCAACGTCCTGCGAGCAAGTTTGGGCGAATGAGGAGGTGATTGGGGGAAATGATTGGCGGGAGGAACGAGGGATTAGGGAGCTGCGGGCGTATTAGAGCGGACGATATCGGGGCGAGACGCCCCGACTCCTTGGGCCTGGCGGTCAGGGCTGGATCATGAAATCGAAGATCTTGGCGGGCGTGGGGTGGAGGGAGACGCCATGCCCAAATTAGCATGAACAATGTCTAAATTTAGCTTTATTATTTTTACGAATAATATTATTTTTAGGAATCAATGTGGTGTTTTATGAAATTGCGCTGTTTTTACCTTTTCCAGGCTGCGGTGGTGGCTGGATTACTGTGGGCATCAGGCCCGGTACAGGCGGCACCAGGAGATCTGGATACGCTTGATTTGAGCGTGGTGGGAAACACGGTGCATGCGACGGTGATGCAGGCCGATGGAAAGATGATTGTGGCGGGGGATTTTACCTCGGTCTTGGGCGTGGGACGCGGCCACATCGCTAGACTCAACGCGAACGGTTCGCTGGATGTGGGGTTCAATCCTCAGGCAAACGGAAGGGTGTATGCAGTGACGGTGCAGGCGGATGGGAAAATCCTGGCGGGGGGAGATTTTACGAGCTTTCAACCGAACGGAGTGGGCGGGGCAATCGAACGCAACCGGGTGGCGCGGCTGAATGTGGACGGGACTGTGGATGCGAGCTTTGATCCCAAGGCCAATTTAACGGTTTTCAGCTTGGCGTTGCAGACGGACGGTAAGGTTTTATTGGGCGGATTTTTCACGACTCTGCAGCCCAATGGTGCAGCAGAAAGTACGCCGAGAAATTATCTGGCGAGGGTGAATACGGACGGGACTGTGGATGCGAGCTTTGACCCCAAACCGAATAATCTGGTGCGGAGTGTGGTGGTGCAGGAGGATGGGAAAATCCTGCTAGGAGGAGCCTTCGGATCTCTGCAACCGAATGGGGCGGCTGAGGCAACGCTGCGAAGCCGAATCGCCCGAGTGTATGCGAACGGGACGCTGGATGCGGACTTTGACCCCAAAACGGACGGCATCGTCTATACGGTGGCGGTGCAAGCGGATGGAAAGATCCTGCTGGGGGGTTTATTCGCGTCCCTGCAACCGAATGGTGCGCTGGCGAGTACGGCGCGCAGCCGGATCGCCCGCGTGAATGCGGATGGGACACTGGACATGGGCTTTGATCCACGGGCGAATAACAGTGTCTTTAGCATCGCTGTGCAAACCAACGGGCAAATCCTGCTGGGTGGTTTATTCTCTTCTCTCCAGCCTAACGGGGCCGCAGTGTCCACTCTGCGCAACCGCATCGCGAGGGTGAATGGGGATGGGACGCTGGATACCGAGTTTGATCCCAAACCGAACAACGATGTGTATTCGGTCGGCTTGCAGGCGGATGGCAAGATCTTGATCGGCGGGACTTTCGGGACGCTTCAGCCTAACGGGGCCTCGGTGAATACCACACGCAACCGCTTCGCCCGGCTGATGAATGATGGAGTGACGCAGGAACTGAGCGCGCCAGATATTACCCAGGTGAGGTGGGAGCGGGACGGAGCAGCTCCGGAGGTCTCCCAGGTGACTTTTGAAGTGAGTCAGGATAGCGGCACGACCTATACCCCGTTAAGCGGGGTGGCCACACGGGAGGGAAATACGGGAAGTAACTGGCAGCTTCAAGGGGTCTCTCTACCTAACAGCGGCCAACTGAGGGCCCGGGCAAAAACGGTGGGTGGTTACCAAAACGGATCTGGTGGGATGGTAGAATTAGTGGCGAATTTTAACACCACCGAAAGCAAAGCTGAAATAGCGGTGGAATATCCCTTTGGAACGGAAATTGAGACGGGGGTGGGGAGTGTGGACTTCGGCAGCGCAGCCAGCAGTGGCGATGGCACGGGAAGCACTGTGAGGACATTCAAAGTGAAGAACAGCGGAACGGATCCGCTGGCAGGATTGGGGATTACTTTCAGCGGGGAGGATGCGGGGGCATTCACGGTGAGTGCTCCGGCACAGGCCCCGGTATTGCCCAATGGCGAGACCACTTTTACGGTACGCTTTTCCCCCGAAATCTCCGGGCCGAATACGGCGCGGCTGCTGCTGGCTAGCAATGATGCGGATGAGAACCCCTATGAGATCCAGGTGACGGGCACGGGCCTGATCTCTGGAAATGCAAACCTGAGCGGGCTGACGCTGAGCGCCGGGACACTGAGTCCGGCCTTTGCGGCGGGAACGATGACGTATGTGGCGAGTGTACCGTATGGGGATACAAGCCTGACCGTGACACCAATGCTGAAGCAACCGAATGCGACCATAACGGTGAACGGGGCGCCTGTACTATCTGGAGCGGTGAGCAGCAACATTCCGCTGACCGTGGGGATGAATACGATCACGGTCATGGTGACAGCGGAGAATGAAACGACGCAGAAGACTTATACCCTAACGGTGACACGCGGGGCGGCAGTTGCCGGAGATGTGGATGAAATGGATGTGGAACTGGAGGGTACGGATGTGTATGCCGTGGCAGTGCAGGCGGATGGCAAGGTGCTCATCGGGGGAAATTTCTCATCGGTCCTGGGGGTGCCACGCAACCACATCGCACGGCTGAATAATGACGGGACATTGGATGCTACTTTTGACCCCAAGGCTGGCGGGGGAATCATTTCCTGCCTGACGGTGCAGGAGGATGGAAAAATCCTGGTGGGTGGAAGTTTCACCAGCATGCAGCCGAACGGAGCAGCGGAGAGTACTCCCAGACACTATATCGCACGACTGAATACGGATGGGACGCTGGACGCCACCTTTGACCCGAAGCCTAACAATGTGGTGCGAAGTGTGGCGGTGCAGGCGGATGGAATGATCTTGCTAGGAGGTGACTTTACCACTCTGCAACCGAACGGCGGCGTAACCAGCACACCGCGCAGCAAGATCGCGCGGGTGAATGCCCAGGGGGAGGTGGACATGGACTTTGATCCACGGACTAACGGCACTGTGTTTAGCGTGGTGGAGCAGACAGACGGGAAAATACTGCTGGGGGGAGCATTCACCTCTTTACAACCTAATGGTGCGGAAGGGAGCACGGCGCGGATGTATATGGCGAGAGTGAATGCGGATGGGACGCTGGATACGGCTTTCGATCCGCAGGCGAATGCGGTCGTGTATGCCATGGCCATGCAGGGGGATGGTCGAATTTTAATGGCAGGAGCCTTTACCACCCTGCATCCGGGTGGTGTGGGAGCCATGACGCCACGAACCTACCTGGCCAGGCTAAATGACGACGGGACGGTGGATGGCGACTTTGATCCGGGGCCTGATCAGGCGGTCTTCAGTGTGGTGCGACAAACGAATGGCAAAATCTTGATCGGAGGAAACTTCACCACGCTGCGTGCTAACGGTGCTGCCGTAGGAACGGCGCGGAGCCATGTGGCAAGGGTGAATGGGGACGGAACGCTGGACCTTGGATTTAACCCTCGCGCCAATGGGACGGTGCATGCGGTGACCTTGCTGGCGGATGGAAAAATAGTCGCAGGGGGAAATTTCACGACTCTCCAGGCTAACGGGGCAGGCGTCAGCACGGGACGCAATTTGCTAGTTAGGCTGGCTAATGAGGCGGCAGTGGCGACTCTATCCGCGCCGAACACATCGGTGGTGAACTGGGTGCGCAGCGGAGCGGCACCGGAGGTCTCGCAGGTGAAGTTCGCAGTCAGCACGGACGGTGGAACGACCTTTTCAGATATACCTGGAATGCCGGTGAGAATGGGCAGCACGAACTGGCAACTGGACGATCTGACTTTACCCGCGAACGGGCATCTACGTGCCCGAGGCAAGACGTATGGGGGGTTTTACAGCAGCAGTGGAGGGATGGTGGAAACGGTGATCGCCTTTAGCGGTCTGACAACACCGGTGCCAGTGATCGTGGTGGAGCAACCGACAGGAAGGGCCTTGGTCCACGGCAGCGGAACGGTGGCCCTGGCGGCGGTGTCAAATACGAGCCAGACTTTTGTGATTCGCAATGCGGGCACGGCAGCGTTGAAGAATCTGGCCCTGAGTGTGACGGGACCCAATGCGGGATCCTTTACGCCAGGGGCGCTGGGAATGACCACGCTCCAACCGGGAGGCAGCACAAGTTTTACCATCAGTGCCCCGAGTGTGGTCCAGCAGCCGGTGGGGTATCAAACGGCGACTTTGCACATCACGAGCAACGATCCTGTGCAGGGTTCATTCGATGTGCCGATGACGTATAGCTACCTGGTGCGGTCCAACTGGCGGATGACCCACTATGGAAACTGGATGAATGAAGGGGATGCAGCGGATGCGGCTGACCCGGACTTTAACGGGCTATCCAATCTGCTGGAATTCGCGACGGGGATGCGGAGTGCGACTGGGAACGGGCAACCTATGCCGGGGAGACTGGTGCGGAATGGAAGCCAGCTTGAGTACACTTACACACGCCTGAAAGCGGCGAAGGAGGAGTGCAGCTTCAACGTGGAATGGAACGACGGTCTGCGGGAGGTGAGCTGGAACCGAACCGGTGTGACAGAAACGCTGCTGACGGATGACGGCATCCTGGAAACGGTGAAAGCGGTGATGCCCGCAGGCAGCATGACACGGCGGTTTGTACGACTGACGGTGAGCGGAACTGCGGACCCGGTGGAGGACTAATTTGAACCAAGCTTGCGACTATTCTTTGAAGACTGACTCGAGCATTTCCATCAAGGCCGTGCGGCTGATATAGAAGACATCCGGTCCGGAATCCACTTGGCCGAAGTATAGGGCGGTGGATTCCATCCCCTCCTGCGTGGGTGCAAAATTCAGTGTGATGTCGCGGGTAGGACCGGTATTAATGCCGGGCTCACCCAAAGTAACGACGATGCGCAGGGCGGGCTTTTGAAGGGCAGTAATGGCATTGGTGGCATCGGCCGACCAGTCCTGAACATTGAGCTTGGCGAGCAAGCCGGCGAGGCGGTCCGCTTTAACCCGGTCTATCATCGGGGTGATGTCCCGCCCCGCACGCTCACCGGTCCACTGGGCCGTGGTGGGATCGTATTTGAGGATGAGGGGTGGATTTGTGCCGAGGGAAAGGCTGATCTGGCGGAGAGCGAACTGGGTGAAACGGAGTGCACCGAGGCCCTTCCATTTAATGCCGTCCTGCGGAATGCTGGGAAGCAGGGTGGCATCAATTTGGTACACGCTCGGCTCGCTTTCGTACTTGGCGAAAAATTCGGTGCGCTCAGCATTGGCTCCAAAGAGGATTTTGGCCTGCTTGGACTCTGAAGTCACCATGGCAACAGTCAGGAAAGGTTTGTCCAAACCGTAGCTGCTCAGATTGGCGGCTGAATCTGAGGCATAACTGCGGATGGGATGGGTATTGAGAGATTCAAAGAGACGAGCAACGCGATCGCCATTGGCAGGTTCCAATTTATTGTGGCGTTTCAAGAACCAGGATTCGGATTCTTTGACCAGCAAAACGGGGGCGAAGACGAGTGAATCAATGCGGACGGCGGCGACAGCGTCTTCATCGATGCGAGCGAGCATGCGGTCGCGGAGGTCATTGGGCTGTGACCAGAGATCGCCGAGAGATTTGGAGACAACGGTGAAGACGGGACGGCGATGGCTGGCGGTGGCCTTGGTTTCGACGGCGTCTGCAGCAGGTTTGGTGAGGGTGATCTCGACGGATTTTGAGGTTTTGTCCTCGGCAGTACTGGTGAGGGTGACCTTGAGAGACTGGGCAATGATTCCTGTGCTGCCGGTGCCCGACTCAATGGCAGTGGCGGAGCCAGCGGAGGTCTCGACAGCGTCCTTGATTTCGAGATTGAGTAGGGTGGAAAGAAGCTCTCCAATTTTTTCTTTGCTGCCGCGGGTATTGAGAGGCTTCACAAGCACCCAGGACTCAGTCCCGGCAACGCGTTTCATTTCAATCTGGCCGCCCTCTTGGACGAGCTTGAGGCTGGTGACATTTTCGGCGGAAAGGCGGACGAGCTTGCTGTCGCGCCATTCTTTGGGAGCGGGCTTGAGGAGATCCGGCAGGGTGGTTTTGGCGACGTAATAGACGGTTTCGTCTTTCTCGCGGATCTTCTGAATGCCGAGGTAATGGCCACCTTGCAGGGCGGAGGGGGCACCTAACCAGAGATCTAGAACGGTTTGTTTACCTGCCTTGAGACGGAGTTTTTGGCGAGGTTGATCCAGACCTGTTTTGGCCCAGCCGGCAGCATCGAATTCCTCGCGGTGGACGCGCTCGATCCAGCCGATGGCGAGGAGTTCATCAAACAGCTTGGTGACTTTATCTGGATCCGCGTGGTCATTGAAGGGACGGCGCACCCACCAGGTGCCCTCTTCACGAGCCAGGGTGACGCCGTCACCGCCGCTGGAATCCACCTCAAAGTGAGTGACTTCAGAGCGGTTGAACTTTACTGGCCCGCGCTTCATTTCACGAAGCTCGCGGGTGGAGGGCAGGTAGCGCTCAATGCCGAGAATGATGGCACCCAGCCCGAGGGCGAGGAGCAGCAAAAGAACCGTGGTGCGCAGATGCATGGTGGTGAAAATCAGGCGGCCCGCCGGGATGCCCAAACGAGCATGCCTAGCCCGAGAACGAGGCCAGGCATGGCAATGGTGGTGATCCAGAAAATGAGTTCGTTCTGCCGGGGATTGAGCTGGATACGGTAGCTGTGCTTGAGCTTGGGCGGGGTGCCGCTGAGGCGGTCACGGTTGATGATCCAGTTCAAACTGCTGGCGACGAAATCACGATTCACAGCCAAGGCCGATTTTTTATCCAGCATGGAGGCATTTCCAACCACGACCATGCGGCAACTGTCCACCCGCAAACGGGGATCCGCCACGCTGCCGCGCTCTACAGATGCGGCGAGGTAGATGGGCTGGCGGGTGTCTTCCTCATCCACAACCGGGAGGTCTTCGAGGTAATTTTTCTCCCCCCAATAGCGGTCTGAGGCACCGATGAGAGGATTGACGGTGATGCTCTGGTTTTGCAGGTATTCGTCATCAAAGCGGACATCGAGAGACTGGGACTGGCCAGGAAGAGTGACTGTGGAGGCAGCCAAGGGCTGGGTGATGGGGGATTCGTTATCGAAGAGGCCCTGGACAGAGAATTCTTTGCGGGTGCCTGAGCCGGTACTTTCGGCATACAGGACACGGTCTTCACGAGGAATGACACCATTTAAACCGAGGAAGGCATGGAGGCGCGGGGTTTCACCGGCGGGGTCCATCATGACGAGAAGACCGGCGCGCTTGCCTTCCCAAAAGGTTTTGATCATGGCAATTTCACGCTCAGACAAATCGTAGCGGATGCCGACGAGAAGCAAGCCATCTGCGTCTTCAGGGATGCGGCTGATTTCAGCGAGATTGACAGGCAGGAGCTGGAAATTTTGCTGGCGGCCGAGTTCGCCGAGGGCGGTCATGGCATCGGTAAGCGCGGTCTCTGTGCGGGAGCCTTTGCCGACGACGAGATAAAATTTCCGTTCGCCACCTTCGACGAGATTGATGAGCGCAGAGGTGACGGCGTCCTCTCCACGGAAGGCCTTGATGGCGCGGGTGGTTTCGGTTCCCGTGTCACGGATGACCATTTCCTCCTCACGAATAAAGCGGGTGAGATTGCCCACTTTGATAACGATGCCGTTTTGGTCCAGTGGCAGGCCGGTTTCAGCCTTGAGTTCCTCGGCACGTTCGATGTCGCGGAGTGGGTCAATGGAGCGGAGTTTTATACGTCCGCGCCCATTGATGCGGTATTCCTCCAGGAGAGCCTGGACATCGGTAAAAATTTTGGCATCACGGGCAAAGACGTTAGCAATAAAAACGTCCTTGGGGAGCTTGCTGACATAATTCAGCGTGGACGAACTGAGTGTATAGCTTTGCTGGGGACTGAGGTCCCAACGGGTGTGGTAGCGGTAGCTGATGCGGTTAACACCGAAAAACAGAGCCAAGACCAGGAGGACCTGGAAGGCCACATTCAGGCCGATGCCCCATCTTTTCGGGATGGAACCTTGGGTAGGCGGAGTGGGTTCTGTCTTAGAATCTGGCATTGCGGCGTATGGCAAAGAAAAGGATGGCCGGGGGTCAGGACCTCCAGCGGCGGTATTCCACCACCTGATGAGTCAGGGCGAGGAAGAGGAGAGCGAGGCTGGTATAATAAACCAGTGGGCGGGTATCGATTAGACCGTTGGTGAAGGTGCGGATATGCTCGCGACTGGCGAAGTAGTTGGTGATGTCCACGAAGGTTTCGTTCACTTGACGACCAATGACGCTAATGAAAAGCCCAACCAGGAAATGCAACAAGCTGGCGGTGAAGGACATGATGGCGGCGATGATCTGATTGGAAGTCAGCGCGGAGGCGAGGCAACCCATGGCAAGGTTGAATAACCCCATGGCAAAAAGGATGAGGTAGCTGCCTTTGAGGGCACCGGTGGGCATCTCGATCTGTCCCAGGGTAATCCAATCCAGAAGCTCAAAGTTGAGATAACTGGGCACCCAGAGAACGCAGTAAATGATGACGGAGGCGATGTATTTGGCCCAGACGACCTGCCAGGCCCGGACCGGAGCGGTGAAGAGGGTTTCAAACGTTCCCATTTTTTTCTCCTCCGAAAAGAGGCGCATCGTGAGGAGGGGGAAGACAAAGAAATAAGAGAGCCAGAACCAGATGGCATCAAAGGTCCAGGTGACGATGGAGCCTTCACTAGGAGCGCTTTCCAGGAGAGAGAGGGCAGCACGCAGACAAAAACCATTCAGCACCATGATCAGGGCAAGGACGATATAAGCCATCGGCGACACGAAAAACGCGCGCAGTTCTTTTTTTAGCAGCACCCAGAAAATTCTCATCGCGTGTCAGTCAGTGTCAGGATTTTACAGGCTCAGAGGCAGCCAGTTCCACAAATACATCTTCAAGGCTGGGCAGCTGGCGGTGGAGCTCCCGCAGTTTCCAGCTTTTGTCCGCAGCCATTTTCATGACGGTTTCACGGACATCCACTCCCGGTTCGACGCGCAGGACATAGCGGGTCCAGACGCCGTCTTTGGATTCCTCGATCACTTTGCGGACAGCGGGCAGGGATTCGAGGGCAGCGGCTATATCCCCCTTCCCGTCCACTTCGACAAAGACCTGGGTCAATGCGCGGAGCTTTTTGGTGAGGTTGGCGGGGGTATCATAGGCCAAGAGGCGGCCATGATGGATCATGAGGACGCGGTCGCAAATTTGCTCCACTTCCTGCAAGATGTGGGTGGAAAGGAGGATGGTATGCTTGGGCCGGAGGCTGCTAAGAAGCTCGCGCACCTGGCGGATCTGCACGGGATCCAGGCCGCTGGTTGGCTCATCCAAAATGAGAAGGGGCGGCTCGTGTAAAAGGGCATCTGCTAGGGCGACGCGCTGACGATAGCCCTTGGAAAGGTTGCCGATGAGGCGGCGGCGCACATCGGTGATGGAGCAGAGATCCATCACTTCTCCAACCCGAGTGCGCATGTTGCGACCGCGCAAGCCTTTAAGCTCTCCCCGGAAGCGAAGGTATTCTTTGACCTTCATTTCCGTATAAAGAGGTGCCATTTCCGGCATGTAGCCGACGGAGCGTTTTACATCGAGAGATTCACGGAAAACATCGAAGCCATTCACCCGCACATTGCCTGAGGACGGGGGCAAAAATCCGGTGAGCACCCGCATGGTGGTGGACTTGCCTGCACCGTTAGGTCCCAGGAAACCAACTATCTCACCAGGCTCGACATCAAAAGAGATGTGATCCACCGCTATGCGTCCTGCATAATGCTTGGTGAGGTCTTGAACTGAGATCATTAGCGATAAAAGTGGGGGCGAAAGAAATGTTTTTTCGGTGGATTTGAAATAAAGACCACGGAAGAGCCGATGACAACCCTGAACAGACTTTCAACCAAATCGTCTGTTCAAATGTAGGTTGACCCAACTAAAGGTCGGCTTGCGCCGTTGTACTTTTGACCGTAATATCCCCCAGCCATGAACACCGCACACCTTTTCGCCGCCTTTGGTCCTCTGGGCACGCCCGAGTTGATCATCATTGCCATTCTCGTACTTGTCCTTTTCGGAGCCAAAAAACTTCCAACCTTTGCTCGCAGCCTGGGCAAAAGCATGGGTGAATTCAAAAAAGCACGTGAAGAATTTGAGCATGAGCTTACCCGTTCCCAGGAAGAGGCAGAGCGCCCGACCCCGGCCCCCGTGATCCCGGCTACCGCTGAAAAGCGCCAGCCTGTGACATCGGCCAAGGACATCTAATTGTTTTCTGGCTGCCCATGCACGCCAGAAAGTTTTTCATTCAACGGCGGGGATTCGTCCCCGCCGTTTTCTTTTGTTTGTTGTGGTTCTGTCAGGATTTATCAGCGGAGGAACCTGCCAGAGAGGTCGTCTTTTGCTCCTACAATGTGAAGAACTGGCTGCTGATGCAGCGGTCTTTTGGGGACCCGGATGAGCCGCTAGTCTCCAAGCCGGAGAAGGAAAAGGCGAAGGTGGTGGAATTTCTCACCGAAATCCGGCCAGACATCCTGGGCCTCTGTGAAATTGGCAGCCTGGAGGATATTAAAGAGGTCCAGACGCGTCTGCGCAGTTCGGGGGTGGACCTGCCGCATCTAACGCGATGCACCGGAGGGGACCCGACGCGGAGTCTTGGCCTGCTGTCGCGGTATCCGATCATGGCAGTCTATTCGCAAACCCGACTTTATTACCAGATGGGGGCGATATCTTTACCGATGCAAAGAGGTATCCTGGATGCCACGGTGAGCATTACCCCAGAGCTGCAAGTGCGATTTCTGGGGGTGCATTTGAAGTCGAAGCGCGCCATTCCCGAAGCGGATGAAACCCTAATGCGCCGCAACGAAGCGCATCTGCTGAGGCTGCACATGGACCAAATCTATGCGCAGGAACCCGACGCCAAGGTCGTCTGCTATGGAGACTTCAATGAACACCGGAATGAACCGGCCATCAGTGAGATCATTGGCTCACGGGCTGGCCCGGGACTGATGTTTGATCTACACCTGCGGGATGCCCATGGCTTGGTGTGGACGCATTTCTGGGATGATGCGGATGTGTATGGAAGGCTGGACTACATCTTTGTCAGTCGCAGTCTGCGGCCCCTGGTGGATATGAAGGGGTCCTTTATTTATACCGCAGCCGACTTTGATAAAGCGAGCGATCACCGCCCCATCGTGATGACTCTGCTGCCACAACGCAAGATATCAGCCCGGAAGAAGTGAGCGAGCCTGCTGAACGTCCACCTGAATCTGTGACAGGAGGGCATCCACGCCGGTGAATTTCTTTTCAGGACGTAAAAAGGTGCCGAGACGCACTTCAAGCTCCTGACCATATAAGTCCCCCGACCAATCGAAAAGATGCACCTCCAGAGAAGGCGCAGCGGCACCTTCGTCCACTGTGGGGCGGAGGCCCAGGTTGGCAATTCCCGGAAACCATTCACCGCCTAGGTTTGCCTGCACGGCATAAACTCCATAGGGGGGCAGCACCTCCGCCTCCGGCTGGACATTGGCGGTAGGAAATCCGAGCTGCCGGGCGAGCTGCCGCCCGGAAACCACCGTTCCTAACAAAGAGTAAGGTCGGCCGAGCAGCGACGCCGCACGGGTGAGATTCCCGGAGGTCACGGCATCCCGGATTAGCGTGCTGCTGACAACTTCCCCCTCCAGCCGGATGGGCGGAACACCGTAAACAGCGAAATCATGACGCTGGCCGAGGTCCATGAGCGAATGGATGTTTCCACTGCGGTTTTTCCCAAAGCTCCAGGTATATCCCACGGAGATGCAGCCGAGAGGGTGGCAGGCTGCGACGAGCGAACCGACAAACTCTTCGGCTGATGTATCCGCCACTTCACGGGTAAACGGACACAACAGGGTGCCCGCAACGCCCATGGAAGCGAGCAGTCGGGAACGCTGGCGCTCTCCACACAGGCGTTTGGGCTTCAATTCCGGGCGCAGGACACTGAGAGGATGAGGATCAAAGCTCATGACCACAGCCTGACCATGGTGCTGGACGGCATGCTCCTGCGCGGCGCGAATGACCTCTTGATGCCCGAGATGCACCCCATCAAAGACACCAATGGCCAATGAAACGGGGCCGGGCACCTGGGCGAGATCTTGGATGGAACGCAATTGCAGCATGGGTTGAATTTGCGCAGGGGGGAACGTTTGGCAAAGGCTGCCTGTAGAGGAAATAAAAACAGGGTAGCCCCCTGTTTTTATCAAGTAAGACAGACTTGGAACGCGCTGTGCAAAGGAAGACATGAAGTGTAGCGCAACCTGCATGGAATGACTTTTAAAAAACGCCCAAAAAGCGCCCGATTAGATCACAAAAGTTGAACAAATCGGGCAATAAACCGGTCAGATATAGCAAGAACGGAGGTAAACAACCATGAACCCCACTTTGAATCCATCCTCCCCCGGGTGGATGCGGAACGCGGAAGATCCGGGGATGAATAACGGCGGCGCAGCTACGCCTGCACCAGGGCAGCCACGCATCGGTCTGGCGCTCTCAGGTGGCGGGGCACGCGGTCTGGCCCATGTGGGCGTATTGCAAGTTTTGGAGGAACATCATATCCCCATTGCTGCGGTCGCTGGCACAAGCATGGGTGCCTATGTGGGTGCCCTGCATGCAGCCGGATTCAACACTCAAGATTTGGAGTCCCTGGCCCGTGAAATCAAGGATCGCCGGACTTTACTGCGGCTGATGGATCCCATTTTTCCTCCTACATCGGGCCTCATTCGTGGGATGAAAATCCGTCGGCATCTTGAACGCTCTTTGGGCGCGAGGACCTTTGAAGAACTGGACATTCCACTCCTAGTGGTGGCGACCGATCTAGATACGATGGCACCGCATGTTTTTGACAGTGGGCCGCTGGGTGCAGCCGTACATGCAAGTGCGGCTATCCCTGGCGTCTGTGCGCCCGTGCATCTCAATGGACGCCGCTTCACCGATGGTGGCGCTGCGGAACCATTGCCAGTGGGGCTGCTGCGCGAACGGTTTAAGCTGGATGCAGTCATCGCTGTCAACGTACTGCCAACCACCCAGGATGTACTGCACTGCAAAGACACGGCTTTTGTGCCGCCCAAAGTGCCGAAGAATGTCCTCGTCCGGGTTATTAATTACCTGCTGCGTCCCGTGAACCTGCTGGCTCACGGGAATGTGCTGGACACTTTTCGACGAGCTTTGATGTGTGCCCAGCTCGGTCTGGCTGAGAAAGAATGCCGAAGCGCAGATCTGGTCATCCACCCCTTCTTTTGTGAAAGCACGTGGTTCGATTTCGAAAACTTCGACCGCTATATCCGCGCGGGTCGACGCGCTGCTGAAGAGGCCCTTCCCCGCATTTATGCGTTGCTGTGCCAGACAACCCCTAACCAGGAACACAACCATGAAAATAATGTCCGCCAACCCTGCGTGGGACTCTGCGCCGCCTGAAGTCTGGCACGACTGGCAGCTCCGCCAACTGCGGAACTACCTAAGCCAGCGTGTGCTGCCCTTCAGCGCCCATTACAACCGGCTCTTTAAAGAACACGGACTGGAGGTCAATGACATCAAGTCATTCGATGACTGGTCAAACGCGCCTTTTACAACCAAAGCAGACCTTACTGTTCCCCGTGAACAACAAAGGGAGTTTATATTGATGCCGGAGGAGTCCGTGCTGCGCCGTGAGTGGGCGGTGATGCTGAATGCTGTCCTGCATGGCCGGGCCGCTGCCAAGAACGCATTGGAGGATGAATTCCGCCCCGTCATGATGACGAGCACAACGGGGCGCTCATCTGACCCGGTACCGTTTCTTTTCACCAAGCATGATCTGGCGAATTTAGACACCGCAGGCCGTCGGCTGATGGAATGCGGGCGTTCCCAGAGGGATTTCCGGCATGTGAATGCTTTCCCTTTCGCGCCACACCTTGCGTTCTGGCAGACCCATCACGCAGGCCAGAGTTTTGGCACGTTCATGGTCAGCACGGGCGGTGGGAAAAGCTTGGGAACGGAAGGCAACATGAACCTGATCGACCGCATCCAGCCGGATGTGCTCATTGGCATGCCCACCTTTATCTATCATCTGCTGCGTCAGGCGCTGGAAAATGGCAAACGCTGGCCTAACATCAAACGTGTGGTCTTGGGTGGTGAAAAAGTGGCTGAAGGTCTGAGGGCACGACTGGTGAATCTGATCCATGAAATGGGCGGGGATGAAGTGCATGTGATCAGCACATACGGCTTCACGGAAGCCAAGATGGCCTTTCCAGAATGTCCGGCTGAAGCTGGGGCCAGCGGCTTTCACATCAGTCCAGATCTGGGTTACATCGAACTGGTGGATCCGCGAACGGGCAAGCCCGTGGAGCCAAGCCACCCGGGTGAAATTGTCTTCACTCCGCTGGATGCGCGAGGCACGGTGGTGCTGCGCTACCGCACCGGAGACATCGCCGAAGGAGGAATAACCTGGAAGCGCTGCCCTCACTGTGGACGCACCTGCCCACGCCTGCTGGGCCCCATCAGCCGGGTGAGCGAGGTCCGCGAACTTCACCTGGACAAAATCAAAGGCACCCTGGTTAATTTTAACATCCTGGAACATTTGCTGGATGACCAAAAAGGAGTCGCCGCCTGGCAGATCGAGCTGTGCAAGCGTGATGATGATCCGCATGAAGTGGATCAACTGATCCTGCATGTGGCTCCTGAGCCGGGCATGGACTCAACAGACCTGGAGCACCGCATTGAGCGCCGCTTTGCCGAGGTGACTGAAATTCACCCTAACGCGATCCACTTCCACGACCTGCCAGACCTCCGCGAGCGCCTGGGTGTGGGTAAGCTGCTGAAGGAGGTCAAGCTCTTAGACAGGCGCAACCAACCCTCGAAAACCGAATCCATGATGAACCCTGATTGAACCAGGCTCTGCCCCACAAGCTTTCAAAGCTGAGGGGCGTGACAGGTTCTACCCAGGATAATTCACGGGCTTCAACCAACTTAAAAGCCATGAAACCTCTTTATATCGTCTCCGCCATCCGCACGCCTTTTACCCGTGCAGGCACCAGCCTAGCGGGCATGGATGCGACAGACCTCGGAAAAGCTGCGGTCTCCGCATTGCTAGCACGCACAGGCCTCGATCCGCATGCAGTGGATGAAACCATTTTTGGATGTGTGGGCCAGCCCGCTGATGCACAGAACATCGCTCGTGTAATCGCCTTGCGGGCCGGTTTGCCAGAAGGAAAACCCGCGATGACGGTACATCGTAATTGCGCCTCCGGCCTGGAATCTCTGACCACGGCGCATGCCAAGATGTGCGCGGGCCAGGGTGAAGTGTTCATCGTCGGAGGCACTGAGAGCATGTCGAACATGCCGCTGTATTTCTCACGAAGCGCGATGAGCAAATTTGGCAGCGTGATGAAGGCGCGCAGCTTTGGCCAAAAGATGGGTGCCATGAGCGCCTTTCGGCCCATGGACTTCGCCCCGGTCATCGGACTGAAGCTCGGCCTAACCGATCCGGTGGTGGATATGAACATGGGCGAAACGGCAGAACTTCTTGCGCGTGAATTCAAAATTTCACGTGAAAGGCAGGATGCCTTTGCCCTGCGCAGCCACCAGCGTGCAGCCGTGGCTGCGGCGCGTCTGCAAGGTGAGACGGCCCCCTTGTATGTCATGGGCAAATCGGTCGAACCGGTATTGGCGGATAATGGTGTGCGTGTGGATACCACGCTGGAAAAATTAAGCCGCCTCAAGCCAATGTTTGAGCGTCATCATGGCTCCGTGACTGCAGGCAACTCCAGCCAGCTCACCGATGGAGCCGTGGCATTGCTCGTGGCCAGTGAAGAGGCTGTGGCCCGGCATGGATGGCAGCCGCTGGGGAAACTGGTGGACTATGCCTACACCGGCTGTGATCCACGCCGGATGGGCCTGGGGCCTGTGCGCGCCATGGATGCCCTGATGCACCGGTCTAACCACAAGATTGGTGATATGGACACCATCGAGATCAATGAAGCGTTTGCCTCCCAGGTGCTGACTGTTTTGGAATGCCTCAAAGATACCGCCTGCGCACGCCGTGCCGGACTGGAAACGGCGTTGGGCGAAATCGACGAAGAGCGCCTGAATCCGCGGGGCGGGGCCATCGCGCTGGGCCATCCAGTGGGGGCAACGGGTGCCCGGCTTGTTCTTACCGCACTCGACCAGCTTCGTGAAACCCAGGGCCGCCGGGCTCTTGTCAGCCTCTGCATTGGCGGAGGCCAGGGCGGCGCGGCGCTGCTCGAAAGAGTCTAACCTTTTTTATTCAACCACCTACCCAAACCCTCTCATGAACTCACATCTGCTCGATAATGTCGTGGCGGAGAAGGATTTTTTCGTTCCCCGCCCCCCCACACCCGCCCTGCGGGTCCAGTCCCTCAAAAATTTCCGTCTGACCACGGATGAGCGGGACATAGCCTGGATCACTTTTGACATGGCTGGCAGCACGGCCAACATCTGGAATGAACACACGCTGCGTGAATTTGACCTATGTCTGGAAGCGCTCAGCCGTGACACCACGATCAAAGGGCTGGTCCTGATGAGTGCTAAGGAGAAGATCTTTATCGCCGGGGCGGATCTCAAGGCCGTACGCAATGCGCCGGTGCGCAAAGTGGAAACCATGATCGAACGTGGCCAGTCCGTTTTTAACCGCCTGGCAGCGTTGCCTTTTCCAAAGATCGCACTCATTCATGGAGCCTGCCTGGGTGGCGGGCTGGAAGTAACGTTGGCCTGCAATGCCCGCATCGCCAGTGATAGCAACATCACCCGCCTTGGCCTGCCTGAAACACAGATCGGCCTCATCCCAGCTTGGGGTGGCTCTACTCGCCTGCCAAGGCTGCTAGGGCTGCCGACAGCGCTGGATCTCATCGTCACGGGAAAGCAGCTCAAACCCCGAGCCGCCAGACGCCTGGGGCTGGTGGATGAAGTGGTGCCCAAAGAGCATCTGGAAGCCGCAGCACGCAAGATGCTGGCCCACGGTCTGCCTGATCGCGTATCCCCGCTGAACCACGCTTTTTGGAAGATGCCCGGCATACGCCAGGGGCTGGCCTACCATGTGCGTGGCCAAGTGATGGCCAAGACGCGAGGCATTTATCAAGCTCCTCTGCGGGCCATTGAAGTGGCGACGCAAGCCTCTGTATTGCCACTGGGGAAAGCCCTGGAACTGGAGCGACATGCGATTATGGATCTGGCACTGACCCCGCAAACAGAGCATCTGATCGATCTTTTCTTCAGGAAAGAAGAGGCCTCGAAGAAGCCGCATTCGCGCGGGGTCGCCCTTCAGGTGCATGACGTAGCCGTCATCGGTGCCGGTGTCATGGGATCTGGCATCGCCCATTGGGCAGCCAGCAAAGGGCACCATGTGCTCATGCAAGATGTGAGCACAGACTCTCTGGCAAGTGGCTTGAAACGCATCCATGGCCTGCTGAATGAAGGCGTGAAACGCCACGCCATGACCAAGCTGGAAATGCGGGACAGCATGGACCGGCTAACGCCTGAGCATACAGCCGTTCCCTTGACACGATTTCCCATCATCATCGAAGCGGCCACGGAGGACATGGCTCTGAAGAAAAAGATCTTTGCTGATCTGGCCAAACGCGCCGGACCGGATGCGATCCTGGCCACCAATACCTCGGCCCTGTCGGTGACTGAGCTGGCGCAGACACTGCCACATCCTGAGCGTGTGATCGGTCTGCATTTTTTCAATCCGGTGCACCGCATGCCATTGGCGGAAATCATTGTCACGCAGGATACGACGGATGACGTCATTGCCACGGCAGTCACCTTTGTGCAGAAGCTGGGTAAAACGCCCATCGTGGTCAAAGACAGCCCTGGGTTTGTGGTGAACCGCATCCTGATGCCTTATTTGATGGAGGCCGTGAGATTGCATGAAAGCGGTATTTCTGCCGAAGTCATTGACGAGGCGATGTTGGAATTTGGCATGCCCATGGGGCCATTGCGCCTGCTGGATGAAATCGGCCTGGATGTAGCCGCGCACGTGGCCACCACGCTCTGCGCTGCCTACCCGGACCGCATGGCTCCATCGGACCTGCTGAACCTACTCGTTTCAGAAGGTAAATTGGGCAAAAAATCTGGCGAAGGATTTTATAAGCACAACTCAGGAGCCGCTGTGAGAAAGCCAGTCATACAGGACCATGCTCAAGTGGAGCATGTGCAGCACAGGCTTGCGCTGCTGCTCAGCAATGAAGCTGCACGCTGCGCGGACGAAGGCCTGACCCGAACCCCCGCAGACATTGATCTGGCGATGATCCTTGGCACCGGCTACCCGCCTTCACGCGGTGGACCGCTGAGCTGGTTGCATGAATACGGCACTGACAATGCCAGTGTGGAACTGCGCCTGCTGGCTGCCTCCACACCTTCCCCGCATTCTTTTGAACCCGCACGTCTGCACCACGTCTAACAAATGATAGGACAATAACTCTTTACTCCCCAACCTTTATGAAAACCAACCTCGCCCCACCACCCGCAGCCATGATTGACATGTCCAAAATGTCCGCCGGCCAAAAGGCGGCGTTGGAGATGGCTGAGGCTGCGCGGGATGAAAGGAACAATACTGGACTGGCAGCAGGACTGTTTTTCGGCACACCGGATTTTGACAAGCTTATCCCCTTCCCCAAACAATCCATCGAGGATAGCGATCAGGGGGATGCTTTTATAGCCCGGCTGCGCGGAGTGCTGAATCATGCTGATCCAGATGAGATCGACCGCACGGGAGAAATCCCTGACAGTCTGCTGGAAGAGCTGGCTGAGCTGGGGGCCTTCGGGATCAAAATTCCAACTAAATATGGAGGCCTGGGGCTTTCGCAAACCAACTATTCACGTGCAGCCATGCTGCTGGGTGGTGAATGCGGAAACTTGGCCGCACTGCTTTCCGCTCACCAGTCCATCGGGGCACCTCAGCCGTTGATCCTTTTTGGTACAGACGAGCAGAAAGCCAAGTATTTGCCACGCTGTGCCCGAGGAGAAATCAGCGCCTTTGCGCTGACTGAAAACGATGTGGGCAGCGATCCCGCCCGAATGACCACCATGGCCGTGCCGGATGGCGAGGACCATTTCATCATCAATGGGGAAAAGCTGTGGTGTACCAACAGTCTGAAGGCGGGGCTGATCGTGGTCATGGCGCGTACTCCGACACGGGAAAAACCGCACGCGACTTCGGCCTTCATTGTGGAGACTTCCTGGCCGGGGGTAGAGATCATCCATCGCTGCCGTTTCATGGGTCTGAAGGCTCTTTATAACGGCGTCGTCCGTTTTGAAAATGTGCGGGTTCCGCGTGAGAACATTTTGGGCGGTGAAGGCCGTGGACTCAAGGTGGCCCTGACCACATTAAACACGGGCCGGATCACCCTGCCAGCTGCCTGCTCGGGCTTGTCCAAGCGCTGCGTAGAAATCTCCAGCCGTTGGGCGGCTGAGCGTGTGCAATGGGGACAGCCTGTGGGCAAGCATGCTGCCGTGGCAGACAAGCTGGCGCGGATGGGTGCAGACAGCTTTGCCATGGAAGCGATGGTGAGATACGTTTCCGCCTTGGTGGACCGCGACAAGAATGCAGATGTGCGCCTGGAGGCTGCCATCGCCAAACTTTGGGGCAGTGAGCGTTCCTGGGAGATCGTGGATGACACGATGCAGATCCGGGGTGGACGCGGGTATGAAACGGCGGATTCCCTGCGGGCACGTGGTGAATCTGCGGACCCGGTGGAACGTCTGTTCCGTGATTGCCGAATCAATACCATCTTTGAGGGCAGCAGTGAAATTATGCGATTGTTCATCGCCCGGGAGATTCTGGATCCTCATTTAAAAATCGCGGCGGATGTGGTGAACTCCACGCTGCCAATGAAGGTGCGTGCAAAAGCTGCGATGCGCGCAGGACGAGCCTATGCCACCTGGTATCCGCGCATGTGGATGCCAGCGGGAACGGGTCATGCCAATGACACTCTACACCCTGACCTCCAGAAGGATCTGAGGTTCATCGCCGGACAGAGCCGCAAACTGGCCCGGACTCTATTTCACGCCATGGTCCGTAACGGACCTGCATTAGAAAGGCGTCAAATTTTGTTAGGCAGTCTGGTGGACATCGGCGCTGAGCTTTTCGTATGGTCCACGACCCTGGCCTATGCTGAAACGAAGATTACCGATTCTGCAATCAATTCGGGAGAGATCGACAAGTTGGTGCGCAAGGTTCGTTTCTTTGGCAAGCTGACCCGCCAACGGCTCCGCAACCATTACAGCGCACTGGAAGAGACGTTGGAAAAAGAGTCGAAGGAAGTCAGCCGTGATATGATGCAGTGAAGATAACAGGATTTTATCAGATTATTTGTGCAGCCCAGACGCAACTTGAGGTGGAAAACCGAGTATAATAATCAGGGCAGCTTCGATCCGCACCCTCGGATTATGGATCTGCCTCGACGCCCGGACATTGCATCCTCAAACCCACATCTTCATGAGCGAAATCAATCCTTACGCACCGCCTCAAGCAGACTTGACCCCGGAAGTTTCCAGTCTTCTAGGCCAACCTTTGGCCTCCCCCTGGATAAGATTGGTTGCGCAGCTTGTGGATGGCCTGATTTCAGCCGCAGTGCTCCTGCCTCTGATGTATTTTTCAGGCTACTGGGCGCGTGCTGCAGAATCGGTAGGCCAATCGTTTGTGGAGTCGCTTCTTTGGGCACCAGTCCAACTCGCTATCATGATCGGCATCAACTGGACATTCCTTCTTCAAGGTCAGACGATTGGCAAGAAACTGCTCAAGGTTCGTATCGTCAGAAAAGACGGCAGCCCGATTGACCGCACTCGCATCATTACACACCGTCTCTTGCCAGTCTGGGTGGTTTCCAATATTCCCGTGGTGAATCTGGCTTTGATCGCAGATGCCCTATGCATCTTCCGCGCAGGACGTAACACGCTGCATGATGACATTGCTGATACCAAGGTTGTGGTCGCTTAAACGATCCTGACCAGCACTCTCCGATTGCCTGACGACGGTGCCTCGGGAAACTGGGGGCTGAATGTCTGACCATCCTCTGCTGCGCCGCTTGCCTGAATCTCCCGACTGCTCGAATGATGAGCTGCTCGGGAGATTTTTGGATTATGTAGCGGAGAAAAATCTGGAGCTGTATCCGGCGCAGGAGGAGGCCGTCCTGGAACTGTTTGAGGATAAAAACGTCATCCTCAACACGCCTACCGGTTCAGGCAAATCGCTGGTGGCCACGGCGCTGCATTTCCGCTCGCTGGCACGGAAGAGAAGGTCGGTTTACACCTGCCCCATCAAGGCGCTAGTGAATGAAAAGTTCCTGGCGCTGTGCCGGGATTTTGGGCCGGAGAATGTCGGCATGGCGACGGGTGATGCGACGGTGAACCGGGATGCGCCCATCCTGTGCTGCACGGCGGAAATTTTGGCCAACTATGCGCTTCGTGATGGCGAAAAAGCGCCCTTCCATGAGGTGATCATGGATGAGTTTCACTATTACTCGGACCATGAGCGCGGGGTGGCCTGGCAGGTGCCGCTGCTCACCATGCGGAAGTCGCGTTTCCTGCTCATTTCCGCCACCATGGGTGCGACGGATTTTTTCCAGCGCGAGCTGACGAAGCTGACCCAGGCGGAGAGTGTGATCATCTCCTCTCAGACCCGGCCGGTCCCGCTGGAATTCAGCTATGCGACGACCTCCGTGGATGTCACCTTGCAGGAGCTGGTGGAGGCAAAAAAGACGCCGGTCTATCTGGTGCATTTTACGCAGAATGACGCGGCGCAGGCAGCGCAGGATCTGATGAGCCTGAACTTCTGCTCCGCAGCGGAAAAGACGGCGATCAAGGAATGCCTGGAAGGTGCCAAATTCACCAGCCCATATGGCAAGGAGGTGAAGAAGTATCTTTATCATGGAGTGGGCATCCACCATGCCGGACTGCTGCCGAAGTATCGCATGCTGGTGGAAAAGCTGGCCCAACGCGGGCTGCTGAAGGTGATCTGCGGGACGGATACTTTGGGCGTGGGTGTTAATGTGCCGATCCGCACAGTACTGCTGACGCGGCTGAGCAAGTATGGCGGGCAAAAGGTGGCCACGCTTTCGGCGCGGGACTTTCACCAGATCACCGGCCGGGCAGGCCGCCGGGGGTATGATGACATCGGCTTTGTGGTGGCCCAGGCCCCGGAGCACATCATTGAAAACGCCAAGATGGAAGCCAAGGCGGCGGGGGATGTGAAGAAGATGCGCAAGATGGTGAAGAAGAAAGCGCCGGAAGGTTTCGTCGGCTGGAATGAGGACACGTTTAAGAAGCTGCAAACCGCCGCGCCAGAGCCGCTGGTATCGCGCTTCCAGGTCTCCCACGGCATGATGCTGCAGGTGCTGAGCCGTGAAGGTGATGGCTGCATGGCGATGCAACATTTGATCGCGGATTCCCATGAAACGGTGGCGGCCAAGAAGCAGCACAAGGAACGCGCCTGGCAGCTTTTCCGCGCCCTGGTCGAGCGCAAAATCATCTCCATCATCCCGCCACGGGAACGAAAAGGCAGCGGGCAAAAACTGCAGTTGAATGTGGAGTTGCAGGATGACTTTTCCCTCAATCACACGCTGTCTTTGTATTTGATGGATACGCTTTCCGTCATTGATCCGGCATCGCCAAACTATGCGGCGGATGTGCTGACGCTGTGTGAATCCATCTTGGAAAATCCGGACCTCATTTTACGCCGCCAGCTCAGCAAGGTGAAGGATGAGACCATGGCGACGATGAAGGAAGAAGGGGTGCCGTATGAGGAACGCATCGCCCGGCTGGAAGAGCTGGAGTATCCGAAACCCTGCCGCGATTTTATTTACAGCACCTTCAACGAATTCGCCGCGTTGCATCCATGGGTAGGCCAGGAAAACATCCGCCCCAAAAGCATCGTGCGGGAGATGTTTGAAAACTTCCGCAGCTTCACCGATTACATCCAGGATTACGACCTCCACCGCACCGAAGGCGTGCTGCTGCGGCATCTTTCCAGCGTTTACAAAGTGCTGGCCCAGACAGTGCCGGATACGTTTAAAACTGAACCCGTGCAGGAGATGGAAGCCTGGCTGGCCGGGGTGCTGCGCGGCACGGACTCCAGCCTGATGGATGAATGGGAAAAGCTGCGCAATCCGGAATGGAAACCCGAGGAGGAGAAGCCGGAAGAAGCCCCGGACATCACCCGCAACAGGCGCGAATTCACCGCCCTCATCCGCACCGAAATCTTCCGCTTCTTCCGCGGCCTCGTGATCGAGGATTATAAGATGGCCAGCACCGCCCTCGGTCCCCTGGCGGCCCCCTGGACGGCCGATGTACTGGCCACCACGATGGAGCCCTATTACGATGAGCACGACCGCCTGCTGCTGGACAACGAAGCCCGCAATGGCCGCTATACTTTTGTGGACCCCAGTGAGGATGGGAAAGCCTGGAAAGTCTCCCAAGTGCTCGTGGACCTGGAAGGACTGAACGACTGGCAGGCCGTCTTCACCGTGGACCTGGCCAAAGCACGGGACGAGGGAAAACCAGGACTCGGGCTGGTGAGTTTGGGGCCGGTGGTTGAAAGCTAACCTTGAGGCCTTGTGATGCGAATCAACTGGCCCGAAAGATCATCCAAGCCGTCAATGGCGTCATGGATGCGCTGTGCAAGCCGGACAGGATCGCCGTCACTTGTGCAGGCAATGATACCGGAGTGCAGCCCTTCCGAAGAACGATGCAGGCGGAAGAAATCCAGCCGGTTCAAGGTGAGGAGCGTCCTTTGCTGCTCGATGGCATAACGCAGGACTTCGTCATCGGGGACTTTTTGGTTGGCGCGGCCAGATTCCAGGGATGTCAAAACATCGTGTCCGTGACTGCGAAGGCAGACCACCACCCGCAATGGAAAATTCTCGTTGGAGTAGAGCCGGGCCATCAGGCTTCTTCGTTTTGGCGGATGAGGTTTTCGATCTCGGTCGAATGGCTCATCACGTAATCCCAGGCAGCGCTCAAGTCGGCCCGATTAAGGCCCGGATAATCGAGAAGCAGCTCAGCCTCGCTCACGCCGGATCTCCGCGCGGTTTCCAGCATCCAGATAGCGATTCGGGTATTCCCGAGGCAAGCCTCCCCGCCACACACGCCTGCCGTTCGCTGGATTCTTTCGCCCAGGCTCGCATCATGCCGACCTTTAACAAACAAAACAAAGTCCAGAACCTCAGCCTGTACAGGCTCAGATGCCGATTCGATTTCCTTTACCAGGCGCTGGGTCAGCACGCTCATAGATCACTTTACGCCCTCACTCCACATACTGCAAGCGAGCAGGAAAGACAAGGTCACGTGATTGGGCGGATCAAGCATTCCTATTGAACCCGTTTTCAGCAATAGTCTGCCATCGCTCCAACCAGACTTTCTCGTAAAACATCTTGCTCAGTGCTAAGAAATTGATTATTTGTAGCGTTGTGGGAACCAGACATGGATTCATTTGCGAATCCTGAGCGACACTACGCCGTTCATTTTCCACCATTTTTTTAGCATGATTTGTTTGAGCCTTTCTTTACCAAGCCCGCATGATCGGGTGAAGGAAGACTCGTCCATGCTTCAGACAGCCCCTACGGTCAGCTATGTTTGAGATGACCCGTGGAGCGACAAAACCATTTTCAAAGGGCAAACTGCGCCCTTTGATCCGAACACACCTGGAGGTCAGCCATTAGCAATCCATTCAATAATTTGAGCGCCGGCCAATTCGGCGCCCGTCCCAATACCAATCCTACTCCTGCGCAACCTGCGGCAGGGGCTCCTGCTGGCACCCCCAGCGCACCGGTCAACCGCCCAGCACCTGCAGGCGGCTACCAGCCACGTCCGAGCGGCGGTCCTCCTTTTAACCGCCCAGGTGGTGGTGGCGGCAGGCCCCAGCGCAATAACAGCCGTTATGCTGACCAGACCCGGGTGAATGAGCGTATCCGCGCGCCGAAGGTGCGAGTGGTCGATGGCATTACCAACCAGCAGTATGGTGTGCTGCCAACGCAGCAGGCGCTGCGCATGGCCAAGGAGCGCGGGCTTGACCTCGTGGAAGTGGCCTCCAGTGCTGAGCCTCCGGTGTGCAAAATCGTGGATTACGGCAAGTATAAGTACATCCAGGAAAAGCATAAGAAGGAAGCTCACAAACATCAAAAGGGTGGCAAGCTGAAGGAGCTTAAATTCCGCATCGGCATTGATCCGCATGATTACCTGATAAAGATCGTGCACGCGGAAGACTTTTTGGCTGAAGGGCACAAGGTCCGCATCCAGCTTCAGTTCCGTGGCCGTCAAATGGCCCACCAGGAACTGGGCCATGCCCTGGCCGCCAAGATCAAAAACGACCTTCTGACCATGGGACATGCCGACCAGGAGCCCAAGATGGCCGGTCGTAACATCAACATGCAGATGAGCCCGCTGCCTGAACGTCAGCGCCATCGTAAATTCAAGACCCACCTGAAGGGTGTGACTGAAGAGAAGGACATGCACCAGGGTGAGCATGACCCGCGTGAGGACAAGCATGATGAGCATGAGGAGCATCACGATGATCACCATGACGATCACGCTGCCCCGCAGCCTCCAGCACAGAGTTAATAGACCGAACTAAGGTTCATCAAGATTGGCCGTGGTTTTATCCAAAACCACGGCCAATATGTTTATCGGCACATGGGTGCTGACACTGATCCCTCCCCCCAAATGGCAAGACTTCTTCTTTTTGATATTGACGGTACCCTGCTGGATACCGGAGGCGCTGGTGGTGCGTCGCTGCTGGATGCTGTGGAGGAGGTGCTGGGCGTATCACGTGAAAAGCTACCGCCGCTGGATCTGGCTGGAGCCACGGATGGCGGGGTGGTGCGCAAGCTCTTTGGGCAGACGGGACATGATCTGACAGATGCCCTGGTCCGCCAATACCTGGATGTGTATCTGAAAAGACTGGATGCACGGTTAAACCATGAAAGCTTTGTGGGCCGTGTGCTGCCAGGTATAGAAAAGCTGCTGCCTATGCTTCAGGGGCGGGATGGCGTGGACGTGGGGCTACTGACTGGCAATGTGCGCGCCGGTGCTGATGCCAAGCTGAAACGCTTCCACTTGCAGAGGTATTTTCTCGAAGGGGCTTTTGGTGATGATGCGGAGGATCGTAACTTGCTGGGGCCTGTGGCATTGCAGCGCATGAATGCAGTGACAGGGCGCAGCTATACGGCGGGTGAGGTCATCGTCATTGGCGATACGCCCAAGGATATCTCCTGTGCTCATGCGATGAATGCACGCTGCCTGGCCGTGGGCACAGGTCATTTTCCAGCCACTTCCCTGGCGGCTCATCAGCCCTGGCAGAGCCTAGAAAACCTGGCGGATGCGGAGAAAGTGTGTGCACTGCTGCTGTCATGATTCCCCTTCCCTCACGCTCGCCGGCCTCCAAGGCCATGCGCTGGTCTCTGATCATCGGGTTTGTCATGCTTGGCCTGAAGATGGGAGCCTATCTGCTGACGGGATCGGCGGCTATCTTGGGGGATGCGGCTGAATCCATTGTGCATGTGGTGGCGGTCATTTTTGCCGCGTACAGCCTATGGCTGACAGAGCAGCCGGCGGATGAAAACCATCCTTATGGGCATAGCAAGATCGCCTTTATTTCCGCCGGGGTCGAGGGCGGGTTGATCATTCTGGCGGCGGTCTTCATCAGTTATGAATCCATCCGCCGCTGGGCAGGTGGACTGGAGGTGGCCAATCTGGACAAAGGTGTGCTGCTAACAGTACTGACCATCATCATCAATGGTGGCCTGGGGCTGTATCTGCTCCGCACGGGAAAGCAGCAATCCTCCCTCATCCTCGTCTCCAATGGCAAGCATGTGCTCACCGATGGCTGGACCAGCCTGGGAGCTTTGGTGGGGCTAGGGCTGATGCACCTCACCGGCCAGCTTTGGTGGGACCCACTGTGCGGTTTGCTAATGGCGGCAAACATCCTCGTCTCTGGATATGGCCTGGTGCGCCGCAGTGTCACCGGGCTGATGGATGAGGCAGACCCGACACTGGCACTAGCCCTGGATGAGGCGCTGGCGCGGGAAACCACCAAGCGTGGAATTACCTTCCATGCCTTGCGGCACCGGGATGCCGGGGAGATTCATTATGTGGATGTGCATTTTCTTTTTCCTGATGACATGCTGCTGCGCGATGCCCACCGGGTGGCGACTGAGATCGAAGCCGCAGTGGAAAAAAGCGTGCAGGCACCTGTCCATATCACCACTCATTTGGAGTGCGTGGGGGATCACGATGAACTGCATCCCAATGACCGCCTGCCATGAGCATGGATGCAGCGTGGATCCAATCTGAATGTGCAGCCCATGAGCTGCCGTGGCGGGTGCGTGTAGAGGAGGAAATCCCCTCCACCAGCGATGCACTGCGGACGGCGGCCACGCAGGGTGAAAGTCATGGCGCAGTGGTCTTTGCCGAATCCCAAACGGCGGGCCGCGGCCGCCGTGAGAACCGCTGGGTGACACCGCGTGGACTGGACCTGATGTTTTCCATTCTGCTACGCCCGACGGAGCCTGTCGCCCTTTGGCCGCGCCTGACCACCCTGGCTGCACTGGCCATCTGCCGCGCCATTGAGGAAGAGCTGCCTTTGCAGCCTGAGATCAAGTGGCCTAACGACATTTACATTGAGGGTCGCAAAGTCGCCGGGCTGCTAGCGGAAGTGGTGACAACGCCGCAAGGTATGGCGCTGGTATTGGGCATCGGGTTAAATGTGAACAGCCGCGAGTTTCCACCCGCGCTGGCAGATACCGCCACCTCTCTGATCCTGGCATTGCCCCCCAATGTGCAAATACGTGAACTGGACCGGCCCTCCCTGGCCGTGAGACTGCTGAGGGAACTTGATGCGCAGTTTCAGCACTTGTCCGTGGGCTTTCTGGATGCGGTATCACAGGTGCGTCTTCGTAGCTGGCTGGTGGGGAAACAGATCCGCGCGACGGTGGACAGCCAGGAAATCTTTGGTCGGGCGCTGGACATCAACCAGGAAGGGCATCTGATCCTGGCGCTGCCGGATGGCAGCCTGAAAACGCTGACGAGTGCCGATGGCGTGCGCCAGGTGGTATCTGCCTAGGGCGAGTGGCTTTAAAGAGGCCAGAAGATGGGTACAAATATCAAAATCACGGCGAGCGTGACGACCGTCAAGCCGCTGCCTACTTTAACAAAATCGCTGAAACGATATTTCCCTGGGCCATAGACGAGAATACAACTGGGCTCAAATGGAGTGAGCACTGAGATGCTGGCGCTGAGCATGATAGCGATGCCAAAAGCGCGAGGATTTACTCCCATATTTTCCGCTGACTGAAGAGCGATGGGCAGAACGACCAGAGCAGCCGCCGCATTGGACATGGGCTGGGTCAACAAGATGGTGAGAATGCAAAAGCCCGCCATCATGACGACGGGTCCATATGGATTCAGAGCCCCGGTAATCATGCCCGCCAGCAAATCATCGGCCCCGGACTTAGCCATGGCAGTGCCAAAGGCGGTCATACCGCCGATGAGGATGAGCAGCCGCCAGTCAATATTTTCATAAGCGGTGTCCAGGCTGATGCAGCGAGTGGCCAGAGCGACGAGAGCTGTCACCAAAAAAGCCACTGATGCTGGAAGCAAGCCAAAGCTGCTGGCTGCGACAGCAACCGCAAAGGCAATGAGGAGGGCGATGCCACGCTTCCGTGCAGAGCTGCTATAGCTGTGCTCCGTGATAACGACCATTTCGGCTTCCTGCTCAAACTTCTGAAACCGGTCATACGGCCCCTGTAGTAACAAAAGGTCACCAGCATGTAGGACAACATCCGCCATGTGGTCATTCAGCGTCCGGTCACCACGCAGCAAAGCAAGAACTGAGAGGCCCGTACGACGGCGGAAATTACTGCCGCGTAGAGTCTGGCCGACGATGCTGGAGCGAGGAGTCAGCACCACCTCAGCCACGCTGGCATCAGTCGTATCCACACCCGAGCGCCGCAGTTGGACGTCCTCACGAATGTCGATGCCTTCGATCTTTTTCACCTTAATGAGGTTTTGTACCTTCCCTGCTACCAGGATGACATCTCCTTCTTCAAAAAGGGTATGCGGACCAATGGGCAGGTCGACTTCTCCCCGGTGTAACTTAACGACCTGAAATTCGAGAACGGAAAAGTCAGAGTTGAAAGCCACCTGACCGATGAGGGGTGAATCTGGAAGGATTTCCACTTCAGACAGGTATTCACGAATCTGGCCACCTTCATCATCATGCTCGGATCGATCCCGCTCCGGAACCCACCTCATGCCAACTGTGATGAGATAGGCCAAGCCCACCCCAAAGAGAATGAGTCCGATATACGAGATTTCAAACATCCCGACCTCCTCCAGGCCACGCTGCTTCATAGCCCCGCTGACAGCGACATTGGTGGAGGTGCCAATAAGGGTGCAAGTGCCGCCCAGAATGGAGGCAAATGAAAGGGGCATGAGCAAGCGTGAGGGAGAAATCTTTAACCTCCGCGCCATGCCGATGACCGGGCCAAGAAACATGGCGGTCACCGTGGTATTGTTCATGAAGGCGGAGATGGCCCCCACACTGCTCATCATGCCTGCGGCCACCCGCCGGGGATGGCCGCCAGTTGTCCGCGCCAAAAGGCCTCCCAGGCTATCGAGCACCCCTGTATCCCGTAGCGCGGCACCGATGATGAAGATGGAGCCTAGCATCACGATGACCTCATTGCCAAAACCGGCGAAGGCTTCTTGTACATTCAGTATGCCCATCATCACCAGCAGGCTCAGCAGGCCGAGCGTGACCAGATCCACCGAGATCTTTTCCGTGGCGAAGAGAATGACAGCCCCTATCAGCAGGCCGATGACATAATAAGGTTCCATGAATGAGCGCGCGATGATGGGCAGGAAGCGCCCAATGACGAGCGATTTAAATCGATACTTGCCAGACTAAACGCGGCTCGCCCTCACGGTGCGCGTCCTTCTTCCACATCCATGAGATCAAAAAATGTCACGATGTCTTCACGATGCGCCAGACCGGCCTCGGCACGCTGTTGAATGAGGCCATTGGTGGCAGCATCCCGCCAGCCGCGTTTCATCATGAATCCATTGAAGATTTCGATGTGTTCCTTGTCGGGTTTCCTACCGTTTTCAAAACACCACTCCAGCACTTCTTCATCCGTGCCACCCTGCAATGTACGTGCGCTGAGTGCCGCGAATTCCACGCCCAGCAGGCAGCAGATGCGGTCATCAAAGGTGCGGCTGCCAGGAATGACGTCCAGGTGATACCCTGGAGGCAAGCCGCTAACTGCATTGAGGCGGATTTTATCGAGAATACGGCCCAAGACCATAATGCCGCCGATCATGTCGCGAGGAGAACGAAGAGGGAATGCCATGCCGATTTCATAGCGCACGATCCGGGGGCGGGTCAATGGTGCCTCGTTTGTTGAAATGAAACGAATAGGGGGGCGATACAAATAAAGGGGCGCGCGTATAGGTAATCGCCAGGCAATGTGAGGTCGGTGGGTGCAGTTCTGAAGTTTTAGTGCTTGGTGGTTTCCCATTTGCGTTTTCTGTCCATTTTCATCTGCTCGCATGCCCACCATTCAAACCAAAGAACAGCCGCATCCCCTCGCGGATCTTTTACTGACGATCATCCTGCCCTCGGTGGTGCTGGAATCCCTGAGCAAACCGGAGCGTCTGGGGCCAGCCTGGGCATTGGTGGTAGCATTGCTGATGCCGCTGGGATTTGGGATTTACTGCTTTGTCAAAAAACGCGGGCTGAATTTCTTTTCTGTCCTAGGACTGGTGGCCATTCTGGTGACGGGGGGACTGGGCCTACTGAATCTGAGCGCGATCTGGTTCGCTGTGAAAGAGGCGGCGTTCCCGGTTTTCTTGGGCCTGGCTTTTCCGCTGAGCTATTATTGGAGGAAACCCCTGGTCACTGAACTGCTGCTCAACCCGCAAGTGATCAACCATCCCCTCCTCCAGGGCAGCTTGGATACGCAGGGTAAAAAGCTGGCGTATCACCAGTTGCTGGGCAAAGCATCCTGGGCTCTGGCAGGAACCATGATGCTATCCGCCGTGGCGAATGCGCTCCTGGTGATGTATTACCTGGAAGGTACTGTTCCGGGTACTGAGGCCTATACACAGGCCATCGGACGGCAAAACTGGGTGGGATTCATCGTCATCGGTGTGCCTATGATGGGGGCTACCCTTCTGCTCCTCTTCTGGATGCTGAGACGCCTCCAGGCGCTGACTGGGCTGGAGCGGGATGACTTGATGAACCCCGGCAGCACAGTACGAACGCAGGTAACGAGAAAGGAATAAGGCCAGGCTAAGCAACCACCACGGCGGGGGTTACTGAGGCCCACGAAGGTATTCAGTCACTCGGTTACCACGGAAGGTGACGGATGCTGCCTTATACGGGACATAAGTCACAGTCGGTCCATAGCCGCCCCAGAAGGGGTCCCAGGCACCGTAATAACCGTAACCACGGCCATACCCTCTCCCCCAGCCCATACCGCCCCAGCCAAAGCTATCTGTATAGACGGGCTGAGTGCCCACATAGGTCCATTTTTCTATCTTGGTCCCCTTCTGACTGCCCTCAGAGACTTGATCTGGCCTTCCCCAGGAGAGGAATACCGATTCCTTGGTGAATCCTTCACGGATACGCCCCTGCTCAACCAGCATTCGATCACTGGTAGGCAGCTTGTTATACAGATCAGGATTCCGGGCGATGCGACGCTCCAATGCAGAGGTACAACTGGTGAGGCCGATAGCCATGGCCAAACAAAGCGTCGTCAGGCTGGCGCGAAGGAGAAATTTTGCATTCATAACTGGAAGGGATACGTTGGCTGGTGGCTGAATGAGTGCATCTGCATTCCCTCATCTAGATACGAGGAGGATAGTCTTAAAGTCGCATGGCAAAATGCACTTGGCGGCCGATTTCTTCAAAACCACAGCTTGGATATAGATTTTGTCCGATCACATTGGAAGCCATGGTCTCAATCTTGGCCACGCGCAGTTTCTGATCGCGGAAGTAGTCTAAAGCATGATGGATCAGACGCCGTCCCAGGCCCAAACCGCGAGCAGCCTCCACCACCGCCAAATTTGGAATACGACCGATGGAATTCACCCGGTCCACCCGGGTGGTGATGTATCCGAGGATTTCATTTCCACGCTCCGCCACGAAACAGCCATCGGGATTGACCACGCAATCGTCATTGATGTTATCGGCCTTCCGCGCTTTCCAATCCCGGTCATTCCAGATGCCGAGACGGTCCTCCAGCATTTGGTCAAAGGCGACGGCACCAAAGGAATCCACAGTGATCTGCCGCAAGAGTTCCAGATCCTCGGGACGATAATGCCGGATGGCGACGGGGAGTTCAGGAATCATGGTGGTTAAAAGGGCCAGCGATAGGGTGAGTTATGGATGAGCTTACTTTTCGGGTAGGCACTGATGCGCACCTGATTGGAAGAGTTTCCACTTAGCAGCCAGACATTGTTGGCGTCCATCGCATGAAGGAAACCGATGTGCCCACTGGCAGCCTGGTCCACCGTCAGCGGTTGAAGGATGCAAAGCGCGCCATAGGTGGCGGCGACTGGACGACCCCAGCTCCACCAATCAGATACACGGGCGCTTTTCTGCCCTGGATAACCTGATTTCCAAAGGCACCAGTAGGTGAAGGCTGCGCACCAGGCGGTCTCGTCCTTGAGCAGGCTGCCGCCGATGCCAACACTGGATAGATATTCCAGGATGCGGGGATTGTCCCGTGCCCCCGCCCATTCCTGCACGCCCTGCTCCATGATGGCGATCTGCATCCAAGGTGGGGGTGCGTTGAAGCTGGTCGGCTGCGCTACAGGAGCCTCTGTCGGCTGCCCTGTCACGACACCGGCGACGTTCAGTACCTGGCCAGGAAACAATACTTTGCAGTTGTTTGTCCCATATTCACACAGACCCGGATTGGCTTTCTGAAACTGGGCGAGCGTCATGCCAAATTTTTTGGCAATCTTCGTCGGGTTGTCTCCTGGCTGGACGAGATATTGGGACATGGGCGCAGCCTAACAGCATGCCCTTAAAAATGTCATGCAGATTATTAAATGCAGGGCGGGAAATCCGCCCGCCCTACCCGCTTAGATCAGGCCCCAGCGCTTGCGCAAAAAGGACTCCCAGGGACTGAACAGCAGCTTGTCCGCCGCAAAGCCCACGAGCAGGATCACCAACATGATGGCAGCCACTTGGTCCATGGCCTGCAATTCACGACCGTAATGCAGCAGATGCCCAAGGCCAAAACCAGTCAGTACCGTCACATAGATTTCTGCTGCCATCAGTGAGCGCCAGGCAAAGGCCCAGCCCTGCTTCATCCCGCTGACCAGATGTGGCAGGCTGGCTGGCAACAGCACATGCCACAGCAGGTGCAATCCCCCCGAACCCATGGTGGAAGCAGCACGGCGATAGATAGGCGGTATCTGGCGAATGCCGTGATCCGTGGCCAGTAACACTGCCCAAAGCGTGCCCATGATGACGATGAAAAGCATGGCCGTCTCTGTCTGGCCGAACCAAAGCAGGGCCAGCGGTACCCAGCACACGCTGGGCAGAGTCTGTAGTCCGAGAGCCAGTACACCGAGGGTGTCTGTGGCAAAGCGGAAACGGGCGGTCAGAAGTCCTAAAGGGATGCCAGCCCCCAAGCCGATGAGGTATCCCAGAACCAGTCTTTTCATCGTCACACAGCCTGCGGAAAACAGGGACCCGTCTTTCACCGCTGTGACGAGGTATTCACCAATGGCCAGCGGGGCTGGCACCAGCACGGGAGACCACCATCCGGCACGCGAAGCCGCCTCCCACACGGCGATGATGACGGCAAAGAAAATGAGGGAACGAAGAGCGCGAATCATACTGAAGCGGAGGTGGTGTGAAGTTTTAAGTCATTGGTGATGGTGCGGGCTACTTGGGCCACCTCCACATCATTGATGTCGCGTGGGCGCGGCAGGTCTATTTTATACTCTGTGTGGATGCGACCAGGACGTGGTGTAAAGAGGATGACGCGATCCCCCAGGCACACAGCTTCACGCACATTATGAGTCACAAAGACAACGGTCTTGCGGCGTTTTTGCTGGATGTTTTGGAGATCCGCATACAGCTGCTCTCGGGTCATCGCATCCAGTGCTGCGAAGGGTTCATCCATCAGCAGCACCTGCGGATTCGGTGCCAGCGCACGGGCCAGAGCCACACGTTGTTTCATGCCTCCAGAAAGCTCATGAACATTGGCGTGGGAGAATTTTTCAAGCCCCACCAGCTTCAAATAAAACATGGCCAGTTCGCGCCGGTCGGCCTGCGTGAGGCCGGGTTTCAGGTTTAGCCCGAAGAGGACATTACCCATCACATCCAGCCAGGGAAACAAGGCATGGTCCTGGAACATGACCATGCGCTGACGACCTGGCCCCGTGATGGGCTGGCCATCGGTGTAGATGCTGCCCTCGGTGGGTTTTTCCAACCCGGCGATGAGGTTGAGGAGCGTGCTTTTGCCGCAGCCACTGGCCCCCAGGAGGCAGACGAACTCGCCGTCTGCCACCTCCATGTTGATATCCTCCAGCGCACTGACAGTCTGCCGTGCGCCACGGTATAACTTCGACACATTTTGGATACTCAGCTTGGCAGTGCTGGAGGTTCCCAGCTCTTCTTGGATACTCATGCGGTCAGATCAAAGTTTTGGCAGCAGGGCGTCCAGAGAAGGAATGTCTTTGAGGAAGCCCGCTTTTTGAGCGGAAATCACCATTTCATCCAAGCCTGCACGATTGACTTCGGTCGCTAGAACGACGCGTGACAAAGCACGATCGAGGAGCTCATCTCCCGGCGCTTTTGTCGTCAATTCCTTCAGCTCTGATTTGATGAGTTCTCTTGCCTCGGCTGGATTTTTCTGGATCCATTCCGTTAGCTCCTGATGGGCGGCGATCAGTTTTTTTGCCAGCTCCGTACGCTCGGTGATGAAGGCGGCACTGGAGGCCAGAATGGTGGCAAAGGCACTCTTGTCTTCCAGGAAAATCTTTCCACCAGCTTCCATTTCCAGGCGGCTCACCCAGGGTTCGACAGTCCAGACGGCATCGATGTCACGTTTGATGAAGAGAGCGAGTTGATCCGGGTTCTGGGTCGGAAGGACAGATGCCTCGCCACCAGTCGCCGTAACCTTGATGCCATTGTCCAGCAACCAGGCGCGCAACTGCACATCCTGGGTATTGCCAAGCTGGGGGGTGGCAATGCGTTTGCCCCTGAAATCCGCTGGCGTGTTGATACCTGAGTCAGGTCGTACCACCAGAGCACTGCCTCCGGTCGCAGCACCAGCGAGCACGCGCACCTCACTGCCTTTTGATTTGGCATAGGCATTCAGCACCGGGCTGGGACCAATGTACGTGACGTCCAGCGAGCGGGCAAAAATAGCCTCGGTGGCAGAAGGGCCCGCATTGTAAACAAACCACTCCACGGGCACGCCCAGGCGGGGTTCAAACCAGCCTTTGCCCTGTCGGCTCAGAGCATGAGCCACTAGCCCCTGAATGTGAGTGATGTTCGGAAAGTGGCCGAAACGAAGGGGTGCATTTGCATCGACAGGTTTTTTGCTGCAAGAGGCGAGGCCAGCGGCTCCGAGAGTGGTGAGGAAGTGTCTGCGGTTCATTGGATGATTGGGGATGTTGAGTTAAGAGAAAGACGGGCGATGAAACACTGTTGGTTAGAAAGCTTTGATGCTGATTTCCAAATAGGCGAAGTCGGTGTCATCGGGGCGACCCTGATTGCGGGTAAAATCGCCGGGGGTGAAATGCGCATACCCTAGGATGGCTTCGACTTTCGGAGTGACCTGCCAGCGTATCCGTCCGTCGAATTCATGACCGATCATGCTGCCGCTATTTCCCTGTGGATCACGTAAGCCGCCACCGGAGAAACGGTCCTTGTCACTGGCCACCCAGTAGTAGCTATAGCCCAAGTCCATGCGCACTTTTTTTGAAGGCGTCAGTTCCAGACGCAGCTTTGGCGTGCTGATGTTTTCATAAACGATGTAGTCATTCGCGGACCATGGGCGGCCGAAACCGAAGAAGCGCTCAAAGCGATTGTCCTCATTGTCGTTGGGATCCCGGTCGCCACTGGCATAACCGTAGAAGAAACTGAGCCGGGGGCTCCAGGGCTGCTTGAAGCTATAGCCGATCTCTGCCGTCCCAGCATAGGCCTTCACATCCCGTGCACCGTTATAACCGAATTGGTAAGTCAGACTGAAGTCATAATCGAATCCTGTTTTGCCCACCGTACCGTAACCCCGCAGACCCGGAGAATGCACGAGACGTTCCTCCACCTCATCATAGGCGGATTGGTTGAGTGCCAGGTAATAGGGCTCCAAAGTGATGATGTCTGACCAGCGCCTCCAGTGACCGATGGCTGCATAAAACCACTGTTCCTTGACCGGACGGTCCCAGCCATAAAGTAGGCGGTCCAGTGGCTGAACGGCCAGGAGGTCAAGCTGGCAGTCATTGCTTTCCTGGCCCAGTGCGCCCTGGAAACCTTGAAAGGCGTTGGCTGTATTGCGCCATTGGTTATTGCCGATGAGGCGACGGTCCAGAAACTCAAAGTTGTGAATCCCGTAACGAATGCTCAATGGACGCTTATTCCCGAAGGCGTCCGTGCCCAGGGCATCATCGAAGTATAACTCCGCATACAACCGGATGATCTGAAACTCGTTTACGTCGCGGTTATCCTTGGGGAAGTTGCCATTGTAACGTCTTGAATCCTGCATCTCCACGGCAAAACGAAAGGGATCCAGAATGTCCCGAATACCGAGATAGGCCCGTGTGCGGTGCAGCAGCGGCTCATCCAGGATGGCCTGATTGCGGCGCAGATCATCATCGCGGTGCTCGTAACGAAAACGATAGTCCAGGCCCAGGTCTAACCAGTCCGCATTCTTCAGCGTATCCCAGCCGATCTCCGAAGCGCGGCGGGCATACCTGGGCACATCGGTATCACGGGTGGTGCTGTAGCTTTTAGGAGCTCGGTAATAGCTCTCCTTTTTTGTTTCCTCAGCCGAAGCAAGCACCACAAAACTTGCGACCACCAGGATGGTAGGGGTCATCGCCTTGAGATGGGCGAGCCTATGAATGAAAGGAGAATTCATAAAATGTGAGGCGGTCGAGGTACGACTTTTCCAAGTTCCTAACGGTAACGTTTATATTCCTATCGAATTATAATACACTAGTCAAGTATGAATTAAACAGGCTTCAGTTTTTTGCTTTTTCATGTGCTCGGGCAGACCAAATGATTGGCCGCTTTCCTCGCAACTAGTTGAGAGATAGCGTTTCTCCTGCACTCATTGCTTCATGCACATTTACGCCATTCAGCTCGACTCCGTCTGGGAGGACAAGACAGCGAATTTTGCCAAGGTTCGTCATTTGTTGAATGAGTCCCCTCCCCTGCCCGGCTCGCTCATCGTCCTCCCGGAGATGTTCGCCACAGGCTTCAGCACACGGCTTGCCGTCACCCTGGAGTCCATCGGCGCTGAGACTGAACTTTTCCTGCGTGAAATCGCCACCCAATGGCAATGCGCAGTTCTGGGTGGCGTTGTGACTCCAGGCCCCGAAGGGAAAGGCTATAACCAGGCCTTGGCCATCGCTCCTGATGGCACCGAGCTGGTGAGATATACCAAAGTGCGGCCCTTCAGCTACGGACCTGAGGCGGAGGTGCACGCCCCCGGTCAGGAAACCAAAGTCTTCGAATGGCAGGGACTCCAGATCGCACCCCTCATCTGTTATGACTTGCGCTTTCCTGAGCTTGCCCGCTCCGCCCTAAACCAGGGAGCGGAACTCTTCATCTGTATTGCCGCATGGCCTGCCCGCCGCATCCAACATTGGCTCACCCTGATTCAAGCACGTGCCATCGAAAACCAAGCCTACGTTCTAGGCGTGAACCGCTGCGGTCAAGAGCCTGAAACCTCCTACAGTGGCCGCACCGTTCTCGCAGACCCACAAGGCATTCTAATTGCCGATGCCTCTTCCAGTGAAAAAGTGCTCCACACTGAAGCCGACGCTGGGACTGTGCGAATCTGGAGAAACGAATTCCCCGCAGTTAGGGATTTTTGTGGGGCTGCATCGTGAGGTCCAACGAGATCGTCGGAAATCCCTAATATTGATAACGTTTGTGAAGCGCTCCATGCAGCAGCCTGGTGATGCCGAGAGAAGAACGAGTGCATGCCAGTCCTGCCCACGACAGTACTTGGGAGTCACCATTCTGCACTCTATGCCTCAGATCCGCCAAACCCGGCACCTTCCTCATTCATTTAGATACCGCTAACCTTTATTAGACATAAACCATTTACTTATCAGCAAAATTATCCATCCAGGGTTCTTTAAGTGCGAAATAAAAAAGACATTTGGTTCCATCTAGCCGCCCCCCCTGGCTTCCTTGTCACAATCTCCACATATAAGCATAAATATTAGTTAATGCTACATCAATAGACAAAATGCCCGATTTTTAAATGCGTAAAATACTGAAAATGAGTGGATTATGGAGAATACATGCGCGATGAAGGAAAATGCTACCCTGCATTATCCCCCGTTTTAGAGTCATGCGAAGTCTCCCTCAGCGCCTTGCTGCGCTCTCCCTCACCCTCGGTCTGGCCGTCGCGTCAGTCTCAGCCGTTGCCGGTCCTTTTGACACCGCGCTCGTCAAGAACATCAACTTGAACACCGGTCCAAGTTCCCTGAATCCGCAGAATTTAACCGCAGTCGGCACAAAGGTTTTCTTTACCACCGCAACCACCGCAGAAGGTGAAGAATTGTGGGTCAGCGATGGCACCCTTGTGGGCACCAAACTGGTCAAAGACATCCGCCCAGGTGTGGTTGGTTCAAATATCCACAGCATCGTCGCCAATGGCACCAAGGTGTTTTTCTCGGCCGATGACGGCGTCAACGGTCAGGAACTCTGGGTCAGCGATGGCACGGCCAATGGCACCCAGCTGGTGGTCAATCTGAGACAGGATGAGAGCAGCGCAGAACCCGGCTCCCTCTTTGCCCTCGGAAAAGGCGTGGCCTTCGTCGCACGCAGCGATACCAGAAACCTACTCACCCTTTGGTGGACAGATGGCACCCCACTTAACACCCGCTCACTGGTTCAGGTGACGGGTGAATACCAAAGATCGTCCACCGACTTCCAGGAAAACTGGAAAGTCGTCGGCACGTATCTCTACTTCGTCACTGAATCAGAGGAGGCTAGAGTCCTGTATAAAACCAACGGTACCACCGCAGGCACGATCGCTCTGAAAACCTTCACCAACGAACTCCCTGAGCCTAAAGTGCTCGGTTTTGTCGGCACCACGGTTTACTTCAGCGCCAGCACCGTTGCTGACTACGGACGCGATCTTTGGAAGACCAATGGCACCGCCGCAGGCACCGTCGTGGTGAAGCCTAGCACCGCTGGAAACAACTTCGATCCAGGCCCAGTCGTCGCCGTCGATGGTAAAGGTTACTTCCTGGCAACGACCGCAGAGAACGGTCGTGAAGTCTGGGAAACGACCGGCACCCTCGCAGGCACCACACTGGCTTTCGAGTTGACCACCGGACCCATTCATTCTCAATTTTCTGACCTTTTGCCCCTTGGCAAAACCCTCCTGGTCGTTGGCTCATCCACCGAAGGCCGCAACGGTGGTCTGTGGGCTTACACACCGAAGACGAAAACAAACGCCCTCGTTTATGACTCAGGCGCCCTGGGCGGCTTAGGAGTGGCTGTGAGCAACGGCACCCAGGCGTTCTTCGCCGTTCACGGTCCAGAGGCGAGCTGGATTTATGCCACCAAAGGCACGGTATTGACCACCCTCAAAGTAGGCGCAGAGAGCGTTACAGAGGGCTACAACCTGGCAGAGAACCTTGAACTCGTGGCGGCAGGCCCTCAGGTGTATTTCAATGCGGCCAAAGATGGCACGGAGTCCCTCTGGAAGTCCAGTGGCACCACGACGGAAGCAGGCACCGCCCTGGTCAAAGCGGGTCCGATCAATGAACTCGGCTCCAATCCAGTCAACTTCGCCAGCGTCAACGGCAAGCTCCTTTTCTCGGCTAACAATGGCGTCAATGGTCGTGAACTGTGGATCAGCAACGGCACCGATGAAGGCACTCTGCTGAAGGACATCAATGTCGGCAGCGCCTCCTCGAATCCAAACAGCTTCTTCACCACGGGCGAAGACAATGAGCAGGTCGCTTATTTCGTCGCCACCGATGCCGAAAATGGCACCGAGCTCTGGATCACCGACGGCACCCCCGATGGCACCCAGCTGCTGAAAAACATTTCGACAGAAACGGACAGCGGCTTCGAAGGTTCTTCGAAGACGGAATTTGTTTCCTACAATGGCAAGGTTTACTTCGCCGCGTTCGATGCCGATCATGGCTCAGAACTGTGGTCCACGGATGGCACCCCATCAGGCACGGTGGTCATGGATCAGGTGGTCGGAAACGGCAGCACCTATCCGAGCACCCTGACCGTCAATGCAGGCCTGCTGTATTTCAAATCCGGCGCTGTGGGCAATCAGAAACTGGTGAGCTACGATGGCACGACCTTCACGGACGTCAGCTCCACCTTTGATTCCATCGGCGAAATGACCACGATCACGGCCGAGTCGGTCTCAAAGTTACTCTTCCTCGCGAAGAATATCTCTGGCACCAACCCTTACCGTCTCCACTCCGTCCATCCGACGACCCAGGCGGTCACGGAAATCCGGACCATGAACAACGCCATCGAAATGCCGAAAAACTTCCGGTCCCTCAGCGGCATCGTGGTTTTCCAGTCGAGCCAGCCTAACAACACCACTTATTTCTGGACGACAGATGGCAACAGTTTCCAAACCGGGATCGGCACGGCTGTAGCCGAATATCGCAGTTACCCAATGGAGCTCGGTCCTGTGGTGGGAGATCGGATTTTTTACACGAAGCTTGAATCCGGCTACACTCAGTTGATGAGCGCCTACTATTATCGCAATGGCTATGATCAGATGCTGCTTTCAGCCTATGGTCCGGCTGGCACGGAGGGGAGCCTGGATTTCCACCAGACGGTGGGCAACACGGTTTTCTTCTCCACCCAAGAGGGTGACCTGAAGACTCTCTTCGCCATTCAGTCCATTGACTTCATCTCAGACGGTGAACAGGATGTGAAGCAGACGCTGACTCAGATCCCGGGTGTCACCCTGGCAGCAAATACCGACGTGGGCGTCCTCGCCATTGGTGACCGCATCTACCTCTCTGGCAAAGGCGCAACGGTCGGCCAGGAGTTGTTTGTCATCGACACAGCGACAGCAGAGCTTGAGTCAAAGGTGATCCTGGGTACGTATTCAAACGATCCGGCCATCCCCGTTGCCGGTATGGAGACCATTGTGCAGTTCCCAACCACGACCCCGCTCCCTGAATCGACCGTGACCTACACGCTCAGCCTGAAAAATCTCGGCCTGGGTTCACTCAACAACATCAGCGTTTCCGCTCCTGAGTCTGATGCGTTCACCCTCAGTGACTTTACCGGAACCATCGCAGGTGGTGAAGAAAAGGCGATCACGCTTACCTTTGCCCCTGCCACGGCTGGAGCCAAGGAACTCATCGTGACAATCAGCCAGAACGAAGAACCTCTTCACACCGTGAAGCTTCGCGGCACGGCCGTCGCGGAACTCGACAAGCCTGTCGTGAAAATTGAAGAGGAAGTCGTCATCAGAAACACAGGTAACTCATTCAGTCTGCATGCCAATGCCGTCAGCACGGCTGCCATCACGAAATACGTGTGGAAGCTGGGCACGAAGGTCGTCTTGACCTCCCAGGGTGAATCCATCACCTCTGAGTTCAACGTGGCCTCTCCCAAGCTGACCGATGCCGGCCTCTACACCGTCACCGCGACCAATGCCAACGGCAGCACCACCAGCGCCAACGCCTATGTCGTCGTCGCCCAGTCTATCCCAAACTCCACGCTGACACTGCCAGGTAAGACCGTCACCCTGACCGCAGCTGTGACCGCTCCTAAAGGCGGCACGCTGAGCTATCAATGGGCTTTGTATGAAACAAAACTGCAGGATACGGATAACATTCGTGGCACGAAAACGAACAAGCTGACCATCTCGGGATTCACACCTCAAGATGCCAACTACTACGTCTGTGTCGTGACCTACACCCTGAATGGGAAGGCTTACAGCTACTGGGCGGTCAGCACGTCGATCTCGATCATGACTGCACCTTGGGTCGAAGCCCCTTCGAATGTTTCCTCCTATGTGGGCGAAGTGATCGTGGACGCCGCACCCGACCAGAGCAGTGGCAGTGCGGCCGGCACCAGCTTCAAGGCCACAGGTCTGCCTGCTGGTCTGAAGATCAATGCCACCACAGGCAAGATCAGCGGGACCGTCACAGCGGCCCTGGGACTGGATACAGAGGGAATGAACAAACCCTACAAGGTCATCTACACCGTTACCAATGCCGCCAGCAGTGCGACGGCTTCGTTTGACTGGATGGTCACCCCCGTGCTCCCAGCGAACACCTATGAAGGCATCCTGGCGCGCAATGCGGATACGGATGACGACCTGAATCTGGGCAGCTATGTGAAACTCACCACCACGGTCACAGGCAGCCTCACCGGCAGCCTCATCCACGGCGGCAAAACGTATGCTCTCAAAGGCATCCTGAAAGATGTGCAGCCCCCGGAGATGATGATGGGACCCAAGGGCATCATCGAGATTACCGTCAAAGGGAAGTCCAGTCCGATGATTCTGGAAGTGAGTGCGAACTTTTTTGGCACTTCAGCCAGACTGATCGTCCCGCCAAATACCGGTGTGGTAGGGGAAAATGCGGAGACCAGCGGCCCCCTCCTCCCCGCCGCCTTCAGCACCGCCCAGCCAGCCACTGCCTATGAAGGCAGCTACACTTGGAAAATCGCTCAAGTGATCCAGTCTGAAGAACCAGAGGAATTTGGCACGATCACTCCGACGCTCGTCCAACCTTCACTCGCTCCCCCTGGGATCGGTTACTCGACGGCAACGGTCTCCAAGACCGGCATCGTCACCTGGACCGGGAAAATGGCCGATGGCAGCATCATCACGGGTAGCAACACCCTGGGTGTGGGCTTCATGAGCACCAGTCCGTCCTTTGCTCTTCATGTAGATCTCTACAAGGCGACAGGCTCCGTCCAGGGCAATGTGTCCTTGGTGAAACCGCCGTCTGAAGTGAGTGAATCCCCCGTCCCGGTGGATCCTACCCATCTGGATGTCAACGTCAGTGGCAACCTGGACTGGAACAAAAAGGCATCGACCGTCAGCAGCGAGTACAACCACAAGGGTGGTTTCGGTATGGACACTCCCCTCAGCCTCTCTGTCAGTGGCAAGGGCTACAGTGCCCCCGCGTCCGGTCAGACGATGTTTGGCCTCACCTCGACCACCACGGACCCGGTGACGGTCAATGTGGATCTGATCCATTCCGATTGGGAAGCCGCTATCGAATCCAGCTTCAAACTGAGCAGTCTGAATAAGATCTCCGGCGAAATATTGCCCGCAACCGACGTGAAAGGCAGCATCAAAACGCTGACCTTCACAGCGAAAACCGGTCTTTATAAAGGCACGATCCTGTTCCCGAATACAGATACCAAGCTGAACCGCACTGTGGGCTTCGAAGGCGTGGTGATCAAAGGCTCCACACAGTCCCAAGGTTTCTTCCTGTTGCCTTCCCTCAACGGAGTCACCACTTCGGCGATGCTGAAAATTGCCCCGATCTACTCGGGCCAAATCACGTTCGACGCGTTTATCAACGACTAACTCGTGACAGGATCTGACTCGAACTGGCCTAACCGGATCTCGGTTGGGCTGGTCAAGTCAGTCAGTCAAGTTTAAGTCTAACATCGAGTTTGTTCACACGAACGACTCGGTCCCTTCAAAGCTCCAGAGCGCCTTCACCGGCCTCTGGAGCTTTTTTGTTTCGTTCTAAAGTAGCACCTTTCGGACCCGAAGGCTTTCTCACACGCCTCGTTAGGCCGAACCGCTAGGCAGCAAAGAGTTCGAGGAAAGTATCTTCACCGAGAACCGAACCTCTTTGGCCCCAAACGCAAAGACGTCACTCGCCACCTCAGCGAATAGAGCAGTGAAATCTTCTCCCTATGCTACCTGCGCCAGCATGCCAAAGGGCACACATCAGCGCTGCTGGTTGCATGGCACGAAGGCAGCGTTTGGCTTATGAGCGCACTTGTTTTTTTAGGCTGCATCCAGCCCAAAGGCCGTATGCACGGCACGGGAGGCATTCTCAATATCGGCCTCTTGAACGATGACTGCGGTCTTGATCTCACTGGTGGAGATCATGAGGATGTTTACGCTTACGTCCGCGAGCGCTTTGAACATCTTGGCCGCGACACCGCTGTGGCTGCGCATGCCAATACCGACCACGCTCAGCTTAGCCACGCCGGATTCTGTGCGCAGGGCAACGTTTTCACCCAAAGTGCTGAGGATATCACGCAGTGCCTTCTCCGCCTTTGGCAGGTCTGCGGCACTCAGGGTGAATGAAATGTCCGTCTCACCGTCAAACGACACGTTCTGCACGATCATGTCGATCATGATATTCGCGCTGGCGATGGCACCGAAGATCACAGAAGAGATGCCCGGACGGTCTGGCACATCGTCAATGGTGATCTTGGCCTGGTTGCGCTCAAGGCTGACGCCGCGCACGACGACGGATTCCATACCGGGGGTTTCTTCTTTCACAAGGGTTCCAGGGTTGTTGTTGAGGCTGCTGCGCACTTCAAAACGCACGCCAAATTTCTTTGCAAATTCCACACTTCGGCTCTGCATCACTTTGCTGCCGCTGCTGGCCATTTCCAGCATTTCATCGTAGCTGATTTCTTCGATCTTTGTGGCGCACTTAACGACACGTGGGTCGCAGGTATAAACTCCGTCCACGTCCGTATAGATCTGGCAGAGGTCCGCTTTGATCGCTGCGGCCATCGCGATGGCGGTCAGGTCACTGCCACCGCGCCCCAGTGTGGTGATCTCTCCGCTGGCCGTTTCACCCTGGAATCCAGCCAGCATGACGATGTTGCCTTCATCCAGCATCTTGTGCACTGCATCCGGCGTGATGTTCACGATGCGTGCTTTGGTATGCATGCGGTCGGTGGATATCCCGGCCTGTGCCCCTGTGAGGGATACGGCCTTGCCGCCCAGTGCATTGATGGCCATGGCCGTCAGCGCAATGGTCGTCTGCTCCCCTGTGGAAAGCAGCACATCCATTTCACGCTCGCTCGGCTCCTGCTCAGGCGAGACTTCCTTGGAAAGTTTGATCAGCGAATCCGTCACACCGGACATAGCTGAGACTACGGCCACGACCTGGTTCCCCGCACGCTGCGTCTCCAGGATGCGGCGGGCGCAGTTACGGATGCGTTCGGGGTTGCCGACGGATGTACCGCCGTATTTCTGGACAATGAGGGCCATGGCTGGGAAAGGGCGGCGAAAGTGGCACGCCCTGCGGGGGGTGCAAATGGGAAATCACTTTCCCGAGGCCAAATCATCAGGCCTCTTTCCCGCAAGTCGCCCACCTTTTAGATGCCACGGCTCTTTCATACCCCTTTTACGTCAATGCCACCCGTCTCCGCCGTCAGCCTCGCTTGGTGACAAGGGGCTAACGACAGGCCATTGCGGACATACGGTTTTACACACGGCCAGCGAGAAGCTCGCGCTGGTAGTAGAGCTCTTTCGGCATGTCATCGTAAAGGTCCAGGTAGAGTTCCTCGGTGCTGAGGAGCTCCTGACGGAATTCGCGATGATCGAAGTGCATCAGTTCGTTCCACTGCTCGCGGCTGTAGTCGAGGCCGGCCCAGTTGACTTCTGAATAACGAGGCATCCACCCAAGCTCGGTCTCGTGGCCGCGGGCTTCGCCACGGCACCGTTTGACGACCCATTCAAGGACGCGCATGTTTTCACCAAAGCCCGGCCAGAGGAATTTGCCTTCGCTGCTTTTGCGGAACCAGTTCACATGGAAGATGCGCGGGGGTTCGTTGATATTTTTGCGCATGTGCAGCCAGTGGGCAAAGTAATCGCCCATGTTATAGCCGCAGAAAGGGAGCATGGCCATGGGGTCGCGGCGGACTTTGCCAATGGCACCGGCGGCGGCAGCGGTGGTCTCGCTGCCCATGTTGGCTCCCAGGAAGACGCCGTGGGTCCAGTTAAAGGACTGGAAGACGAGGGGGAAGGTGGTGGCGCGGCGACCGCCGAAGATGATGGCGGAGATGGGGACGCCTTCCGGTTTTTCCCAATCGGGATCAATGGTGGGGCACTGGCCGGCGGGGGCGGTGAAGCGGCTGTTCGGGTGGGCTGCGGCACGACCGCAGTCGGCCTCCCAGGTCTGGCCACGCCAGTCGGTGAGGTAGGCGGGGATTTCTTTGGTCATGCCCTCCCACCAGACATCGCCATCGTCGGTGAGGGCGACGTTGGTAAAGATGGTGTTTTCCTTGCAGGAGGCCATGGCGTTGGGGTTGGAATCCCAGGAGGTGCCGGGGGCGACGCCGAAGTAACCCGCCTCAGGATTGGTGGCCCAAAGGCGGCCATCGGGGCCGGGACGGAGCCAGGCGATGTCATCGCCCACGACGGTGACTTTCCAGCCTTCGTCCCGGTAGGAAGCGGGGGGGACGAGCATGGCAAAATTGGTCTTGCCACAGGCGCTGGGGAAAGCGGCGGCGACGTAGTTTTTACGGCCATCGGGAGATTCCACGCCGCAGATGAGCATGTGTTCGGCCATCCAGCCTTCATCACGGCCCATGACGCTGGCGATGCGGAGGGCGAGGCATTTTTTTCCTAACAAGGCATTGCCGCCGTAACCGCTGCCGTAGCTCCAGATGCTGCGCTCTTCAGGGAAATGAACGATGTACTTGGTATCGCTGCAAGGCCAGGATACATCGGCTTCGCCAGGGGCCAAAGGCTTGCCGACGCTGTGAAGGCAAGGGACGAATTCACCGCTGTCGCCGAGTTGATCAAGGACGGGCTGGCCCATGCGGGTCATGATGCGCATGGAGACGACGACGTAGGGAGAATCCGTGATCTCGACGCCAATGACGGAGAATGGGGAACCAAGGGGGCCCATGCAGAAGGGTACCACATACATGGTGCGGCCCTTCATGCAGCCAGTGAAGAGGCCAGCGAGGCGGGTCTTCATTTCAGCAGGCGGCATCCAGTTATTGGTCGGGCCAGCATCCACTTTGCGAGCGCTGCAGATGTAGGTGCGGTCCTCGACACGAGCGACGTCATTGGGATCCGACCAGGCGAGGTAGGAATTCGGGCGCTTCTTTTCGTTGAGCTTTTTGAAGGTGCCGCTGGAGACGAGGAGGGCGCAGAGTTCGTCGTACTCAGCCTGGGAGCCGTTGCAGATGCGGATGTTTTCGGGCTGGCAGAGGGTGCGGATCTCTTCGATCCACGACGAGAGTTTCGTGTGAGCAGTCATATTTGGGTTGGGGCGAGCTTACCACGCAGGGGGCGTGCCGAAATCGCTTTGTTTATGCCGTTGTTGCGGAAAGGCTTGTCAAGAACTCTTCCGCAAACCGCTAAGGGTGATGAGTACACCGAGTCCGAAGTGAACGAGGAGTGCGGCGATAGCCAGGGTGGGACTAGCGAACCAAGTGCGGACGTATTGGGTGAGTGGCTCATAGAGCGGGGTGTCCCTGAGGGTCTCCATGCCGCCGGACCAGCCATAGTAAGCGGTGATAAAGGGGTGCAGGATGCCGCCGAGCACGCGAGGGAACCCCAGGAGGGCACCACTGAGGAAAAGATTGGCAAAGGCGAGGGCCCAGGCCTGGCTGTGGGCACGCTCCGCTGTGCGGCTATGGGCGGAGATGGCAAGGCAAAGGCTGCTAAAAGAAATGGCGGTGAGGGATAGCAGGATGAGCCGGGCAAAGGCGAAGCCGGGGAGCCCCCCCGTGAGGATTTCCACCACCAGGCCTAACAGGAAGGTTTGCAAAAGAACGAAAGGCAGGACGTAGCCAAGTTTCCCCAGAAGGTAAGCCAGGGGGCGGAGGCCACCGGCCTGCTCACGACGATATAGCGCGCGCTCTCCAGCGATCTCACGAGCGCCGCTGCGAACGCCGAAGATAAGAACGAGCATGATGAGAATGAGCCAGCCCATGGCGCAGGTATAAGCAGCGGGCCAAAGGACGGATGGAGAGCTATCGCCGGAGGTGACCTCACTCAGAAAATGGTCATTCGGCAGCATGAGCATGGAGGCGACCAGGGGGGCCAGAACCATGAGAAGGAGCTGAGAGGTCCACTCCCGCTGGGTGCGACGAAGGATGGTCCAGCGGCGCTGGATGAGGTGCTTCGCCTGGGCGGTAAGAGTGGGGAGCGGCGGGGCTGCGGGTGGCAGGGAGGTCTCTTTTTTCGCCTCGCTGCTTTCGGGTTTTTCGTTGGCGGGGAGGGTGATGTGCTGGCTATCGGCAGCGGGATCGCCGTCTTCCTTGGCGCTGAGAGATTCGCCGGTGACGCCGAGTTTGAAGGCATCGTAATAGGAATCGCGATGGCGCATCCAGGACTCCCCCCAGCGGGAAGCGGGCCGTTTCGCGAGGCGTGGATAAAGCTCTTCGATAGCCTGGATGCTGAAATAATGGGTCACGGCACGTGAGGGGCCATGGAAGCAGACGTGGCCTTCATGAAGTATGACGACGGTGTCGTAAGCAGCCAGATTGGCAGCGGTCTGGGTGGCGTGGATGACGACGCGTGCGGGGTGATCTGTAGTGATGAATTTAAGGAGTGCGGCCATTTCGCTCTGCGATTTGGCATCAAGGCCGTCGGTAAACTCATCACAAATGACGAGAGCGGGATCGCTGACGAGAGCGAGGGCGAGCTTGAGACGGCGCTTTTGGGTGGGGCTGAGGGTGCCGACGCGCTGGCTGGCGACGTTTTCCAGGCCGACGCCGACGAGGAGATGAGAGGCGCGATCCACCTGTTCATCCTTGGTCTGCCCTGCGACACGAAGCATGAGAGCACTCATGACGTTTTCCCGGACCGTGAGGACATTGGAAAGGACATCGTCCGAGGCGGGGACGTAGCCGATATCATTGGGATGGAGGGGGGACTGGGTGATGTCCTGCCCCCGGAAGTGTACGGTGCCGCCGCCTGGACGCTGGAGACCGGCCAGAAGGTGGATGAGGGTGCTTTTCCCACTGCCTGTGGCACCGATGACGGCGAGCAGGTGACCGGTGGGAACGCTGAAGCTCACATGATCAAGGGCCTTCAGGGCTTCCTGCGAGGGCCGGGTGAAGATGTGAGAGACGCTGATGAGTTCGAGCATGCGCGGATGAAAGCGGGGAACGCGCCGCATACAACTCGCAAAAACGCGGGATGGCTGCCCCGTGCTGCCTATTCTTTTGGAGCTTCGAGGCTTGGGGGATCAAATGGCTTGTTAAAAGGCGGACCACGCTCGCCGCCGTAGGTGGCGCGCAAGCGCTTGTCATCCGGTCCTTCCTTGCGGCGGATGATCGCTGGGGCGACCAAATTCCCGACCCGCCGCCGCTCCGCACGGCCTGCCTGCCACTGCTCCCAAGTGAAGCAGCGCTCGGGTTTGATGGGTAGGGTGGTATCAATCACGGCTTACTGACCATCGTTTATTTCTGCGGTTTTTCCATTTCTTCTTGGGTCTCTTTTAGGACGGCCCAGAATTCAAATTCACAACGGTATTTGGGAGAAGCTGCGATTCGTTCAGCCTCGGACCAGTCAAATGGTATGCTTCCAACAAGTATTGCGGTCATTAGCTTTTTCGCACAGAGGTCGTCTTCCTCATTAAATCGGTCCATTTTCTTGCTGCATAGATTCTACCAACGAGCAAGTCCTCCACAGGAATCAATACAACAAACCCAGTTGGCGTCTTTAATTTGGTGAAATCCTTTTCGGCCAGATAGTCAACTTCGCCAAGGAGATCAATCCAAAGGTCGGCGACCTGCCAGCTTTTACCTCCTTGGTTTTTTATGCCTGGAAGTTGTTTCATTATGTCAGTGCAGTCGTTGCGTGTGGGCTGATGAACGCCCGTCCAGCAAATGTCTGTATCACCGGACATGTAAGCACCATCTGTGTAAAACTCGATTGCCGAGCCGCCAACCACGATGGGTTCGAAGCCTTTTTCTCGGAAAAGTTCAGATACCATTCCGGCAAGTAGCAAGGCTTTGGTATTCAGGTCATCTTCTCCGTTGATCAATTCCAGGGCTGCATGAATTTCCTCTGGGCGCATGGCCTGAGCCTAAGCCATTCAAGGAGTTTTAAAACCTGCAAAAATTTTGGTGCCAATCGTGCTACCCTCGCTATCCCTGATCTTCACCCGATGAATACCCCCAGCACTTTCACCACAGGAACCGGCACTACTGGCAAGTTTTACTCTCTGCCAGAACTCGAAAAACAGGGCGTTGGCAAGATCTCCAAATTGCCTGTGTCCATCCGCATTGTGCTGGAATCCTTGCTACGCAATCTCGATGGCAAGAAGGTGACTGAAAAGGATGTGACGAATCTGGCGAACTGGAATGCGAAGAACCCGGGGGACTATGAGATCCCGTTCACAGTCGCACGCATTGTTTTGCAGGACTTCACCGGCGTGCCCCTCCTGGTGGATTTGGCGGCGATGCGTAGTGCGGTGGCCAAGATGGGCAAGAACACGAAGATGATCGAGCCGCTGGTGCCTGTGGATCTGGTGGTGGACCACAGTGTGCAAGTGGACTTTGCCGGCACACAGGCGGCACTGAACCAGAACCTGGAGCTGGAATTTGAGCGTAACCGGGAGCGGTATGAGTTCCTGAAATGGGGTGAGCAGGCCTTTGATACTTTCAAGGTGGTGCCTCCCGGCATCGGTATCGTGCACCAGGTGAACCTGGAATACCTGGCCAAGGGAGTTTTGGAAAAAGACGGTGTGTTTTATCCAGACACGCTGGTGGGAACTGACAGCCATACGACCATGATCAACGGTCTGGGCGTGGTGGCCTGGGGCGTGGGCGGCATTGAGGCAGAGGCAGGGATGCTAGGCCAGCCGGTGACCTTCCTGGTGCCTGAGGTGGTGGGTGTTTATCTGACCGGAAGCCTGCGCGAAGGGGTGACAGCGACAGATTTGGCCCTGCATTGCACACAGATGCTGCGCAAGCACGGTGTGGTGGGCAAGTTTGTGGAATTTTACGGCCCAGGCGCTGAGATCCTGCCGCTGCCGGACCGTGCGACAATCGCCAACATGGCTCCCGAATACGGTGCAACAATGGGCTTCTTCCCAATCGATGAGGAATGCGTGAACTACCTGCGCGGCACAGGCCGCACTGAAGAACTGTGCGCAACGTTTAAAAACTACTACACGGCACAGGGGATGTTCGGCATTCCGCAAAAGGGTGAAGTGGAATATACCAGCGATCTGTCTCTGGACTTGGCAGACATCCAGCCAAGTGTGGCGGGGCCAAAGCGTCCGCAGGACCGGATTACCGTGGATGCGCTGAAGGGCACGTGGAATGAGATTTTGACGAAGGCGACTCCTGGCGGTTATGGCAAGTTGCCTGAGGTATCCACCGCAGGAGCACCGGATGTGCCAGATACGCTGGATTCCATCCCGGATGGCAGTGGTGTGGCGCGTGCCTTTGGTGCGCAGGAAGGCGTGATCACGGAGAGCAGTGACAAGCCTGCCTACCCTCTCTGGGAAGTGACAGTGGACAGCAAAGGTGGTGAAAAGGATGTGATCAGCCACGGCAGTGTGCTCATCGCTGCGATTACTAGTTGCACGAATACAAGCAACCCAAGCGTGATGCTGGCCGCTGGTTTATTGGCCAAAAAGGCGAACGCCAAGGGCCTGACCGTGAAGCCTGCGGTGAAAACCAGCCTGGGCCCAGGCAGCCGAGTGGTGACCGATTACCTTAACAAGACCGATCTCCAGGTGGAACTGGACAAGCTCGGCTTCCAGACTGTGGGTTACGGCTGCACGACTTGCATCGGCAATTCCGGCCCGCTGGATGCTGGCATTGAAGACGTGGTGAAGGCGGAAGACATCGTTGCAGCCAGCGTGCTGTCCGGCAACCGTAACTTCGAAGCCCGCGTGCATCAGAGCATCAAGGCGAACTTCCTGATGAGCCCACCGCTGGTAGTGGCTTATGCCATCGCAGGCACCGTGGACATTGACCTGAGCAAGGATGAAATCGTTCCTGGAACCGGGATCTACCTCAAGGACATCTGGCCATCCCTCCAGGAAATTCAGGATGCCCTCAAGGCTGCCCTTTCTCCGGAAGTCTTCCGCGCTCTTTACACGGACTTTGCCAGCCAAAATCCGAAGTGGAATGAGATCCCCGGCTCCACGGGTCTGGTCTATGACTGGAACGAGACGAGCACCTACATCCAGCATCCGCCTTTCTTCGAAGACTTCAGCATGGACCCAAGTGATATCGTCGAGATCGTCGGCGCACGTCCTCTGGGAATTTTTGGCGACAGTGTGACAACGGACCACATCAGCCCGGCCGGCGCGATCAAGAAGACCAGCCCTGCGGGCCGGTTCCTCGGTGAAAACGGCGTGGCTCAAAGTGACTTCAACAGTTATGGCAGCCGCCGTGGCAATGACCGCATCATGACCCGCGGCACCTTCGCCAACGTCCGCATCAAGAACCTGATGCTGGGCGGAAAAGAAGGTGGCGACACCCTCCTGCAGCCTACCGGCACGGAGATGAGCATCTACGACGCTGCCACCGCCTACCAGGCTGCTGGCACGCCAACGATCATCATCGGTGGTGAAGACTACGGGATGGGCAGCAGCCGTGACTGGGCCGCCAAAGGCACCCGCCTGCTGGGTGTGAAGGCAGTGATCACAAAATCCTTCGAGCGTATTCACCGCAGCAATCTGGTGGGCATGGGCGTGCTGCCTTGTAACTTCAAGGACAAGGCAGATTACGACAAGGTGAAAGATCTGGCCGATGCGACCTTCAGCATCCTGGGCATCTCCAACGACACGAAGCCGCAGGCCGAAGCGACTCTGCGCGTGACACAGGCAGATGGCAGCAGCTTTGATCTGCCGCTGGTGGTACGTATCGACACACCAGTGGAAATCGATTACTACCGCGCCGGCGGTATCCTGCCGTATGTGCTTGCGCAGATTCTGCGTGCTAACGCATAACCATCCCTGAGGGGCAGAATCCTCTGCTCTGAACAAATGAAAAATCCCACAGCTGAGAGGCTGTGGGATTTTTTGTGCATTAACATTCCGTTTCTAGGAAAGGATGTCGAAATGAGCCCCTTTTGCAGTCTCCAGGGAGGAGAGTTCGTGGGTGGTAAAGTTTATTCTGTGCGGGTCCTGCACGCCAAACTGTGAGGTCCGTCAGCAATTTCTGACAAACCGGGTCCTATTCAGGACCAAAACGGGGTTGCGATTGGGGGAGGAGTCTTTAACCTCGCGGCCTTATGGCAAAACCAGCACTCGGAAAAGGTCTCGGCGCATTGATCTCGGCACAACCGGCCGGATCAGGGCTGCCGCGCCCACCTGCCCTGGCCCAACCGGCCCCCGGGGATGTGGTGAACCGTGTCGGTCTGGAGCAGATCGTACCCAGCCCGCTCCAGCCACGTAAGGAGTTCGTCCAGGAGCAACTGGCCGAACTGATGGGTTCCATCAAGGAGCACGGCATTATTCAGCCACTCATCGTCCGCCGCGTAAATGGTAAGTTGGAACTCATCGCAGGTGAGCGCCGCTTCCGGGCCTCCCGTGAACTCGGCCTCAAGGAGGTGCCTGTCATTGTTCGCGAGGCGTCAGACAAGGACGTCCTGGAAATGGCCCTCATCGAAAACCTTCAGCGTGAGGATCTTAATCCTATCGAAGAAGCCCGAGCTTACGAGCGGCTGGCGAAGGATTTTTCCATGCGGCAGGAAGACATCGCCCAGCGCGTGGGTAAAAACCGTGCCACCGTGGCCAATACGATGCGACTTCTGGACCTCGCCTCCCCGGTCCAGCATCTTCTTTCAACAGGAAAGCTCAGCACGGGACACGCCAAGGTGCTGCTTACCCTCAAGGATGCGGAGCATCAGGAACGGGCAGCGGATGAGATCGTCAAAAAAGGCCTAACCGTCCGTGCGGCAGAAAAACTCGCGAGCGGCATTCTGAATCCCCCAGCCCCAAAACCGGTGCTGGCGGACAATGAGGTGAACAGCGCCATTGAATCGGTAGAACAGCGCCTCATGCATCACCTGACCACGAATATCTCCGTCAAGCATTCGGAGAAAAAAGGCCACATCGAGATCGATTATTACGGGGTCGAAGACCTGAACCGCCTGTTGGCACTCATGGGCGTGCCAGAGGAGCAGATGTAAAACTGATCCCCTACCCTGCCCGCCATCCATGCGCCAGCTATCCGCCCTCCTGCTGAGTATGCTCCTGCTCTCCTGCAGCCAGGCATCGCCTGCTGACGAGGATGCCATCAGCAGCTTTCTGAACCGCTATTTTTCCACTTGGTCAGCCAAGGACATGACGGGCTACAGCGGCTGTTTTCACCCAAAGGCGCGCATTAGTTTTGTGGGAGCAAGCGGACAAATGGATAGCCAGGGCCTGACGGAATTTATCCATGGCCAAACCTTGGGCCATGAACGCTCCCCCGTCCCGATGACCGAAGTGCCGACGGATATGAAGATCACCGGGGATGAGCGCGTGGCGCAGGCAGCAGTGAGATGGAAGCTCACCAAAGGCCGCGAAACTGTAACCGGCACCGATTATTTCACGTTGGTGAAAACAGGTGAAGGATGGAAGATCGCCAGCCTGGTTTTTTACAACGATTGAGTATGCAGGACATGCCGGACGGTATTCCATGGATACGCCGTCAACCTGCCCTCCACTTTTAACTAGTCTCCTAACACCTTCTTTCCCTCATGCCCAAAGCACCCTCACCTGCCAGCCCTATTCCCGCCCAGGGATCTGCCCACCTGCTGCCGATACGGCTCTTCCTGGGTGCAGCCTGCTTCCTTTCCGGGGCTTCCATGATGGTCATTGAAATCAGTGCGGCACGCCTGCTTTCGCCGCTCTTTGGCAATAGTGTTTATACCTGGACTGCGCTCATCGGCGTCATCCTTATCGCCTTCAGCGTCGGTGGCTACTGGGGCGGAAGGCTGGCGGATAAACGTGCGGGGTTGGACGTCCTCGGCTGGCTGCTGGCAGGCGTGGCCATCCTGACCTTCTTTATACCTGCGCTCAGCACTTGGTTTGGCCCATCCTTTGCAAAAGGGGGTCTCATTGATGGTCCCGTCATGTTTTCACTATTTCTCCTGGCCGTGCCTGGTGCTCTCCTGGGGGCGATCTCTCCTGCTGCGGTTCGTCTGTATAGTCTCACGTCCAGCGATAGCCACATCGGCGGAGCGGCAGGCACTATCAGCATGCTCGGATCTTTAGGCAGTTTCGTGGGCACCTTCCTCTCGGGCTTTTTTCTCCTCGGCAACTTCGGCGTCCGCAGCATCTTCGTCGGCACCGCAGTGCTACTGCTGGCGCTGGCTGTCCTGGCGTTCATCCTCAGTGGCAAAAGATTGGCTCAATCGTCCAAAGTGATCGCCTTCGGCTTGGGTGCAGGTCTTATTGGAGCACTGACCTCCGCCACTCCTGCGGAAGGCGTGATCTACGAACATGAATCGTTTTACCACCGCATCCAGGTTATTGAAGAAGGTGTAAGCCCAAATCGGCGCCGATTCCTCAAATTAGACTCCACCTACGAAGGCGGGATGAATGCGGATACAGGAGCACTCGTCATGGACTATCAGCACTACTGGCGGCTGGCCATGCTACAGGAGCGGCCTATCCAAAGTGCGCTCTTCATCGGCGCCGGGGCCTTTGGCATGCCTGAAGAAGTTTCCCGCACCTTCCCAGATGCAACGGTGGACGTGGCGGAACTAGACCCCGAGGTGATCAAAACCGGGCGGCAGTTTTTCAAACTGGATGAACACCCGAAGGTCCACGCTCATGCAGGCGATGCGCGCCATTACCTGCGCACCAGCGGGGGGCAAAAATGGGACCTCATCTTTGGTGATGCTTATAATGGCAAAGAAGCCATCCCTGCCCACCTAGCTTCCAAGGAGTTCTTCCAGCTCGTATCGGATCATCTCACTCCCGAAGGTGTTTATACCATGAATGTCATTTCTGCCGTGCAGGGGGATAAGTCTGAACTGCTGGCAGGCATGCTGGCTACCCTGCGAGAAGTCTTCCCTCATTTGGAAGTTTTTGCAGTCGGCAGTGCCCGCAACATTCCCCAAAACGTCATCATCCTGGCCTCTCATCACGACCTTTCCAAGCTCATCGCGGACCAAGGTTTCCTTGCGAATACCTGGCAGGCACGGCTCCTCCGCACCCATATCCCCCGCCATCTCCTGCCCGTAGAAGGCCAAGTTTTCACCGATAACTTCAACCCCGTGGATGCCATCATCGCACGTGGTCTCATGCGGTAAAGCAGCAGGTTGCATTCGCCGCAAGAGATCCAAATGTCGGACTCTAACATGAAATTCTCTCTCCTGGGTATTTGTGATTCATGGAATCCGCCATATTCTTTAGTTATTCAATTTCCGAATAAGAACTTGAATGTTACTGCTATGGCAAGAAATCCGCAGATGGAATTTGATTTATACAATGCAGATGCAAAAATTCTAGCTTCTTGTTCAATACTGGAGAAAGGATCGTGGCTACGCCCACCATCATTCAAATTAATAGATTACACCAATTCTACTATTGAGTGGGATTTTAGAAAAAAAGGATGGTTCGGTGTTAGTGTACACACGCCCGATTTGACATTTATCTGCAGCCTAGCAAAAAGGCATCAACAAATCGTGGATATAAATGTTAGCATACAACTTAAACGTAAGCAGGTTTATATAGAATGTTCCAATTTTGATTTTTTCGAAAGAAACTGGCTTTCCTTAGCTGGCATGTCATATTTTTTGTGGATCCGATACACCCGGTTGGGAGATGGATAATGACACCCCATAGCAGGTACGCTGCAAGGCCAGTCTAACCAAAACTTCGAAATAAGTTTTCTCCTGCGTCGGGCTTCCCTAACTCTGTGCAGAGGTCTGGGCTTTTACGCCCTACACCCCGAGCGTTCCAGTCCGTGGAAAGCGTCTTTACCGAGAACCGCAACCTCTTCGGCCCCAAACGAAAAGACGGAGCCAGGCGCCTCAGCGAATGCAGCGGTGAACTCTTTTCCCTCCGCCGCCTGCGCCAGCATGCCGTGGGGTGAGCGAGCATGCCTGGGCAACACTTCAGCAAAACGCAACTTGCAGGTGGGAATGAGCCTTTGAATAGTGAATATTCATGGTTGCCCGCACCTACTCAGCTACCCTCCTTGGCGTCAATGCCATTGAGGTCGAGATCGAATCCTATGACAGTGGAGGCACGCAGAAGATGTTCATCGTGGGGTTGCCGGATGCCTCAGTGAAGGAAAGCCGGGAGCGGGTGACGGCAGCGATTTCTTCCTGCGGGTTTGCGATGAATGACGGGGTGACGACCGTTAATCTGGCACCGGCGGATTTGAAGAAGGAGGGGCCGGGATTTGACCTGCCTATCGCCATCTCCCTCATTGCGCACCGGGTGAAAATTCCCATCGCCATCCTGGCGGAGACGGCGATGATCGGGGAGTTGGCACTCAACGGAGAGCTACGGCCTGTGCGCGGGCTGCTGGCGGTAGCATTGGAGGCACGGGCCAAAGGGCGCAAAAGGCTGCTGGTGCCGAAGCGGGCTGCCATCGAAGCCAGCGTGGTAGCAGGCATTGACATCATCGGCGTGAACCATCTGCGCGAGGTGGTGGAGTATTTAAAAGGAGACATCGAACTGGCTCCAGAGCCATGCCGTGCAACGGAGTTCTTTGCGGCAGCAGCTCATTACGACATTGATTTTGCCGATGTGAAAGGCCAGACGGATGCCAAGCATGCCATTGAGGTGGCGGTGGCAGGCGGACATAACATCCTGATGGTTGGCCCGCCCGGAACTGGCAAGTCCATGATCGCCAAGCGGGTGGGCACCATCATGCCTAGCATGACGGAAGAAGAGGCCATCGAGACGACCAAGATCCATAGTGTGGGTGGTCTGCTAAACGAGCACCAAGCCTTTGTCGCGACAAGACCGTTTCGATCCCCCCATCATACCATCAGCGATGCAGGCCTGCTGGGCGGAGGGACCAATCCTGGACCGGGAGAAGTGAGCCTTTCACACAATGGAGTTTTGTTTCTGGATGAGCTGCCAGAATTCCGCCGAAGTACGCTGGAGGTGATGCGCCAGCCGCTTGAGGATGGCAAGGTGACTATCTCGCGTGCTGTCGGGACAGTGACCTTTCCCTCCAGCTTTATGTTGGTAGCGGCGATGAATCCCTGTCAGTGCGGTTTCTACGGGGATGCTCGCCGGAGTTGCCGGTGCAGTTCCGTGATGGTGCAAAAGTATCGCCAGCGCATTAGTGGGCCTCTACTGGACCGTATCGACCTGCATGTGGAGGTGCCGCTGGTGGACTTCAAGGCACTGACTAAGGCGGAGCCGGGTGAATCCTCCGCCAATATTCGCATACGAGTAGAACAGGCGCGGGCCATCCAGGCGGCAAGGTTCAAAGGATTAAAGGGTATACATACCAACAGCGGGATGAACTCGCGCCTGATTAAGAAACACTGTGAACTGGATACTGAAGGCAGTGCTTTCTTGGAACATAACATGAGCGAAATGCACTTCAGTGCCCGAGCGCATGACCGAATATTAAAAGTAGCGAGAACTCTCGCGGATCTTAAAGGCTTGGAACAAATTGACAGTGATAGTGTGCTGGAGGCAGTGAACTATCGCACGTTGGATAGAAATTTGTGGACGTAAAAAGGTCCCAGTCATTCAGGATTAATCGAGAGCGTTTTCCGTGCCCAGACGCTAAACACCCCTGGATCGGTACTCTCAAGGAGCTTCGTTTTCAGTGGCAACCATCTAGCTCGCACATGGTTGGCTTCTTCAGGATTTCCAAAATTCAGACCCGCTAGCGCTTCAATAAAATCTGGAAACCACGATGGTGCGCTCGCCCTTGGCTGAGGGACTTCCCATAACGCACCATAGTTCATACTGCTGGCAAGAAAGACCTGAGAACCATCCTCCCTCATGATGGAACGATGGCTTTCGCTATCCATGCCAAGGCCGCCAGAAACAGGCTCCTTGTAATGGATGGTGATTGGTTCTGCGCGTTCGGTATCCCAAAATCGAAAGCCTCCGTGATCACGGATAAGGAGCGCGGCACCATCGTTGGTAAAGCGGACTGTTTCACAAGTAGAGCCTTGTTCCATCCATTGGGAGGCCGGTTTACCTGTTTTGGCCTCCCACAAACGTGCAGTGCCATCCCGGCAAGCGGTGGCAACGGTACGCCCATCGGGGCTGAACTCCAAATGAGAAAGCCAAGCCTGATGTTTCATGGGTGATCCGACAGACTTCCCGGTGATCACATCCCAAATGCGAGCTGTGCGGTCATAGGATGCTGTCGCGACATATCGCCCCCCTGGACTCCAACCTGAGGCAATGATCGTGTGGCTATGTCCTTCAAAAGTTTGCAGCTTTTTGCCTGTGCGCAGGTCCCAGGTATGAGCCAATTTATTTGTAGATCCCGAAAGTAAAACCTCTCCGCCGCCGGGAGCTAATCGCAGCGTTTTAATTTCGCCAGGATGATCCAATACCTGCATGACCTGCCCTGTCTCTGTATTGTAAATGCGTATGTGGCCATCATTGTGTCCAACAATAATTCGAGTGCCATCACTGGTGATCACGGCAGGACGTATCTTGCCAGGCTGATTGTTAGGCGGCCACAGCTCTTCTCCAGTAGCCATCGACCAACCGTGGATCCAGCCATTCGCCGTCATAGCATAGCACTTGGTCATGTCCGGGGAAAAAAGGGTGACATACACATTCCCATTGGTCTTCTTATCCAACAAAACATGCCCACTGCTGAGTTCATAGACATAGCACCGATCTCCCGGATACAGCCCTAAACAACCGAGACGACCATCAGGGCTCAAACGACTGAAATGAAAATCGCGCTCCCCGGCGACCCGATGACGGATCGGATGCATCCGGTTAGTCCCCTGCCAAACGCTGATGGTTTCATGGAAAGGCATCTTCACCCGACTATGGGCTAGAATGATGCGCCCATCGTTTGATGGATGAATATCAGCTTCGTCCTGAACGTGTCCGATTTGGACTGAGCCGATCACGGAATCCCCAGTAACAGCATCAGCCACACACATCGAGTCATCATTTCCATAGCTGTAAACATACTTCCCCTGGCTATCTGTCACCAAGTTACGGACATTGTAATGGTGCCTTGTGGCGACATTCACAGGCAAGCCAGATTTCGTATCATAAAACCAGAGATCATTCCCGTTACCTGCCATCGTTAAACGACTGCCATCGCCGCTAAGACACACCTGATTGAATGAGGAGAGAGGACTCTCCACGATGTTTTCTTCAACCCCTTGGGAAATGCTCCAAATTCTCACATGGTGAAAACCATCGATGATGGCAAGCTTCTGACCATCTGCCGATAGGGCGGCATTATAAAAAACCTCGTTGGCACGAATGTTCAATCGCTTTTCAAAAGCCGCCGTATCCCAGATACAAGCCTTAGTTTTTCCCCAACCTAACACGTGCAATCCATCTGCTGAGATCATCATTCCCTTCATATCCTCTTCCAGATCCAGGCTTTGAGGGGCGGCTGATAACGATTTCACAGACCAGACCTCAAGCTTTGATTCCGTCATGGCAACCAACAGACGTCCATTGGCAGAGAAGCTCAGTTTCTTCGCAGGCAGGGATACTGTGCGCGACAAAGTAAAAAGTTCTCCGTCGAGCTTCGGTAAAACGGCAATTTCGCCATTCTGCGTCGCTAGTGCCAGTGGCACCAAACTTCCTGTCGCAAGCTCTGTGACCAAACTCTGCATCTGAATGTGGCGCGCTTCCTTTCCGCTGCTGGTTTCCCATAGCCGCACACAGGCATCACTGCCAGCCGTGAAGATCCACCGACCATCGGAAGACAACCGAGCGGATGCCGTGGAGTTTGCTGGAGGGATGATGTTTGGCCCGGCCGGGACGGCAATGGAAGTTTGATTCACTATCGACATGGCATACATGGCGGCTTGCCAATGACTGGGCCTTTGCCGCACCAAGTTAGCAAGATAAGAAAGCGCCTGAGACACGTTCCCGTCTTCCTGCCAACGCTCAATCTCTTGCCAGCGGACACGTTCGAGAGCTTCGGCTTGAACACGATTTGCACGCTGAGTCGCCATCCACTGCATGATGATTCCCGTCATGCCAAACAAAATAGAAATGGCACATAAAGTCAATAAAGCTGCAGAACGCGGCTTCCTCAAGGCCCAGCGCCACACGCCCTGAGTCCAGGTCAAAGGCACGGCGGAAACGGGCTCACCGCGAACGAAGTGCTCAAGATCATCCGCTAATGCTGCCGCACTGGAGTATCGATCTTCAGGCCTCTTCTCCAGGCACTTCATACAGATGACCTCAAGATCCTTGGGAAGGGACAAAAGCGCTCGGGGTGATTCCTGGGAAACCTTTCGTAAGATCTCTAAAGGCGATCCACCATCGAAGGGAGGCCTCCCTGAAAGCATCTCATAAAGGAGGGAGCCGATCCCATAAATATCGGTGGCGGTGGTGATGCTGCCGGCCTTCCCATCAAACTGTTCTGGAGCCATATAGCTCGGGCTGCCCGCAATCGCAGCCGTGTAAGTCACCGCAGGATCCGATCTATCCAACAACTTGGCGAGACCAAAGTCCGTGACCATGGGTTCTCCCCTCGGATCCCATAAAACATTCGATGGCTTGAGATCACAATGGAGCACTCCACGCTCATGCGCGTGTGCCACTGCGCGGGAGATCTTAGCCACCACGGCTGCAATTTCACGCGAATCTCCGCGGTGAGAAGCGGCCCAGTCTGCCACCGTGAGGCCCCCTGGGATGTACCGCATGGTAAAGTAGTTTTGCATTTCATGCTCACCGATCTCATACACGGGGACGATGTTTGGATGATGCAGGTTCGCTGCCGCCTGGGCTTCCGTCTGAAACATGCGGAGTGCCTTCTTTCCTGCAAGCTCACCGGCTAGGATCATCTTGAGCGCGACTTCGCGTTCCAGGCTTCGCTGCCGAGCACGATACACCACGCCCATTCCACCCCGGTCGATTTCCTCAATGACCTCATAGTCGCCAAATCCCTGCCAGCGGAGAGTATTAAGCAACATATCGTCATCGTTGCTGCTGCTATCGATGGCCAAGCGCAAAAGACACTGGGCACAGGTACCGGCAGGCGGAATCCGTGCATCACACACAGCACAGCGTGTTTCGGCTAAGGGATCGGAATTGGAGAAGGCTTCTGGCATGTCAGATCGTGAATTTTGAAAGATAAATCAAAACAGCGCTGCTAAATGAGGTTTCTTTGAAAGCTTGTATAAAAATGGTATTGCCATTGCTCACTGCATCGGATGTGAAAAATCACTCATCCCGGGAACTCAGGCATTGAAGAAAATAGTTCAATTCCTCGCTGACACGAGCGATGACCATCGCCCATTCCCCGCGAGATGACTGTCGAAAAAGGCGCATGACCTCGGGATACCAAGGAGAGTCGTCGCAATCCAATAACCAACGCATGTCTGGCACATAGGGCAACAAAACCCAGACGGGTCTCCCCAATGCACCTGCCAAATGTGCGACCGAGGTATCCACACTGATGACGAGATCCATCGCCATGACCAGACCAGCGGTGTCTGAAAAGCCGGCTAACTCCTTCACCCAGATTTTAATCGGCAAGTTGAGGATGTCGTCAAGATCCGCATCGCGAATCTGCTTTTGCAGACAGTGAAACTCGGCGTCACAGTTCAACAGTCCTTTCATGATTGCCAGTGGCATACTGCGCTGACGATCTTTTGAATGTTCCGTACTACCAGACCACACAAGGCCGATGCGGGGCCGGGTCCTCTCACCAAGCCGTTCTGCCCACGTCTCAATATGCTTCTCTGGAGCACGAAGATATGGAAGGCAGGCAGGGATATCGTCCACCGGTAAAGCAAAAGCACCTGGCAAATTCATCAGGGGGCAACTGCATTCAAAGGGCGGCAATGTCTGACCATATGCGATGATTTGGATCCCATCAAAGCTACCTTGCAGTAGTGTCATTAACCCCGCCTGCACCTCTAAAATAACCTGTGCGCCTCTTTTGACGGCCAGCGTCACATATCGGCAGAACTGGAGGGTGTCGCCAAAACCACCGTCAAGAGTCACGAGCAAAGTCTTACCATTGATGTCCTGACTACCATCCCACAATGGCTGAATGAACTGACGAAGCACCTTCCCATACTCGACGGATCGCCAGCGCCAGCAAAGCGTCCGCCAACCACTTGGATAGTCGCCAGTCAGGATCAGCAACTCTGCCCGGTTCCACCATGCCTCTGCATAGTTAGGTCGGACCTGAATCGCCCGATCACAACTTTCGATAGCCTCTGTCAACCCGAGGGTTTCACGCAGTGCAAGGCTGTGATGATAAAGGGCTTCGGCATAGTTTGGCTTCAGTTCGATGGCATGTGCATAGCACGCCAGAGCCTCTTCATAGCGTTCGAGACGATAGAGCACCATGCCTTGATAGTTGAACGTCTGCGCATCTTCAGGGCGCAATTCAATCACTCGTGCATAACTGGAAAGCGCTTCCTGGTAGCGCCCCATTTCGCGCAGCACGATGCCTCGGTTCATCCAGGCATTGGCATAGTCAGGCTTGATTTCGATGGCCCTCTCATGATTCGCCAAGGCTTCGTCCTGGCGCTTCAAATCTCGGAGCACGACGCCCCGATTATTGTGTGCTTCGGCGAAGTCGGGCTTCAGTTCGATAGCGAGGTCATAGCACGCCAACGCCTCAGCGAAGCGCGCCAAACAACGCAATACATTGCCGCGATTTGCATGCGCCTCCGCAAAGGTCGGCATCCGTTTGATCGCACGGTCATAGAGCTCCATCGCAGTGGCAAAATCCCCTTGCTGTGCATGGGCCGTTGCCTGGCGTTGCAGTGCCGTGACTTGCTCCGGGTCGCTTTCCAATAAGTCGCCATTGATCAATGAGACCTCCCGCATACGCTCTGCACGATGCAGTTCGAGAGCCTGTTCAAGGGTGTTTTTAGCGATCATTTCCAAAGGTTCTTCACCAAGAGACGCCACGCCCAAGCGCTGATTAGCAGCAGCCAGCCTTGCAGGGATGGCAGATGGAGGAACGCCACCATGACGAGAGGAAATGCTGCGCAATCAAGCCAGGCCATGATCGCAGCGGCAGGCCCCTGCCTGGCCGCCCCGATGGCCGTGGTGATTTGGAAGCCCAGGCCAACGCTGAGGATGATTCCGGCCACCTTGCGCCATCCATCTGACGATTCGGGCCACAAGCACGCAGTGATGATGCCCATCATCACTGCGGCAAGGATGCGTCCCCACAAGGCTTTAATGACGGATGTCATGGGAAGGTGGGCGCGCTTGTCGATAGGCCCGGTACCTTACAGTCCAAGGTTAGCGTTGGCCTGCTTCAAATCCTGCGGATCGACACCCGGAGTAGTGAGCAGTTTTATCAGATCACGCACCCCCACTTCGCCCACGCCAGTTTGCTTGAACAAGCTATAGTTCATCAGCTCGCTCATGCTGGGCCTTTTTTCAGGATCGGGACTGAGCATAGCATTGAGCACTCGGTCCAAAGCAGTGGCACCTGTTCCCATGACATTGCTTTTACCATCAGTTCCCATGACATTGCCTTTACCATCAGTTCCCAGTGTGGACACCGTTCGTGAGGGATCCAGCCCATACTCGCGAAGGGCCATATATTCGCGATACCAGTCATGTCCGCCCGCCAAGTCGCCCAGGAAGCTCTGACCGCTGAACAACTCATAGACGGCCGTACCCAAGGCAAAGACGTCCACCTTCTCGTTGAGCTTGATGAGATTTTCACTGACTTCTGCTTCTCGGAAGGGCTTGTTCTCTGGGGTGTTGACGATTGCACCCTCTCTTGTTTTTTGACGTCCACCTTGGATCAAGATCTCGGGTGCTTTATTGTAGTCGGCATCGAGTTTGGTGTCTTCCACCGTGCTGTCTAGTGAAGTCTGTGAGATCCCGAAGTCACCGATCTGGGCCACGCCGTCATTCTGGATGAAGAAGTTTTGCATCTTCAAATCCACATGGACCATGCCCACCTGCTCTTGCAGGTGATGCAGACCTTTGATGACATCTTGCATGAGAGTCAGCCGAATCACATTCGCGGTGGTTTGGGAGATGAGCCCGCTGCTGACTGCATCTTGGATCTTGCCAGCAAGTTTCATCATGTCCCCCCTCGGTGCCAGGTCCATAGCGATGAACAGTTCTCCATTGGGCGACCTGACTGCACCTCTAAAAGTCGGCACATTGGGATGTTCGCCGACTTGGGCATGGTTGCGCACCTCCTTGGCGAGCTGGTCAAAGCCCAGATCATCGTCCTTACTCTTCTTGATCGCGATGACTTCTGGTTCGACACCAATTTGATTGGGCACCTTGCGGTAGGTGGAGACGATGCCAAGCCCGCCTTCGCCCAGTTGTGCCTCGAACTGATACTGAACACCATTGAGGATAATGAGATTTCCATTCTGCTCTGATGTATTCGGCAGCGCTGTCAAAAGCTCGTCAAAGGCTGCCTCAAGGATCTCTTTCATTTGCTTGTTAGAAGGAAGAGTCAGGCTGGTGAACTGATCACGAAACCTTTCAGGAAAGGCATTCCCCACATCTTGCAGAATGTCATCCATCCATGCCGCACTGCGGGTGGTGGTCAGCGCCAGCATGAAGTTCTTCTTATCCTGCTCGCCGAGGTTGTTCATCTCCTGAATCAAAAGCTGACCCAGGCTCTTGCCAATTACAACGGTCGGCTGAGCGCTGGGCTCGTTTTTAACGGCAGCCTTCATCTGATCGCGCAACTGACCATACTCCTGCGATTGAAAGGAGAAGCCTGACAAGTCTTTGATGCTGGGATCGTTGATCGGCTTGCTTTCTCCACGAGGCTTTGGCTGGGTACTGTGGGCGAGTGCCACTTCCAGGTCTTTCAGAGAGTTCTTGCCAACGATGTTGCTGGCAGATGAGAAACCATCTTTCACCACAGTGCCTTTCACGGGTTCGGTGAGGTTCTTTTTCACTTGCTCCAAAGTGTCTCCCTTGGTCGCCACGGTGAATTTTAGGGGTGCTTTCGGCTTGTACTCCGAGGGGCCTGAACCCTCAGGCACTTCAGGCGCTTGCTCCAGGTTCTCCTGCACCCGGTTCTCGGTGTTGTTGCCCGTAGGTTTTAGGGTATCACGAGTGTTTTGAAAATCGCCGCGCGTGAGGCCATTCGCCTTGAACTGGATACCTTCGCCCTGGTTACCCTGCGGATTCAATGGCTGATTTTGCAAAGGATTCGGCGGTGCCTGAGGTATCTCCAGGCCGTCCTGATGGACTTCATTATGCAGCAGCCTCTTTTCTTCGGTGATATAGTCCTTCATCAACCGCACATCCACATATTTGCGGCGCTCGGCAGGGCTATTGCTCATATCGAGTGATCCCTGAAGATCCTTTAGCTTGGTGTCCAATTTTTCCAGCAATTGCTCACGTGCCGACTTGTTCTGTGGCGTGGGGTTCGTCGCTAACGTGTGGTATTGGCCCGCCAAACGAATCAGGACGCGATGGCTGTTGCCCAGCTCGCTGCTTGCTTTTTGGTTCGAGTGCGAAAGGCGATATTTTAGTCGCGTAAGACCGTCCTTAATATTCGCCAACACGCCCGCCTTGCCCAGCGTTGCCTTCATGCCCTCGCGGCTGATCACATTGGCCACCGTGATCCCGCGGGCGGCGAGCTTCTTGGAGGTAAAACATTGGATAATATGTGTCTGCGCGGCACGGGTTACCTGCTGCTTGTCAGGAATATGGGTTCTGATGCCCTGACCCGTTTGTTTTGAAGTGACCGCAGTGCCTTGTTGTTCGGAGAGGGCCTTAGCGAGGTTCGTGTATTCAGCTTTGATGTTCATAGAATTCAAGAAAGAGAATTTAGACGCGCATCATGGTTTCAGTCGGCTCTGGGGCCTGCCAGTCGGCATCCTCTTCCAGCGGCGTCGAGTGATTGAGTTTTCGGTGCCAGTGCTCCGTCCAGTTTACGAACTCAGTGAGTGCTGCGCTGAAAGCGTCTGGCTCCAATTCGCGCTCGCGCAGTGCAGACCAGAGCAAAATCTCGCCGGTCACTTGATCCAATCCGAAGGTGATGCCTGCACCGATCTCGCGACCAAAAAGCTGCCCTTCAAGCAAGGTTTTCAAGACCGGCCCCTCTTCACCATCAGGCACCCGAGCCACGACGCTGTAAAGATGCAGACTCTCCTCCTGCGGACCCATCTCCAGCATCACCTGGAGCTGCCCATCAATGATGATTTCACAGATGCCGTTGGAACCGTTGGCCTGTTCCGAAAGACCGAGTTCAGGAGGTAATGAGGCGAGTATTTCTGACAGCGACATAGATCAAAAGCAGGGGAGAGTGGAGATACCGGGCAAGGTGCTCAGTCTTCTCTGCTATCACCCGTCAGCTCTGCGCGGATTACCAAATACTGATAAAAAAATTCGCAGAGGTAATGTCAGGCCGCCGAACGGTTATGGATGAAACAAGCGGCTAACGATTGCCCGCCAATGTCAGCTTGCTTCTACAACCTTTGACCACGACCGACAATCTCACTCATGAACCTCTCTGACGCACTTCTTGAAGTCGGACTTCTGCTTGGTCAGCCTGGTCTCGCGCTCAGTGAACATGGCACCTGCCGCCTGGCCTTTGATGGTCGGCTGGAAGTGGATTTTGAACTTTTGCCCGACGGTCAAACGCTGCACTTAAGTTCCGTCGTCTCGCTTCTCGATCTCGAAGATGCGACCTCCCTGGGAGCCCTCTTGCGTGCGAACGTTCTGGGTTCACAAACCGGGGGGGCTTATTTCTCGCTGAGCCCTGCGGGAGAAATCTTGTTTGAGCGTCAGCTCCACATGGAGACGATCGATCTCACGGGCTTCACTCAAGAGATCGAGCGCTTCGTGAACTATCTCGAGGGATGGGAAGACCAGTTGGTGAGCGGCGACCTTACCTCCAGCACGAACCAGGATATGCTGGCTGCTTAACCCATCACTCATTCACTCCGCTTATGGCTACTTTCAGTGCTCGCGATGCTATTGCCCACCTGTTAACTCACCTAGGCCTGACCAATGTGCCAACCGAGCCCGATGGCTCTTGTGGCCTCTTGTTTGATCAGGACACCCATGTGACTTTGGAGCCCGACATCGAGCGTACTGACCTCTTGCACTTGCACGCGCTGGTGGGTTCCGTACCTGCCGAAAATCGCAAAGCCTTGTTTGTGCATCTGCTGCGAGGGAACTACCTGGGCCGGGCAACCGGTGGGGCGGTGCTGTCTCTGGATGCGACGGAGACCAGCATTTTATTGCACACTTCTCTGGTCACTGAACACGCGAATCTGGAGTCGTTATCGGAGCTTCTAGCGACTTTGGTGCAGAGCGCCAAGCTCTGGCAGCAGCGCCTTGCCGCAACTGAAGCCAACAAGCCTAGAAGCGATACCCCCATCGACCTTTCCTTGTCCTCCATGCTGCGCGTCTAACCGTTCCACGCCCCTCTCCCAAAGATGAATCTCCAGGCACTCCAAGGCAGGCTCGCCGTCGCGAACCAAACCCTGCAAAACATCGGTCATAACATCGCCACCACTTTGAAAGGCATGGTGGTCAGTGCAGGTCAGGCGCTCAAGCAACTCGGCAACATCATTGCGCAACCTTTTGTCGCGCTGCACAAGGCGCTGACCGCACGCCAGGTCGAACCTCAAGATCCACCCGAACGCCGCAGCGGGGTGGACCAGCACCAGAATCGTGGCAGGACCAACACGCTGGATAGCATTTTGGAGGGCCTGTCAGAGATTGATCTGGAATTCAACAATGGATTTGAAGAGGAGGACCTGGGGGTACCGCCACAGCCCCGGGACACCCTGGAGTTCAACGATTTTTCCACAATGGGCGGACAGTTCACTGAACATTCGATTTCCCTTGAGGACATCTCACAAGCTCCGCCGCAAAGCATGATCATCGATGACATCGGCCCTCGTCCGCAGCAAGTCACGGTAGAGAGCACAGGGCCGCAGCGGGCAACGTTGGCCCCCGTCTCATCGTCTTTCTCCGGGCATCTCGACAAGCTGAAGTCAGACGGTATGATCACGGGTGCACAGGCGATCAAGGATTCCGGCCTCGTCGGCTCGCATGTGGAAAAGTTTACGCAAGTGGCCAAGGACACAAACACCATCCTGATGTTCCGCCCGGTGAATCAGATGAGCACGGGCCTGCTTGAGGAGGGCACTGCCGCAAAGGGGCTCAATGTGCATGGCAAGTCTTCAGACTGGGGACCCATGGCCGGCTACATCGCACGGGATCAGAACCTGAGCAAAAAACACGACGACTCCAAAGCGATCACCAAAGGCATTGAGGACAACCAACACTCCCTTGAGCATGACGGGGATCGGGTCGGCTCCTCACAACTGACTTTGAGTAACAACCGTTTGAATTACCTGACCGAGAACAAGCTCATCATCCCTTGCAATGACATGGGCGAGCCATTGTCAAAGAGCCCCGAAGACGGTCCACGCTACTTTCTCAACGGTGGCAAAAATGAAAACTACCTGTTCAAGCTGGAGCCAGATCAAGGGGGCTTCAAAGTCTCCTACAAGAATCTGGAGGGGAAGCAGCCTGTGGTGGGAGAGACCGTGAAAGAATGGAAGGAACTGGAGGTCATGGGGGGCAAGACCAAAAAAGAAGATGCCCCGATCCCACTGACTGCCGACTACGACATGTTCGCCATGCTGCCAAAAATGGGCGATGGAAAACTTGCAGGCAAGGCTTTGGATCGAGATCCCGTGCTCGCCCAATTGATGAAGGAACGTAGCGATTTGAAAGAGAAGCTCAAGACGGCCACCGGGGATTCTGTCACGGAACTCAAAGATCAACTGAAGTCCAAAAGCCGCGAGATCATCCGAACCACCGTCAACAACGGACGAAGCAAACTGCTCGGCCAGGAGGACCGGCAGAAAGTGGACCCCGAGCTCGGACGCCTGACCAAATGGCAGGGGGAAATTCGCACCAAACTCAACGACTCCGTGCAAGGTGAGAATGGCTACACGGGCGGCGACTTGGTCAAGCACGGCACCGAGCAGGACAATACGCAGTTCTCCGAGAAAGACGAAAAAGTCTTCGTCATCATGCCCAATGGCGACACCTTCATGACCCAGAGCTGGGAGCAAACTCAAGCCTTCATGTGGTCGGCAAAACAAGATGACTTTTTGACTTACACAAACCGGTCATACAAGCAGTCTGGCGAGACGCCCACACAGACAACCTTTTATCCAGGTCAAGATCCGAAGGATAAATTCAGCGGCACGCGATTGGATTTCGATATGAAACAAGCAGCGGTCAATCTCGGCTTGACGACCAATTGACCTTTCTCAGCTTCTCCTTTCACGCACACCGGCCAGAGCCTCAAGCGCCCCAGCCACCGATCCACTCACCCATTCAATGCCCTGGTCATCCGTGAAGTAGTGGCCACTCAAGTGCTTCACATAAAACGGCTTCATCCGAGCTGTCTCCAGGCTGTCCGCAGGCCGTCCTTCGATGGCGTTGATACGGCCCGTGACATGAGTGATGCCTGAATCACTGCGGTGAAGGAGGCGAAGGAAACGTATCAGACGGGCAAAGGGACTGCCCAGCCCGGCACGGCCTTGTTCACGCTCGAACATGATGATGTGCAACACTTCGGGTTCATCTTTTTGGACAACATAAACGATGGAAGTTCCGTGCTGGGTGTGCTGCCAACCCATGGGCGGGCAGCCAAAAATGCCCCCCGGCTGATAAATCTCCGGCGGGGTGCCTTGCGCCTCCAGCCACTGGGTGAAGCGATCTTTAAAAAGGCGGGCCATGATGAAGGTGTGATTCCTCATCCCATTCGCCTGCGTTGGCAACTTTCTTGTAATCCAGCGCCGCTTTTCGCGGACTCACTCTTGAGCCCTTTTGATCCAGTTTGAAAAACGGGGCTGTCCTGACGCCATGGAAATACTAAAGATTGATCAACTCAGTGTCGCTGCCCGTGCAGGTGCATTGGATGGCTCATTGGCCTACTCCAGCATTTATACTCAGCACCAGGATCTGATCACTCAGTCCGCTCTCAGTGGTCTTCGGGGGCTCGAGCAAACTTTATCGGAGACGGGAGTTTATGGGCAGGCTGTCCAGAGTTTGAAGGAAGCATCTCAGAAGATTGAGGAAGCCAACATTGAAGCATTGAAGGATCCTTTTGGTCCCGCTTCCGGAGGACTTCAATCGCAGCACACCACGGCGGTGGTGAATGGCATGAGAACGCAGAGCTGGCCGTATCGCACAACAGCACAGAACATTCAATCCACTGCCCAAAATGCTGTGAACGGCACGGGAGCTTCCAATCCTGAGCGGGGTTATGCGAACAGTGTGAAACATGCCGCTGATGAACTGGAGCTGGCCACGGCTTATCTGGTGAATCAGGCCGATCCTAACGCAGCTCGATATCATGCTACCAATGCGCTGAATAACGCGACAGCTGCCCGGGACAATGCCAGTACGCTCCTCGGTCAGCTTGCGGGGATGACTCCATTTCCAACGAGTCGCTACAACGCCACCAATGAAGTTCGCAGAGAGGCACAGAAGGTGATCGACCATGCGGACAGCGTCCTGAATTTTGTCACTACCTCTCCGATTGTACAAATTCGCAGCCAGACGCCGACGACCCATGATTTAGGCGGAGGCTACTCTCTTTCCACCTGGGGCAATTCAGGTTACTGGACTATGGCGGATGCCTCGGGTGAGGGCATCCTGGTGCATCCCAATGGCAGTGTGGACAATCTCAAGGGAGGGGCGGGCTGGAAATTCGATCACACATCCACGTTTGTATTGCCGAATCAGACGAAGATCACGGTCAACCCAGGTTCGCCTGGGGATTTGCTTATCAGTCGCGGAGTTCATGCCTTCACCATTGGTAATGTCAATGGCAATGCCTGGCCGAATGTGAGCTCTTACTCTGAGCTCAATGGACGTAATGCGGACCGCAGCAGCAACGATGGATACATCCTCGAATCAGATGGAAATGCGGGCCGATGGAGGAACAACGGCAACTTTCTGGGTGATGCCGGCGGGCGCGAAATCATTGCGACCTCCCCCATCAGCAATGAGCTGCGACTTGACCCGACGGATGTGGCCATATCGTCCGACTTCCAGGCTTTCATCACCGAGATGGGCATCTCGGACTACGACTACGATGGCGATGGTAAGCTCAACAACATTGAGCTGATGGATGTAGCGATTCAAACCGAAAGCTACATCCGGCAGATTCAAGATGCTTATGAACAAGCTCTGGCCAGGATCGCTGCCGCTAACCAAGCCCTCAATGAACTCAATGAAATCATCGAACTGCTGCGCAAGCAGGCCGATAAGAGCGCTGAAGAGCGTGGGGTAGAAAGTGCCTCCGCCAAAGCCGAGCTTCAGGCCATTGAGCGACGCCTGGTTTCCGCTCTGCAATTGTTGCAAGGGAATGCGCTCATTGATCCGCAACAAGGGAACATTGAAGCGAGCGCGACCAATGTCTTGGAACAGCTCAACACCCTCACACAGAGCGGTGGCCTAGTGCCGACCTTGCCCCAAATCCCGCCAACACTTCTTCCTGGCACCGCTGAAATATCTACGAGCAGCACCCCAGGACAGTCAGCTAACACTCCCATTAACGATCCTCTGGGCGATAGTCTGCGCCGGGCAGGGCGTCTGCTTTCCGGCATTCTCGGGGGAGGAAACTTGAACATTCTTGAGCTGCCCCCAAAACCACAGGAGCCAACTGTTAACAGCCCAACTGCCATGGGCAATGAAGGGCCAAATTCAGCCCTGCCAGGCACTGCTGCAAATTCCAGTGAGTCGGAAAACAGCACACCAATGGGGATATCCAAAAACCTCCCCTCCCCCCAGGCTCAGCCTGAAGAAACGAGCCAAGATTCGATTCAAGCTGGCCCGGCACCAGTCAACGGAGGTGCACAAGACTTGGCCGACATTTCCCTGACTCCGCCCATTACCGCAGAGTCTGCTGCTGCGCCAACAGGCAATGCTTTGGCGGAATTGCTCACTCAATTGTCGTCACTCGATAACTCCACGCCAACGATGGTGAACCCACAAAACCTATCACTAGGGCTGGAGGCACTGTTGACTACGCTGGCACAGCTAGGTGTCGTTTCTCTCTCGGATCAAAGGGATCTCGCAAATCTGGCGCCTGTGACATCCTCACCTCAAACAACAGCGAGTTCACTGCTAGAATTTTTGAGAGATTTGGAGCAGCTTGGAGCCACTCTTGCGCAAGCCGATGGCGCGAAAGAAGGACCGCTCACCTTTCCACAGCAGCCCACTCAAACTCCGTCTAACACCACCCCGCCCCTGCCGGGTTCAGCGCAACAGTTGCTGGAAGTGTTGACAGGGAAATCAGCCTCTACACTTCCACAGCTATCGAACGTGTTGCAGCAAGTGGCGGACATGTTATCCGGAAAAGCTCAATACAGCTCTGCGGATACCAACACTGGTCAGGGCAGCGTATCGGGGACATTGAGCGACCTCTCACGCACCTCGGAGCAAGTAATGCTGGTGCTTCAAGGGTTAGCAGCACTGGGCTCTGCGGGCGTAGGGCAAAGCACGGGCCAATCCGGTTCTGAGGCTCCGTCCGCCCCCGAGATGCGTCTCGGTTTACAGAACCTTCTCTCGGCACTCAGCACCTATGGCCTTGTGGGTAACAACAGTCCGACATCATCCAGCACGAGTGCGGGAACAGGCGTTGTTTTCCAAAGTAGTGATTCACAAGCGCTCGGCACCATCACAGGCAATTTCCAGACTGATCCTGAACTGATGAAGATCATTGAGGAAAATCTGAGTAAGGCGCTGCAAACACAGCAGCGGCAGCTCAGTCAGGCCAGCACGCTATTCACCCAATCCCAGGAGATCGTGCAGAAGTTTGTCTCGCTCATTGAGACCGATGATCTCGTGCGAGAAGTGGTGAAGAGCGATGATCTCTCCGATGAGCAGCAAGCGATCTTTGATGATCGCATGAAGGATCTCCGCAAAGACTGGGGCACGGAGTGGGGCAGCACCGAAGACAACACACCCGCCAGCCAGAGCAACCTCGTCTCCCGCGCGGTTCAGTCCGGCATGATGGTGTAAGCCCCTCCAAACATGAGTGAAGCCCCCCCAGAACTGAGCGAGACCGAACGCATCCAAGCGCATCTAACGCAGGTGGATATACTGCTAGCGCAAGGTAAGGCAGCCATTGAACGCATGGACAGATTTTATCGCGAGCATGACTTGGTGCTCGGAGTTGGAGAGCAGGTGCTGTTCAGCGAGCAAGTGCCGGAAAGGCACCGCATCATCTTTGCCAAAATCATCGCAGAACTCAGTCAGATCGACCAACGCATCGATGAGCTGGATCCCTTTAAAAGCAAACCGGCACCTGTCGCTGTAAGCACCCGCGCAATCGGCAATCGCTACCGAATTTAGTTTTCACTCCCCAAGACCATGGCAGAAATCAATTTTAAAACCGATACCTTGGCCTCACTTTATTATGGGGCCAACGCCACCGAACAGCTCCATCTTAATTACTTCCGCGAAAACGGTACTGAAGCCATCCAGAATGACATCATTGCTCTGGATCAGCGAATCGCCAATTTTCAAAACGCCATTACGGATGGTGCAAAGGTCGGCAACGAAGATTTCCCTTATGATGCAGACTTTTTGAAACGGGAGTTCATGGAAGAAGTTCTCGCACTGATGCTGAAGAGCGAAAACTATCGCAACCCCGGCGTGAGCTACAACGCAGACGGACAATATCTCCTTAACGGGTCAGTGGTAAATAATTTCAGTGACCTGACGCCGGATCAGCAAAAAAGCTTGCTCAAAAGTGGGCCCAATGAAGGAGGTCACACAGTTTATGACATGTATTCGTCGTGGATCGACGCCGTGTTCGCCGAGGGAAACAAGATGAAAAATAATCCCGGTGAATCGGTCAACGTCGTCACCTCCATCTCAGAACGCACGCTGCCAACGGCCAACAGCCCCGACGTTGTCTATGATCGAGTGGCGACTCAGAAAACGGGCCAAGTCGATGCGAATGGCAATCCCATTTTCCGTTACTTTCTCATCGCCAAAGGCGCTCCCATTTCAGATATCAACAAGCTCACCGTTGCCGGAACGCTCAATGGTCAAGCCGTTGATTCCACGGTTGCCACGACGGGGAATGGAAACACCAACTCGATTTACATCGAGGTCGATCAGAATCTTCAACCTCTGGTCAACAACGCCTACGGCTTTGAGTACAACACCGTCAACTTGTCTCCGAGTATGTACCTTTACTACTTCATTGAGGCACGCATTCGGATTTTACGGGGGCAGCTCAATATGAAAGAAGCGGTCACCTCCGAAATACGCGATGACCTGGCTAAGGCCAATTCTGCCTATGCCGATCTGGAAGCCCAGGCAGGCAAGACACGCGCCCAATCAGCCGATGGCAAAACGGTGAATCCCGACCTGAGCTATGAAACACAGAACATGGATTTCTTTGAAGCCACCAACGCGACGAAGGGAGACATGCTCTACGAGAACAACGGCAACGACGACCGGCAAAACTACTCCGAGTGGGGCAGCAGCCGTAGCAGCCTCAAGGCCTACATCGACCGCAAATCCACGCAATCTCAGGACGCGATGCTGGACTACCAGACCACACTGAACCGCTTCAACCAAGCTTATGAAGTGTTGAGCAAGATTCAGGAAAAAATGGATGGCCTCGTGAAGAGCCAAATCCGCAACGTGGCCTGATATTAATCATAAACGCACTCTCCTCCCACCATGACCATGCCCAACGAAACCGTCAAAGCCGCAGCAGGCGGCCTGCCTTTTGATTCCCCCGAAGACTGGAAAAACTTCTTCGAAAAGTTCGGTGCCAATGGCCGCACTTACCAAGACTTCACCAACCTCACACCACAGAGCATGGAGGTCATTTACATGGTGGGTTACAATCAATACAACGCGGGCAAATATGATGAAGCCGAGCGGATTTTCCAACTGCTGAGCGTGCTCAATCACTTCGAACGTCGCTACTGGACCGGCCTCGCCGCCAGCCGTGAATTGCAGAAGAAGTACGACTTGGCCATCAAAGCCTATGGTTACCTGGCCATGCTGGACATGGAAGACCCTCTGCCACCGCTGATGATGGCCAAGTGCTTCCTTGCCGCAGGCAAGGTCGCCGATGCCGAAGGGGCCCTCCACGCCTGTGTTTTTGTGTCCGGAAAAAAGCCGCAGCATGCAGCGATCGTGGAGCAGGCGGAAAACCTTCTCGAACTACTCTCTAAAAACGAAAACGCTGGAGTCAGGCCATGAACATCACTAACAATCCATCCACAGTCGCCGGCTTCGACCCAGGCTCTCTTCATACCACGCTGAAGGAAGTCAAGAAGACCGCCACCGAGTCCCTCACCAAAGCGCTGACCCTGCTGACCACGGTCGATTCGACCGGGATGCTGCCACCCAAAGATGGCGTGATGCAACTGTCCGCACCGAAGGTAAACTTAAGCGCCGCCGATTTAACCCTCCGCATCGGCCTGCTACAAGATGCGCTGAATGAGTTGATGACTGCCGTCTCTAAGAACGAAATCGAAGGTCGCCTAAACGAACTGAACCGCGAGAACCGTGAGCAGCTCGACAAGATGAAGGACCAGATGAAGAACATCGAGAAGGAAGCCGAGAAGAAGCGCGAGGCTGACAAGAAAGTGAATATCTTCCAAGCGATCGCCAACTTCTTCAAAGCGATCTTTGACATCATCTCCGCCGTCTTTACCGCGATTGCGGCCATCGGTTATGCACTTACCGGAAACGTTGCTGCAGCAGCAGGTTTATTTGCGGCAACTGCGGCACTCATGGCCTCAGCCGTGATCAACTTGGTCATGGCGATAGATTCCGTCGTCAAGGCCGCCGGTGGTGGTGGTTTTCTCAGCGACAAGGCCATTCAAGGTATGAACAAGGCCACAGAAATCCTGGGCTATGTCGCCATGGGCGCAGCGATGGTCGGTGGTATTGGAGCGATGGTCAGTGGCATCCGGCAAGGTGCCACCATGGCCGCAGGCAAGCTGGCCGAGAAAGGCATCCAATTGTCCACCAAAGAGATCATGCAGCAGTTGCCAAAGGTGGGCGGAGAACTGTTCCAAGAAATTGCCAGCAAAGGCACACAGAAACTTGCCATGGAACTGACGAAGGAGGGCATCGAAGAAGCAGGCAAGCAGGCCCTCAAAGAAGGAACCGAGCAGCTCATCAAGCGGCTGCCCTCTGAAACGGCATTGGAGTTTGCTGCAGCCGCCGCAAAAGCGGCCGCCAAAGACGGTGCCTCTGCGGGTGTCAAAGAAGCTGCCAAGAATGCAGCCCTGGAAGCCGCCGGTGCAATCATGAAGGAATCGCTGTTTCAGGCCTTGCGGCCCTTGTTGGATCTCGCTGCGCGGCAGGCCATCACCAGCGCCATCATTCAAGGCTCCACCCAAATCACACAGGGCGTGGCGGGAGTTATTGTAGCGGACATCCGTGAGGACGCAGCAGAGGCCAGGCGCAAAGCGGATGAGGCCGAAGCACAGGCCAAGGCCATCCAGGCCATGATCGAATTGTTGCGAAAGACGATTGAGCAACTTCAGGAGGATCTTCAAAACATGCTGGAGTCCTCCATGGAAACAATCTCTTCCATATTCAATGCGGCTGACGAAACAGCCAGTTCGATGAAGGACCTGATGCGCTTCCAAGCCGCTTGATCAGCACTGTTCCATGAACCTCAACTTTCTGCCAGACTTATGAACGTCTCCTTCAGCATTTCCACGCCGACCATCACACCTTCACAGGTGACTGACACCAACCAGACACAGCAAACGAGTCAGACAAACAAAACGCTGACTGTCAGCATTACCTCAGGCACAGAGAATACCCAAGGCACATCCTCCCCCGCCATCACGCTGAGTTTCCCTCTGATTGGGCCGGAAGATATCGCACTGAATGAAGTCATGCAGCAGCTCAAAAACCTGGATTTGAATGCGCTGAAAGGTATGACCACTACGGCTGCCGTGCTGCTGCTCAATCAGCAGGTGGGAGAACTCGCAGCGAGCATGATCAAGGGCGGCAAGTCATTCGTTCAGGAAAATGCGGTGGCGCTGACCCACATGTTCACAGGCATTGAGGAGCAAGCGAAGAAGGCGGAGACGCAGCTCTTCGATATGATCAACAGCAGCACCTACCCGGACTTTGCCGAGTTCCTTGGAAAGATGCTCATTGCTGCCCAGGAACTGCGTCAACTCGCCGGTGAAGCAAAACATCACCTGGTGATGGCTCAATACGACAACGTGCTGGACCAAGCAAAGCAGATGCAGATCGCGGCGGAGAAGAACTACGCTTCAACCATGAAGGAAATTGAGGCTGCGCGCGCAGAGGCCATCGGCAGCATCATCTCCGGGGCGCTGTCCATTGCCAGCACCATAGGGGGTGGCGCCTACGGCGCGAAGTCTGGGGCTGGCCTCATGGGTGCCCAACTGGGCAGCGGAGTGGGCCAGGCTTTCGGCCAGATCGTCTCCGGCGGTGCAGGTCTCGCCTCCGCCAAGATGAAGGAGGATGCTGCGGTGTTAAAACTCGAAGCCGATCTTGCAGGCGTGACCCAAAAGAAATTTGAAGCGACGCAGAAACTTTTGCAGGAGGCCGAATCCATCACGGAGGAGCTGGCCAACATCGCCAAGACACTCTCTGATATGGTGCTCAAACTCTATCAAGATTTTCTTTCCAATCAGCATCAGATCCTTCAGAGGGCCAACATTTGAAGTCTCTCATGAAATAACATCAGAGCATGTAATCCGCCAGCAAGGAAAGGTTAAGCACATCAGTGATGATCGTGTTTTGGGATGCTACGCAACATCAGTATTTTAAGAGCCAGGAGGTGACACCATGAGTGCCATCGGCCCGGATGTGCGTGCGCTTGTGAGTTCTTTCTCAAGCAAAGAAGGATTGGCAGACAGCCTTGCCCAGGCGCAGCGCCAGGAAGGCAACTTCAAAGGCCAAACAGTCACTCAACAAGATGCCTCAACCGCGCTGGCTAATGCCGCTGAAGAGATGACCTTTGCCGCCTCAGAGAAGGTGGAGAAGAAACTCTCCGAGCGTAAGGCCGGCACCAAAGAATCCTTGCGCCTGAGTGCCACCGAGCTGGCGGATAAATACGTCAACATGATGGGCGATTCGCAGACACCCCGCAAGTTGCATGAGTTTCTTGACGCACTAAAGCAAAAGGGGGAAAAGGCCAGCGAGCAGGATATCCGCGACATGCTGAAGCGCGAGTTTAGCGATGTCTCCGAGCAGTATGCAGCCATTGCCTTTGCTGAAGAAGCGCTGAAGAACGAAGGCGGGCATGACGCTCTGCTAGGCAAGGTCAGCTCAGTGAAGGAGACGCTACTCAAGGAGGCCGGACCCGCTATTCGAGCAGGCATTAACATCGCTACCGATGTACTCAGCTTTTCCAAGCAGGGTCTCGAACAACTGGAAAAATTGAGGGACCTCTACCGCTACGCGGTGCTTGGTCGCCCGACCGTTTCAGACATGTATCAAGCCATCATGGGGCGCTATGGTGAGAGTCGTTTTACTCAGGCCCTGGACTTTTTGATTCAAGCGGCAGGCAGTGACTTGGATGCTCACGGGATGGGACCTTCCATTGAATCTGCTCATCTCGAAACTGCGGTGAATAACATCAACTACGTTCAGCAGATGGGGAACCTCTACCGTGTGCTGGCCGATCTGGTGGACAAAGTGCGCCCCTCTACAACCGCCCCATCCTTTTCCTTCACGCATGGCCAATGAATACACAGCCCATGACCTCATGCGTGAGTTGCTGGAGATGACCACGCAGCGCTGGATCGACCCCACTACCTTCCTTCAAATCACCAACAAACTCGGCATCAAATCTTCGGAGATGCGCATCTACTTTCTCACTCAACTCCGCGAACAAGTGCGGCAGATTCCCTTGAAGCTATATTCCGCCACCGACACGCGAGAAAAAATGCTCGATGCCCTTCAGCAGGCCATGGATACGGAAATCTCACGTGAGGAGGTGAGTGCGTGACCCTCATATCCGACACATTGGCAGAGTTTGGACGCTCGATTGGAATGAGTGACTTAGCTCTACGTGAGGATGGCACCTTGGTCCTTGACATGGAGAGACTGGGCGCGCTTGCTTTTGAGTTGATCGGTGAGAGCCGCGAGTGTGTCTCCCTAAGTCTGATGAGGCGCATCGAGCCTCCCGATGCAGCAGCCTGTGCCCGTCTGCTGGAGCTTTGCCACTATCGCAACCCAGCACCATTCCCGACGCGGGCAGGCCTAGCTCGTGAGGGGGAGCTGTTTTTTGCGGTCCGCATGGATTCCTACGAGTTGACCCTGCCAAACGTGCACCAAGCGCTCGATTGGCTCACCAGTCTGCAAGATCAAAGCAGCACATTTACCCGGCCCAGATGATGCAGCTCCTCCCAGAAGCCTTTCAGCCGCGCATCGGCCTGGCCTCCATCGAAATGGGGGACGAGTCTCCGGCACCGCTGCTCCCGGATGACTCGCATCTTCAGCCGATCAATGCAGCGGTGGAGCAACAGTTAGAGGCGATGCTGGAGGCAGAGACCTTTGAAAAAGTGGTACTGGATGCCTTGCGTCCGCGAGTGCGGGATCAGGGCGTTTTACATCCGAGTGTGTTTCATCCTTTGCGGGATGAGGTCATGCAGGCACTGCGCATGGAATCCGATGCGCAGACAGACCCGACGGTGATTCAAGAGTTGCACGCAGCGATTCACCTGCTCGACCACCTCGGGGCAGTTCATGACTTGGGAGAACAGTATCGCTACGCCCTACTGAAGGGCTGACATCATGAATACCGCTCCCGATATCACCGCCAGCCACTCTTCTGAAAAGGAAGAGTCCATGCGCGTCTTTTTAGCTTTAACTATGCGTCAGCGCGACTGGATGATGACCATGTCGTATCTGCATTTGGAGCAGCGCAAGCCCGATCAAGCCCGCGTGCTACTGCGCCTCGTTTATCGTGCGTTCCCAGAGGACGCTGAGGTCCAACGCTGCCTGGCTCTTGCGGAGTTACTGGCTGGATCACCCGCCACCGCTGCACGTGTGGCGACGCGCGCTTTTAAACAATGCGAAGCCCCTCTGCGTGTGCCGGTGGGTTTGATTTTTGCCAAAGCCCTCTGGCAGCAGGGCCAGGAAGAAGCGGCGCGGGACTTCCTGGCCGGCCTCCTTAACCACGAAAGACACTGATCTGCCCCCCTCTCATGGCCGCCATGCTCTCCTCTGTACAAAACGTCCTTTCTAAGGGGACAAAATACTATGACATCATCATGGCTGTCGTGGTGGTGATGATCCTCTCGATGATGATCTTGCCAGTGCCGCCCTGGCTGTTGGATGTACTGCTGGCGGTGAATCTTTCGATCTCCATGCTTTTGCTCATGCTGTCGATGTATGTGCCGCATATTTTGGAGTTTTCGACGTTTCCCTCCATGTTGCTGGTGACGACGTTATTCCGGCTTTCGCTGAATATCACCACGACTCGACTCATCTTGTTGGAGGCGCACGCGGGCGACATTGTCTATACCTTTGGCAACTTCGTTGTGGGGGGGAATTTCATCGTCGGGGTGGTGATCTTCCTCATCATTACCATCGTCCAATTTGTGGTCATCACGAAAGGGGCTGAGCGCGTCGCCGAAGTGGCGGCGAGATTCACGCTGGATGCGATGCCTGGGAAACAAATGAGCATCGATGCCGATTTGCGGGCAGGTAACATCACGCAGGAAGAGGCAAAAAAGCGCCGCAGCATGATCGAGAAAGAGAGCCAGCTGCATGGCTCTATGGATGGAGCCATGAAGTTCGTGAAGGGCGATGCCATCGCAGGTCTGATCATTACGGCGATCAACATCACCGCTGGCATTGCTATCGGCACTCTGCAAAAAGGTTGGGAAATCGGCAAGGCGGTCACCACTTATTCCATCCTCACCATTGGCGACGGGCTCGTTTCCCAGATCCCTGCGCTGCTGATCTCCATTACGGCAGGTATGATCGTGACCCGTGTGGGCAATGAAGAGGAAGGCGGTGCACTCGGTGGAGATGTAGGCCGACAACTACTGTCTCAGCCAAAAGCGTTGATGATCGCCGCAGGTTTTCTCTTTGCCTTCGCTCTCATTCCAGGCTTTCCAAAAATTCCGTTCATAATGTTAGGTCTCATCGCTGGGGTCATCGGTTACGCCAATTTTCAAACCCAACATGCTCCCGTCGCGGTGCAGCATGACAAACGTAACCTGCCCGCTGCTGCGGCAAGTGGGGCCAAGCCCGCGCTGAAACAGAAGCGGGATGATGGCGATGAGTTTTCAGTCACGTTGCCACTGCTCATGGATGTTTCCGCCGCGAGCCAAGAGGTCGTGGATGCCAATGCCATGAATGAGGAGCTGATCCGGGTCCGCAAAGCCCTGTATCACGATCTCGGCGTGCCTTTTCCTGGCATCCATTTACGTTTCAATGAATCGCTCCCCGCAGGCCAATACAAGATCTTGCTGCATGAAGTGCCCATCGCTGAAGGACAATTCCAGGTGAACTGTGTGCTGGCTCGTGAACGGGCAGACTCCCTGAGAATGTTGGGAATTCCTTTCATGGAGGAGAAACCTTTTCTCCGCGGTCTGCTGCCGCTCTGGGTGCCACAGGATCGCGTGAATGATCTGGAGAAAGCAAAGGTGCCCTACCTCGCACCCACCCAGGTCTTGACCTATCACCTCAGCATCATATTAAAACGTTATGCGGGGGACTTCGTAGGCCTTCAGGAAACCAAGTATTTGCTGGAGCAAATGGATGCTCAATTCCCAGAAGTGGTAAGGGAAGTGCAACGTGTCTTGCCCGTTCAAAAGATCACAGAGGTCTTTCAGCGTCTCGTGCAAGAAGAGGTCTCCATCCGCAACCTGCGCACCATCCTGCAGGCACTCATTGAGTGGGGCCAAAAGGAGAAAGAGGCCGTGCTGCTGACTGAATATGTTCGTGCGAGTTTGAAACGCTACATCAGTTACAAATTCAGCCGAGGGCAAAACATCCTTGCCGTGTACCTCCTCGAGCCAAGCTTGGAGGAAAAGATCCGCAAGGCCGTCAGGCAGACTTCCGCCGGCGCATATCTCGCCTTGGAACCAATGACGGTAAAGGCCCTTCTCACCTCTGTTCGCAAGGAGGTCGGGGACATCTTGGAAAGCAATCAACGTCCTGTCTTGCTAACCTCGCTCGACGTGCGGCGCTACACCAGGAAGCTCATCGAGCAAGAATTCTATGAACTGCCGGTCTTGAGTCATCAGGAGCTCACCGAAGAAATCACCATCCAACCCCTGGGCCGAATCGCCGCTTAATCCTTCGTGATGAAAACCGCATCGTCATCTTACGACACCCTAGGCGAGCCCGTGGCTCAACTTTGTGAGGAGCTTGGGATCGCTACTCCCCCGCCTAACGAACAGGGCGTCTTTGTCATCCAAGTCGAGGGCCAGGAACTGCGTTTCAGCCTTCTCAATAACGACCGGGTTTACTTGCTTGGCGTTCTTGGGAGAGTTGATGAAATCGCCGCGCAACGCCAGATATCCCGTCAAGCCCTGCTCACCGGCTGTCTTACTCTGCAGGCCGTGCGCTTTGGAAAGCTCGGACGCGAGGAAGTTCTCAGCATTGAGCCTGAAACGGATGAGCTGATCCTCTGGCACTCTTTGGACGGCCCAGATGTCTCCATCCCAGCCTTCTTCCAGACGGCAGAAGCTTTGCTCAACGAACTTGAGTTTTGGAAAAACTGGCTGGCTCACCCTTGAGATGATGAACTCCTCCCGAATCCCACTCATCAGCCATTATCTGGCATTTTTACTCCTGCTGTCAGGCAGCCTTTGTGCGCAAGAATATGACCGCATTCCTTGGCGTACCAAGCGGGTCAGCTTCAACATCCAGCAGCGATCCGTGCGTGATCTTCTCAAAGATTTGGCCACGTTTCAAAACCTGCCGATCAGCATCAGCGATAGCGTCAAAGGCGTGACCAGCGGCCTGTTCAAAGATGTCGAAACGCAGCGATTTTTTGATCTGCTTTGCGAGTCCAATGACCTTGTATGGTTCTACGACGGCGTGCGCATGATCATTGAAAGCACGGATGAGGTGCTTTCACGTCCGCTTACCCTGCCTTATTTGACGCCGGAATCTCTGAATGAAGTGCTCTTCAGCGTCGGGTATGCCAGTGGCCCCAAGGGACGTGAAGTGCAGGTAAAAATGGGACACCGTCAGGGCGTCATGCTTCTGGTCGGTGGACCACAGTTCATTCAGGCGACTGAGGCATTGGCTCGCGATCTCGACAGTCAGGAGAATCAGCGAATCAACGAGCAAATCACCGTGCGCACCTTCCGGCTGAACTATGCCAGTGCTGGTGACTCCACGGTGAACACAGGCAGCTCCAGCCGCATCATTCCCGGTGTCGTCACAAGTTTGCAAAATCTCATGACCAATCAACCGGTGGGCAGCCTGCTTTCCACCGGCGTGGAAGAAACAATGAATCGAGTCACGCGACCTGGTCTGCGAGGCAAGGGCTTGGCAGCGATAGGCAACCCTGATGCCGCCACACCTCCCAGACCCTTTAATCCTTATGATCCCACGGGCTCTCAGCAACCGAACGCAGGCAATCGAAGCCCAAGCACAGCAGAGGATAGTCGCAACGATCCGCGTGCGCCGATGATTGTGGCAGATGTCCGCTTGAATGCGGTTTTGGTGCGCGATGTCGCCGCCCGTATGCCGCTGTATGAAGAGCTGATCAAAATGCTGGATGTCTCCACGAAGGCCATTGAGATCACCGCTGCCATCGTGGACATTGACTCCGACAACTTGCGCAACGTGGGCATTGAGCTGCTCGGCCTCGGAAAAAACGGCAACAGCAATGGGAGGCTGGGCTTCGATGCGGACCGAGGGATATTTGATGGCGTCAACACACAGGGCCAGCAAGCGAGCTTCTTTGACAGCGCAGATCTGGCGCGTGGTGCAGGCTTGAATGCCACCGCCTTGATCAGTGCGGGCGGTTATGAGCTGCTGACACGTCTGCGCGCTGTTGAACAAGTGGGCGCAGGGCAAATCGTATCCAGCCCTTCAGTTTTAACGATGGAAAACACTCAGGCTGTAATCCGCACTGATGAGAAGGTTTATGTGAGAGTAGAAGGCAATCTCCAAGTGGACCTCTTTGATGTAACAACCGGCGTTCAATTACGCGTGACTCCCACAATTGTGAAGGAGGGTTCACGCAATGATTTCCGCCTCCAGATCGACATCACGGATGGCAGTTTTTCGGACACTCGCGTGGATGAGATCCCCTCCACTCGCGAAAGCGCTATCAATACCCAGGCGATGGTGCCGGAAAATAAGACGCTCCTTTTAGGAGGTTACTCCGTGGAACGCCGCGTGCGCAATACCCGCCAGGTGCCCTTGCTAGCCAAAGTGCCTGGTTTGGGCAAACTGTTCTCTCGCAATGAGCGCAATCATGAGCGCACCCAGCGCTTTTTCTTCATCACTCCACGTATCGTGGATCTACGTAGCGAAGCCACAGATCCCGCCGATTACAGTGATACGGCGGGCAATGAACTTTCATTGCCAAGCCACCTCTCTGACGATCAACTATCTCGCGACAAGGTCGAAGATCTGGCGCGTCGTTTGGCGGCGGGCACAAGCCATTCGCAATACGATAGCGTCCCCAGCGGCAAGCGGCCCAATGCCTTGCTGCCTCCATTGAGCGATATTCCAAAGGCAGAGTCCATGCTGGAAAGCAACCCTTCTGGCAACAATGAGAGCCCGAAACCTTTTTACCCATCCCGGCAATGAGCGCCGCATCTCAACAATGGCTTCTGAAGGTGATCGCGGGTCCGCATCAGGGCGCGGAGATAGGTCTATTGGGTGGCAAAACCTTGATCGGCAGCGATGGAGAGTGTGATGTAGTACTGCATGATGTGCTTATAGCGCCGCAGCATGTGGAATTGGATTTATCGGCTTCAGGCATGGTTGCCGCAGCCCTAGGGGGACGGATTTTCATCAATGGCAAACGCGTGCGTGAGGCCAGCCATAAGCTACCCGACTTTGCCTTCCTGACCATCGGGGGTTCTCATCTGGTATTGGGGCCTGTGGGGGGCACCTGGCCACTGCTTTCGGCTGCTGACATTCCGGAACTGGAAAAGGAAACGGAGGCCCCTGCCGCTGAAGAAAGCCCACCCGAAACAGCCGAGCCAACTGTCAACGCGGCTGCATCATCAGGGCTCAAACCCATCATCGCCGACGGTGAGACTTATTTGCCGCGTCCACAGCCGACTTCAAAGCTCGGGCCTATTCTTGGCATTGTCGCAGGCGTCGTTGTCTTGTTGGTTTGGGCGGTTGTTTTCAATGACTTCTTCTCCAGTCATGATGGCAATGGCGATAACAACTCAGATGTGAGCGATAGGCCTCTTGTGCGCGCTCAATCAATCGTGGAAGAGCTCGGTCTGCTTGGCTCCATCAAGATTGAGGAAGCTGCTGGACGCCTGACTGCGGCAGGTTACGTCGATAGTGAAAGCAAGCAGAGGGAACTTCAGGCAGCTCTTCGTGCGACTGTTCCAGGTCTGCGCACTAAAATTTACAGCCTGGAAAAGATCGCCTCAAGTGCGCGAGCACTCATTGATGCTCAGCACTTGCCTTTGACGGTCTCCAGCCTCAGCGAAGGTAAACTGAAAATCTCCGGTAAACTCCCATCCGCAGATCCATGGATGAGAATGAGGAAGCTTCTCCTCTCGGAAGTGCCCGGCGTCAGCGAAATTGAGGACAGTGTTGAAATCGAGGCCACACGACCAGCCGCATCCAACACGGTTTACGTGTCCCTCCCCCCTTTTACGAGTGGAGCCCCAAATGCGCCTACTCCTCCCGCAGCCAATCCACTGCCGACGTCATCTATCCCCCCCTCGAATCCCATCTCAGCACAGACATCAGCTCCTTTGCCCGATCCTGTCACAGATTACCTTATCAGTGCCGATACCATCGACACACCTGAAGCAGCCATATCGACTATTCGTGTGGATGAAGCGGGGCTCAGTTATGTCCGCCTCAGCACGGGCGGCGTCTATTTCGTTGGCGCTCGGCTACCCTATGGCGGCACCGTCGCTAAGATTGAGGCCGAGAGTGTCACGATCATCGAAAAAGGCGAATCACGCAGCCTCCATCAAGGGGATGTGGCCATGAAATCCAAGTCTCTTGCTGCTCCTTAACCATGTCCGCAGATCCACTCACAGATCCTGAATTGAAGGCTCGAATCGACACTGCCGATTTCGTTGAAATCCTTTCAGCCGATGCCGAGGGCAGCTTCTACGCGGATGTCACCGCCTATCTTGACGCCTGGAAAACCCAAATCAAATCCTATCAAGATGCGGGCCTCTCACGCGGTGAGTTTGACGATCTGAGCCGCCTTTCCACTAGCCTCCAGACAACTGGATGCGTCCTCGAATTTTTCGTGAAGCTTCAAAAGCTCCACCTGGAGAAAGCCCACGAGAACTAAACCGCCAACAAAACACCCAACATACTACCTCTATGCCCGTCACCGACTTCGATCCGCCTCTCTTTGGCAGCAATTCCCCAATCTGGACCACCATCACGGGAATGGCCAATACCCTCAATACGGAGACCACCCAGGTCATCACCGACGCCAGCACCACTGACTTCTCCGACCCTGGTTCAGTCGTGCTCCTTCAGATGCGTGTGAACCAAGTCACCAACGCGGCCACTGCCGTGTCAAACTTGGTAAAGGCGATTCAAGAGCCCTCCAAGAACGCAGTCTCCAACCTGCGCTAATCCTCATTAAGCCAATCTCCTCAAACCATGGTTCACATTGATTCAGAGCTGGTGCGTCTGCTCATGCGCGCTGGTTATGCTGCGGCATGGAATGGCCTGCATCAGGAGGCCATTGCCATCTTTGACGGTGTGGGTGCTGTGCGTCCTGAGAGTGAGCTTCCCGTTATCGGAGCTGCTGTCGTGGCTTTGCTTTCGGGCCATTACGAAATCGCGGTCAAGACACTGCGAGAGGGAGCCCTCGATCTGAATCCCAACAGTGCCTTAGCACGTGCCCACCTCGGGGTGGCTTTGCGTTTGCACGGGGAGGAGGACGAGGGCCGCGCGCTTCTCCAAGATGTCGCCATGCAGACCACGGACCCTGATGCTGCCACCATGGCACTCAATGTCCTGGCCATGACACCGGACCAGCTTAAACCCATTTAAAACTTCTATGACTCCTGTTGCCCTATCCGCTGTTTCTACCCCGGCCGCACTCACTCAATCATTGCCCGTCACTCTTGCGAGCTCATCGGCAGCAGATCTGGAGCGCCTCCGCTCACTCGTCGCAGGCGTGCAGCCCACAGGGGAGAATATTCAGGCAGGCCCCACGCCGCCAGCGAACAAGATCGAAGAAAGCGGCTTCCGCACCCTGGGAGACTCCATTCTGGAAGGCGTCTCCAAATTTAATTCGGGCTACAACGACTCCCTTAGCAACATCACCACCAAACTTGAACACATCTCCGCGAACGATCCTTTACAACTTGGCAACAATTTTGGCGAGTTGATGGCCCTTCAGGTCGAGGTGGCACGCTGGAGCATGTCCGTCATGGGCGTGGACAATGCCTCGAAGGCCGGCACCAACACGATCAAGGAACTCAGCAAAGGCGGCTGAGGCTGCGGTGTGCCCCGGAAACATTCTAACGCCCTATTATTTCACCTGTGAGATCCTACCTCTCAAAAATCCGTTGGCTGGTACCTTTAATCCTGACTGTACTGCTTGCAGGCTGTAACAAGGTTCCGCTATTCAGTGAACTCCGGGAAGAAGAAGCCAATGAAATAATGGCTCACCTGCTGGAGCAGAAAATAGATTGTGTAAAACTGGCAGGCAAGGAAAGCATGTGGATTCTACAGGTGCCGCCTGAGGACTTCCCTCTTGCGATGCAAACGCTGCAAGCACTGGGCTTGCCGCGTCAAAAGCTCATGAAGATGGGGGACGTTTTCCAAAAAAGCGGCCTGGTCAGCTCACCCACTGAGGAGCGCATTCGCTTCATTGATGCTCTTTGCCAGGAGCTCTCTGATACCCTCATGAAAGTGGATGGAGTCGTCGCGGCCAAAGTTCACATCGCCCTTCCCAACAATGATCCGCTGAGTGATAGCACCCTGCCAGCATCCGCCTCGGTCTTTATCAAATACCGGGCGGGATATGATGTCGAGAGCATCACTCCAGATTTGAAAAACCTCGTAACCAAGTCTGTCGAGGGCCTCACTTTTGAAAATGTGGAACTCATTATGAGTCCCGCCGATGCCATCCCACCGCCTCCGAAAGCGCAGGCTACCAACACCTTCGAAGAGTGGCAAACCAAGGTCCCTTTCTGGGTCACCTCCGCAGGCAGCGCGGGCGTGGGTTTCCTAGTCGCATTTCTATCGTTAGGCCTGATCCGCAAAAAGGCCATATCCTGAGCATCCCTCTATCCTTTACTTCATGAGCACGCGCGGCGGCTGGTATGCGAGCCAGGCAAAGACCAACCCGGACTTGTTTCGGGCCATCTTTGACTTCAATCATCGACCTCAGTTCTGGTTACATCCTGAAGTCATCGCTCGCTTTCCTGAGGCGGCAGTGATCCGCGTCCTCGCAACCGGAACTCATGGTCATCACCACCTCGCGTCTTGGCTCACCCGTGTGCTTCAGTTGGATGACTACGATCCAGTTTGGGATTTTCAGGAATCACGTCTTCGCATCGCTCTTTTAAGCCCTGAGACTCTCACTCGCTTGGCTCGCTACACCGGAGTCGCGCTTTGCTGGCCTCGCATCGCCTCTATCATCGGACGTCAGCAACTCCACGAAATCAAGGCGTCCATCGGTGAGGATGCCCACGCTTTTGCCCTGCGGCGTGCCCGCTTCATCGTGCCGGAAAATGAGGCGATCTTGCCTAAACAAGAAACTTCACTAATTGACCATGTGATGGACATTGGCTGGAACGTATTGGCCAGTTCTAGCGGCGACGAAAGCGGTGCTATCCGCGAGCGACTGGCACTTAAATTACCGCTCCAGGTGGCAAAAAAAGTGACGTGGCACGTGACCCCCGAATTGCGCGATCAGGCTTGGAACCGAGTTCGTCAGATCAGTCGTGAAGTTTTAACCGTGGGAGAATCCAAATGCTTTGCTTAGAGAACAGTGGCGTCAAAGCGGTGCCCACCGCCAAGATTTTGAAGAGAGATGAGCACGCCTTCATCCTGGAAGGGCAGCGCATCCTCGAAGCGGCCCGCCACGAAGCCGCACTCATTCGCCAAAAAGCAGAAACCGATGCCGAAAAAAAACTCGAAGCGGGTTACCTCAAAGGCCAAGAAGAAGGCAAGGCAAAAATCGCCGAGCACATCATCGAATGCATGGGACAGAGTGCGGTTTATTTTTCAAAGGTGGAAGACGTCATGGTGGATCTCGTCATGCGTGCGGTGCGTCAGGTCATTGGTGAAATGAATCAGCGAGATGTGGTGGAGCGGCTCGTGCGGCGCGCCCTGGAAAGCACCCGCAATGAGAGCCAGATCACCATTCGGGTCTCCCCCGGTCAGGCCGATTGGATCAAAAACCGCATCAGCGCGATCATGCAGACCTTTCCGAAGATTCAATTCCTTGATGTGCAGCCGGACCCTCGTCTGTCTGAGAATGGCTGCATTTTAGAAACAGAGATCGGAGTCGTGGACGCCACACTCGAGACACAGCTCAAGGCCATCGAGAAGGCCCTCATTCGGTCGATGAAATGACTTCATGAACTTACCGACCTTTGACTTTAATTCGCTCACGACGCGCTTGCAGCACGGAATGGACTCCGTGCAGCCACTTAGTTTGCGGGGACGGGTTACGCAGGTCACAGGCACGATCTTAAAAGCTTATGCGCCAGGCGCAAAAATCGGTGAATTGTGTCGTCTGAAGAATCCATGGGAAGATGAAGGCATCTTGGGGGAGGTCGTGGGCTTCTCCAAGAATCTCGCGCTGATCACGCCCCTGGGGGAGCTCATGGGGATATCCTCCACCACTGAGGTCATCCCCACGGGAGAGATTCATCAAGTGCCTGTGGGCAAAGAAATGCTTGGTCGTGTGTTGGATGGACTCGGCAATCCATCCGATGGCAAGGGCCCCTTTAAGATCGAAGATCATTACGCCGTCACGGCCGATCCACCCAATGCCATGACCCGGCAATTGATCACCCAACCGATTAGCCTCGGCGTGCGGGCGCTCGACGGACTGCTCACCTGTGGCGAGGGCCAGCGCATGGGCATCTTTGCCGCTGCAGGAGGTGGAAAGAGCACGCTGCTGAGCCAGATCATCCGCAACACTACTGCCGACATTGTGGTGCTTGCACTCATTGGGGAGCGCGGACGTGAGGTGCGTGAGTTCCTGGAGCGTGACCTCGGTGAAGAAGGGGTAAAAAAAGCCGTGACCGTCATCGCCACCTCCGACCGCCCTTCCATGGAGCGTTTAAAATGCGCTTACGTGGCCACGGCGATTGCTGAATACTTTCGCGACCAAGGTTTGAAGGTGCTGTTACTGATGGACTCCGTCACCCGCTTTGCACGTGCCCTGCGTGAGATCGGCCTCGCGGCGGGTGAGCCACCCACCCGCCGAGGTTTCCCGCCCTCCGTTTTTGCCACGCTGCCCAGAATGATGGAGCGGGCAGGCTGCTCGGACAAAGGCAGTATCACCGCCCTTTATACCGTCTTGGTTGAAGGCGATGACATGACCGAGCCTGTGGCGGATGAAACCCGCTCGATCTTGGATGGTCACATTGTTTTGAGTCGCAAGTTAGGCTCGGCCAATCATTATCCCGCCATTGATGTACTGGCCAGTGTGAGCCGTCTGTTCACCGCCATCAACACATCAGACCATCAGCGCGCTGCGGGCAAGCTCCGCAGCCTCATGGCCAAGTACCAGGAAGTGGAGCTACTCGTTCGTATCGGTGAGTACAAGAAAGGCAGTGACTCTGCCGCAGATGAAGCCATCGCCAAGATCGATGCCATCAACGGCTTCCTCAAACAAGGCATGAACGAGCCGAGTAGCTTCGCGCAAACTCAACAGGCCATGATCCAACTCGCAAGATAAACCCATGCTGCGCTATCCCCTCCAAGACATGGTCTTTGTCCGCGAGCATCGCGAGGACAAGGCTAGCAAAGCCGTCACCCGCGCACGCCGCGCAGTGGTAGAGGCCGAAGAAAACTTGGTGACGAAGCAAAAGACTCTGGCCGACTTTACCCATTGGCGAATCGCCGAGGAAGAACGCCTCATACAGTCCATCATGCGCAAACCCGTAAAACTGGGTGAGATCACAGACCTGCGATTGGAAATCTCAGCCATGCGTGAACGTGAGCTGGATTTTATGGATCAAGTTCACAAGGCTGAGGGGGAACTCGACCGCGCCAGAGAAGAACTTGAAGAAGCCAAGCTGGCCTACAAAAAAGCCACCCAAGAACTCGAAAAGCTCATGGAGCATCGTGAAGCCTGGCAGTTAGAACAAAACCACGAGGCCGAGCGCAATGCCGACCTCGAACTCGAGGACTTCATCGGCCCTCAAAACAGCGACCTCGACTTGCACCCAGAGAACACTCGTTATGAATTCAATTGAATCGTCCATCGTCCTCACATCGCGCCATTTGGATGAGGCGGATAGCTCGTTACCCACTTTTGGCACCCCTAATCCAGATGCCTTAAAGGCCCTGCGTTCATTGATCGCTGCGCCGCAAAATCATCCAGTGGAGGTAAAGCAATCACCACTCGCATCTTCTTCGGATTTATTGCCAGAGGAGAACCATACGTTGCAGGTCTTTTCTCCCACATCCGGCCTAACAGACTCTTTGGTGACGGAGTTAAAAGCCTTCATTGCTTCAAAATCCACAACTCCCTCACCTTCAGAAAAATCAGATGTGGAGCGTTCTTCTGAGTCGCTATCCCCAGACCCCGCTCTCATTGAGGCTCTGCGTGCGCTCTTGATCACCCCCGATCAAGCTTTTTCATCGGTTCAATCCAAAAGCACACTGGATGATGGGAAAGACGGTGGCTCCATGCGCGTGATGGAACTCGTTCAATCTTTGCTCAGTGAGGAAAGACTGCAGAGCGATTCCTTGCCCTTGTTGATACAAGTTCGCGATGCACTGACTCAGACAAAGGGAGACTCGAACCATCAACCGGAAGCACTCGCACAGATTCGAGCGCTCATTGAAACCTTGCCGCCTGAGGGGCAATCACATCTTGCTGAGGCTTTTGAGGTTTCCTCTGAGGCTACTGCTATTTTTGAAAAGTCAGAGCAGGAGATTCCCAATCTGGGGCAAGCGATCCTGCAATCTCTCGACACTCAATCGTCCGCATCTTCCGCCAATGTTGTCGCCTCAGTTAACCAATCTGCGCATCTTGAGCGTGTAGAGCAGGTCAGCGCATTAATGACAGAAATGGCAGACCGAGTGCTCGTCACCGATCCCCTCCATGGCCAGACCCAGGAAGTCCGCATCCAGCTCGCAGAGTCCATCATGACTGGCACCGAGGTGCGTGTCTGGCGTGCAGAAGGCGGACAACTGAGGGTGGAGTTTGACACCACCTCCGGTTATTGGGCACGGGTTCTCAATGAGGCCTCACCTCTTCTCTCACAGCGTCTCAACGAGCGACTGAACTTGCCAGATGCTGTAATCGTCAACGTGCATCAGCAAGGCGGTCAGCCAGAAGATGGGCGCTCGCGCAATCGCCACATGCCCTGGGAAGTGACAGGACAAGAGGACCCTCAATAACTCACCCCAATACCTGAGTGAGTCCCCCTCTCCATCCCCCACCCATGTCCAGAGCGCGCCCGGAATTCATTCGACTGGCTAACCGCATTGCGGGAAAAAATCGCCCGTTGCATTTCTCTTGGAACGGTCAGCCCACGCAGTTTGTTTTCTCGAATATCCTGCAATCTCCACGCGGAAGCTGGAGCATGCAGATCCGTATGGGCGGTCATCCATTGAGGGTGGAAATCAATCGTCTGCCAGAGCTGGCATGGGTCTCCCCCGAACTTGCCGGCATTGATCTGAATGGCCTTCCTGGCGAACTGGCCTGTGGTTTAATTGAGTCATCGTTGGGAGATATCTTCACCGCCCTCACCAAAGCAGGGATTGATGTCAGCATCCTAAGCATGGAACCCTTCAGTTTTCGCAATGCACCGGAGGAGATTATTGAATGGAGCATCCACAGAGGTCATGAAACGAACTGGATGCACGGCTGCCTCGCCGGGGATGATGCCGCATTGACCCATCTTGCCAGCTTGATGGAACGTGCACCCATTTCCCCAAACGTTGACGATGTGAGTATTCCTGTACCGGTAAATCTCGTCGCGGGAACGATGCGTGTGAGCTTGGCCGAATTGGATGCTTTGGAATTGCACGATGTGCTGCTGGCCGACCTGAAGAGCTACCAGATCCAGCGCGAGTGTACACTTAATGCAGCTCGAAGAACATGGGGCAAGGGCCATGCAGAAGCCAACACTTTTACCCTCAAACACCTGACCTCCAAACCCGCCACCACTATGGGAGACGCCGCGTCCGTATCCGTCAATGATCTTGAAATTGAACTGACCTTCGTGGTCGGCCAAACCACCCTCACTGTCGGAGAACTGCGCAACTTGGCTCCGGGCTTCACCTTTGAGTTGCCCATCTCCGTCGGCGAGGGGCTGGTCATTTGCGCCAATGGTAAAACGATTGGTCGAGGCGAGCTCATTGAGGTGGGAGACCACCTCGGAGTGCGAGTAACAGAATTCTCTGCATCATGACTTCTTTTCAAATCCCTGATCCTTTGACGCTGATCTTGCTGACGGCGGTGCTCTCGATGGCCCCGTTTTTTGCGATCATGGCGACCTCGTATGTGAAGTTGGTGGTCGTTCTCAGTCTGGTGCGCAATGCCTTGGGTATCCAGCAAATACCTCCCAACATGGTGCTCAATGGCATCGCCGTTATTCTCACGATCTACATCATGGCCCCGGTGGGCCAGGCAACCTTTGCCGCCGTGGAAAACGAAGATTTCAAAGACTTCAATGCGGCCAAGCTGCGCGTGGTTTTAGAAAAGGGCAGCACGCCCATTCGTGAGTTTCTTGATCGGCACACTTCCTCGCATGAGAAGAAGTTTTTCCTCGATACGGCTAGACGCGTGTGGGGCAATAAATCGAAAATCGAGATTTCTGACAGCAGTTTCTTTGTACTCATTCCCGCTTTCACAGTGAGTGAACTCACCTCGGCTTTTCAAATCGGGTTTCTTCTCTACCTGCCATTCATTGCGATTGATCTCATCGTCTCCAACATCCTTTTGGCGATGGGCATGATGATGGTGTCACCGATGACCATTTCCCTGCCCTTCAAACTTTTGCTCTTTGTGCTCATTGATGGCTGGGCGCGTCTGATTCATGGACTCGTTCTCACGTATGTGATCCCGGCCGCAGGCGGGGGTGGGTAGTCCGTTACTTTTTTATTAAAATGAACCAAAGCTTCCTTCTCGAAACGACCAATCAAGCCCTTATTTTGGTGCTGATTCTGTCTATGCCGCCCATCATCGTGGCCACGGTGGTAGGTGTGTTGGTTAGCTTGATCCAGGCTCTCACCCAGGTGCAAGAACAGACGCTGGGCTTCGCGGTCAAGTTGATCGTTGTTACCGTCGTGTTGCTGCTCACAGCGGGGTGGACAGGGGCGGAGATGTATAAGTTCACGTTGCATATCTTTGACACCTTTCCCACTCTCCGGCGATGATGTACGAGCAAGATGTGCGAACGATCTTTCTCATCGTGGCCTTCACAGTGCCACGCATGATGTCGGCCTTGCTCATCTCTCCATTTTTTGGTGATCAATTCATCCAAGGCATGGCGCGACAGGTAGTGATCATCTCGCTTAGCCTGATGGCCATCCCTATTACCTTGCAATCAGGAATTATAGTGCCCGAAAATAGCTACTGGCCTTTATTCCTGCTGGGAGTATTGATCAAAGAAATTGCCATCGGCATGTTGATCGGTTTCGGCACCGGGCTGGTTTTTTGGATTGCTGAGGGAACCGGCTTTTTTATTGATAACCAGCGCGGAAGTTCCATGGCGGAAATGTTTGATCCGATGTCTGGTGGGAGCAGTTCCCTATTTGGCGTATTGTTTACCAAGGTGCTCGGGGTGCTGTTCTTCCTCGGCGGCGGGTTCTCCGCCTTTCTGACGATCGTCTATGACAGCTACCTGACCTGGCCTGTCTTTTCCTACTTCCCACAGTTTCAACCCACTTTTGCCATGGCCAGCCTGAATCTTCTGGATGGCATCATGGGACTCATCGTCACTTACTCGGCGCCGATCATCATAGCCATGTTCATCGCAGAATTTGGACTTGGTTTAATGAACCGCTTCAGTCCGCAATTGAATGTCTTCTTTCTCGCCATGCCGGTGAAAAGCGGCATCGCTTCCCTGCTAATTGTTTTCTACCTCGTGTTCCTGCTGAACTTCTTCAAAGGTCAGATCATGACGCCAGAGAAGTGGAACTTTTTTTACCAAGGTTTTTTCAAATGAGATATGAGCGAGAAAACGGAGCAACCCACGCCGAAGAAGCTGCGCGACGCCCGCCAGAAAGGTCAGGTCGCGAAGAGTCAGGACGTCAACGCAGCGGCCTTGACGATCGCCTGCTTTGTGACCATCTCCGCCTTATGGCTTCCCTATGTCGAGGAATGCAAAGCGCTCATGACGCTGCCGACGGAATTTTACACGCAGCCTTTTCGTGAAGTGGTCGATAAGGTGCTCTACGCCATCGTCTTTAAAATTCTTCTTCTCTCCGCCCCTTTGCTAGGGGTGGTCATGATCGTGGGGATAGCGGTGAATTTTTTTCAGGTTGGTTTTATGCTCGTGTTTGAGCCGATCAAACCGGAGTTAAAAAAGATCAATCCCCTGGATAAAGCAAAGCAGATGTTTTCGATGAAAAACCTCGTCGAATTTGGCAAGTCCGCGCTCAAGGTCATCATCATTGCCGTGCTCATTTACATCGTGACGAGGGATGCCCTTGATCCCCTCACCCGCATTCCTTATGCAGGTAAAGAAGGGGTGATGCAATCTCTCAAGCCCATGCTCAGCGCTCTGGCAGTGAACATCACACTGGTTTATGTGGTGATCGCCGCAGCGGATTACTTCTTCCAGAAGTTTCAGCACACGAAGCAGTTGAAGATGAGCAAGGATGAAGTGAAGCGCGAGTATAAGGAGAGTGAGGGCAACCCCGAGATCAAAGGCAAGCGCAAGCAACTCCATCAAGAAATGGTGATGAACGACACCATGGAGCGCACCCGCAAGTCCAGTGTGGTGGTGACGAATCCCACCCACCTCGCCATCGCCATCTATTATCAGGAAGAAGACAATCAAATGCCCAAGGTCCTGGCCAAAGGCGAGGACTATGTCGCGCGGCGGATGGTCGAGGTGGCGAAGCAAGAGGGCATCCCCATCATGCAACACATCCCGTTAGCCCGCGCCTTGTATGAGAAGGTGGACATGGACCGCTTTGTGCCCGCAGACCTGATTGAACCGATGGCCGAGGTGCTGCGTTGGGTGAAGGAGTTTCACGAACAGCAGCACTGACAAAGCCCCGTGACCGGCCCGTTTTGACTGAGTTCAAGAAGCCACGGCCTCTAGCAGAAGACGAATCTCTTGCTCAATGTCCGTGGGATCTTCAACGGTCTGCGCGATCTCCGAGCGGAGGAGTTCACCATAACGTTTCCTCATGCGGAAGACAGACACAGCTACAGTGCCGGTACTCATGCCAAGTTCTCTGGCCAATTCTTCATAAGAATTGGGATTGGCACTGCTTGCGAGGTAAGGCTGCAATGCATTGAAGAGCTTCGCCTTGCCACAGCTCGCATAATCCTCTTCCAAGGCTTTCACGGCGCGATGCAGGAGATTCTCGGCCCAGTTCCGCTGAAAAAGTTTTTCGGGACAATCGGGATGAGCGAATTCACGCTCGAAGCGTTCCTCACCTCCGTCCATTTCCAAAGGCACAAAAGTGATCTTCCCTCCTCTCTTTTCGGTTCTCTGTTTACGCGCTTCATTGCTCACGAAATGCCTTAATGCACCGAGCAAGAAGGAACGAAAACGCCCTCTTTCAGGATCAGCATGAGACAGGACATTGTTTTCCAGAACGTGAGCGAAGAATCCCTGAGCCAAATCTTGGGCATCTTCGGGGGAGTAATTCTGCCGCCGTACAAAAGCGTAGATCGGATACCAACAGGCGCGACACAAATGCTCCATGTCTTGCATCGCCGCTTCATTCCCCAAATCGGAAGCCCTGAGCACCATGCTCCAACGAGTCGTTCTAAAAGCTTCCTTTGGCTTTCCAACGGTCTCTGGCATGTTCTTATTTGAATTGGGAAGCGGTAAATCCATAGTCACCGGAGAAACAGCTCAGGCTCGTTACTGAAAGACCGAAGAACCCTGGAATGCAAGCCTTTAAGCTGGTTGAAAAAAGAAGCCCGCCATAGCGATTTGCAACATTTCACATCCCCGAGACGGAACATCGCTCAAACCGGTTTTATCAGCTCATCAACCTTGAGGCCCTCTAGTCTGATCGCACACGCACCTTCAAGTTGATGCGACAAGACTTACGAATGGCTTGGACAAATCGACGGTGACAAAATGCTGGTGGCAGCCAACTACCGCAAGTTGGATAGAAATCAATGGAGTTAGGTGATCTCTTCATTCCATCAGCCGCTGATTCTCCAAAGCTACGCAGGTGCTAAAGCCGGTTTATTTGCCAGCGGAGGGTGGGAGCAAATTTTGGACTGGATACTCCTTTGCTAAAGAGTCCATAAAATCCTTTGTGGCTTGCTGTCTCATCCGGTTGATTTCAGCCTTTTCAAGCTCTTCAGACACCGATTCAAAAGGCCGAAGGAATGCCGGATTTAGGGCCATGTAGCGCACTAGAAACACGCCTTCATTACGCACAATCACCTCACTGACGTCTCCAGGTTTGTCCAATGAGAATACGATATCTGCCACTGCTTTCGTCCAATCATCCATGCCGCCTTCGCGCTCAAGCCATCCTAACACGCCGCCATTGTATCGGCTGGATTGATGTTCTGAATGATCCACGCCGAGCATCGAAAACCCCTGCTCAGGGTGTTGAGCGAGATCACTGCTCTTGAAATACCAGTCCCGTGCGGCAACCAGTTTTTGCTCGTATTGTTTTACTCTGTTCTCGTCCTTGCCGGGATTGAGCCAAAGAACGGCTGCTTGGCGCTTTTCATTGGATCGAAACCGAGATTCATCGGCCTTATACAATTCGCGCAAACGTGTCTCCGGAAGAGGTGCGGCGATGCTTTTGAGCTTGGGGAAGAGCTGCTGCTCCTTCAACCGATTGGCCAGAATTCTCGCGAACTCTGCCCGAACAATGGGGTCGCGATCCAGATTCGCATCAAGAGCTGCCTGCACAAGTTGAGCGCGGCTGGCAAGTTCCTTGATCCCCCTTTTTTTAGTCTCCTCATCTGTGCGACCAGCTTCTTGTTCTTTGAGATACTGTGCGAGGTCTGATTCGGAGACTCTAATGGACCCGACCTGGATGATGGCTGGATCTGCCAGATCAGGTGATCCACCAGTCACCTCCGTCTTTTGAGGAGAGCAGGAGGACATCCCGATGAGCAACATCAGGATGAAGACAGCATGCTTGTCTAGGAGACCGCCAAACAAAAATGGAGAACGCGATGACATGAAACTCTTGATCCAGGTGGCTGCTAAGGTAAAGCAGCACTACTGAGCAAAATTACGAATCAATGCATTGCCCGTGCCACGCTTAAATTCCCACATGAGGAGATGGGTGCCAGGGGTCGTGAAGCTTCGTTGGACTCTGATCACGGCACCCCTCGTCTGAGATTGCACAACACCATCAATATAGAACACCAAGGAATCGTTGCTGCCCGCTCCCGAAACTGCCATTTCGAAATCAATCGTTTTAGGGCCCTCAACTTCAGCCAAAAGAAGGCTGGTTTCCCCAGCTTTACTTCCGGAACTTACCAGTTCGCCTGTCAGCGGATCAGTGACCCAAGAAGCATTACCACTCATCCCATAGCGGTTTGCATCCGCAATATGCGCCATGCTGGTATCTACCGACACACCAGGATCAATGGTCATACTGAGGCGATAGTATTTCCTCTTCTCGCTAAGCCCCTTCGGCGGCCCCACTAACCGGACGCCTCCGGTATCCTGCAATTGAGCAAAGGTCGTGCTGGCGTCGCTCCACTGAACTTTATCGGTCGATGCTTGCACCGTCCAGCGAAGGTCGGCGGCTTTCAGCGGACCAAGGTTTGAAAACTCCGGCCGTGAATTGATAAAATCAAAGCGCATTCGATGTTTTTTAAGTTGCTCAACCGAGTTGAGGCCCAAGGAATAAGCAAGAACGTACTCTTGCATGGCAGCGGGTGTAAGTGAGAGCAGTTGGTGGCTTTGCATGGAGCCGCCATTCACGGAGCCTAACCACCGGTCAAAGCCAGCACCGTTGGTCTCTTGTGCGGTGTTACCGATATAAACAAGTCCTTCATGGGGGTTGCCCAGAAGATACCGGTCCCGAGATGCAAGTTTGATGAGCGCAACCTTAGGACCTGCAGTCAATCCTGCGGCACGGGCTAAAACCTGAAGTTCAAAAGATGTCTTGCCTACTGGAATAGTGACGCTGGCGGGCAACTTCGTCATGGTCACGCCGTTTACGGCAGTGCCTGCCACCTGTAGGTCAACAATCAAACTTTTAGCCACGCTGCCGTTGCGATGGACAAGCACCCGGGCGGGCTGAGCTGGCGTGGCCAGTGCATTTGGCTGAATGATTTCCAGCCACACTTTTGCATTGTCGTTAATGGCCTGGGTCACGGCAGCTCCATTCACTGAATACTTGTAGTTAGGCAGCACTGCCACCTGAAGGGTTGACAGTCCCTGCGCATCAAGATCCGGCAAGGGGCGGACCGTGAGCGTCTTGCTGGTTTCCCCGCGTGCAAAGCTTACAACAGACCTTAAACCTTCAGATGAGGTCGCACCTTCCACAACAAAACGCCCACCTGCTCCATCCTGGAAAAAGCCCACAGGCACGTCAAGCGCGGCGGGAACCCCCACACCACTCCGGGTCACATTGATTTTAAAAGTCCCATTCACGGATTTGTCCAGGGGGGTGGTCGAGGAACCTGGGGCAAGTGCGAGTTGCACACCTGTGGGGATGCTCAGCCCACCCATACGGATATGCCCTTCAGCAATCATCGGGATCAACTGAGTGGCCGTGATGACTTTCTGGCGCAAAACGATCTCCAGTTTGCTGCTATCTGGGCGCTGGACGATGAGAACTGTGTCCAGCGATGGCACGCCATTGATCGTATTGCTTTCCTGACGGACGGAGATGAACTGGCGAGCGTCCCCGCTCAGTCCCCAGAACAGCGCCGAGACATCAATGGTATCTATAGCAGGATCGAAGTCGGAAATGGTGTCGCGTCCCAGGTCGATGGCACCAAAAATGAAAGTGTCCTTGCCAAGGCCTCCAGTCAGCGTGTCGTCACCGCCACCACCTGAGAGGATATCGTCGCCAGGACCGCCGGAGAGTTGGTCAATGCCGAAACCACCGCGAACGATGCGCTGATTGCTCCCCTGCCCTGTTGTGAGGGTCACGTTTTTCATTTCGGTGCTGAAATTCCAGATCACCGCACCACGCCACTTGGACTGGAGGTAATCATTCACTCCGCGCAGCTTTTGCTCAGGCAAGGCAGTCGGAAACACAAGCACTTCCTGAATCCGGCCATACAACGCTTGATCCACAGGATTCACATCCGCAGGAACTGCAGAGCGCCTCGCCCCAAGTGTTGGCAAAACAGGTTCGATGGAGGTGGTGCCTGAGCCTTCACCATCATAGGAGAGGCCAAAGATATTTTGCATCACATTGGCCTGGCGCCGGAAGATCGAAGTGGTGATCTCTCCCGAGGTGCTTTCATAGCCACGGACAGCGGTGGCATCCATCTGGTAAACAGGAGCTCCAGGGTATGAAATGGCCTGGGATGTGGCGGCGACCTGCAAGAATCCGCGATTGGTCGAGAGAACGGTCTGCGCAGTATCTGAAGAATCAGCAGCTTGGTAGGCAGCCAGAACCGTGTGATCACCCGCAGGCAGGCTTGAGTCCTGGAAGAAGAGATGTGCTGATTTAGAGGTGGTAAAATCCGCAGCATGTTCCGTCACTACCGGCTGAAATTCTGGCGTAGGCTGCATCGCAGATCGACCACGCCCAGAGCGGTCCTGCCAACTCGTGATTTTTGAACCTGCCGCCGGGAGATCGTATCCGTCCAGCCACAAAGAGGACTCGCCACCATCTTCTGTGCTTGGAATCATGGCGCGCACAGCGACCTGTCCCGTGAGTATGTCCCCACCGTCGTTCCACTGGATAAAAACTGCGGTCTCACGCTCAGCGCGATTGACATGAGCGACTGTTACTCGGCCAGACTTCAGGTCTTCAAACGTGAGATTCTGGGGACCTTCGGAATCCAGAGGGACACCGTCCAGCTTGAGTTCAAAGCCACTGTTTTCAAGAGTGGACACCGAGATCTGGATTTGGGCATCTGGTGTATCTGAATCTAAAAACTGCATGTAAACGCCAGCTTCGCCCAGCTCTGGCACAAGGAATTCGCTAGTAACCATCTGCGGGACGCGGTTGCTCTTATTGGGATTGCCACCGCGGAGGAACTCCTGAAGGTTTGACCACCCGTCGCCGTCTGGATCGTCATTGGCAATGTTAGCATTGAGAGCCAGTCCATAAAGTGTTTTCCACCAATCAGGAATTCCATCTTCGGCCGTGCTGTTGCTCTCTCCAGCAACAAGCAGATCAAGACGGTATTGGCTGGCGCGGCTCGCAAAATTGAGCACGTAGAAATCCGAGCTGCCATCCGGTAGTGTGGCAGGCATGCCGTCAATGGTGATCTGCTCAACCTTGAACTTCGTGGCCAGTGTGTTGATCGACAAAAATTCCTGCATTCGGCCAGCCTCTGGCAGGTAGGCTAGCGGCACCTTCAATGCGTATGAATAGGGTTTGTAATCCCCATTCCCCGTCGGAGTCAAACTTGTCGTCAACGTCACGCGGTTGGCAGAATTCGTCTGATTGACGAAGGTAATCTTCAGTTCTCCTGATTGGAGGAGGAATGTCTGCCCCCCAGAGGCCTTGCGAACCTCCCCAAAGAACACGGCGTCGGATTCGGTGAAACCTTGTGCCTGTGTTGATGTAGGGGGTGTGGCAAAAAGAACGCCGAGAACAGCGGCGGAGATAAATGCAAATGTGGTTCTCATCGGATGGCGTTGACGGAGAAAGTTTGGCAGCGGGTTCATCTACTGCCCAGAATGTGAGTAAGTCTGGAAATAGAGCTTAATGTCGGAAACGGTATCTGCGAACTTCTGCAGGCCCGTGCTAGGATCATAGTGAAGATTGACCCCGGGGATGATCAACATCCACTCCGAGTTCCAGGCGGAACGGCCAAAGAGACGGGAGCTTGCCGTGATAGTGTCATCATCACCAGCTTCAGGATCCCCTTCATCGTGATACATACGGAAATCACCATGCCGACGCAGTTCCCCGAATACGCCATCGACACCAGTGAGTGATGGAATGTAATTCGGAGAGGACAGGTTGGCCAAATTGATGGTGAAAGGCGTCGGAATACGCTGTTCCACAATGCTCCAGGAACGGGTGATGGGCAGTGCCGAAGTGGATGTCCGCAGGTAATCGTTGCCCACGGGTACTAGATAAGCACGGGGTGAAGTAGCTAATCCCGCGGTGGCGTAGTGCTCCAACTGCACACCAAAGGTATGAATCTTGGTAGCAAAGTTGGCGGTACTATAATTGTGATCTCCTGCTGCCAGTTGCAAGCCAAAGAAATTACGCCCAGGCTCAATACTGGTCGGAAAGCGGATGACGATACCAGGTTGGACTCCTGAGGCAACAGGTCGGCAATGGCGCACAAACTCTGGCATCTGATTCAGGTCTGGGACGATCCGTGCCTTGATGGTATCCTGCCACCGGGCCCGGCTGGCAGGTGCATCTGGATTGTCATTGACTAAAGCAATTTGAGCTTCGGTGCGCTGATCGGCAGGAGTATCAAAAGCATCATACACTTCCTGGTCGTAGCCCATGATTCGGAACAGTTCACTGCGCAGAGAAATTTTCTCAGCTCCAGACTGGGGGTTATTGATTCCCAACTGGCCTTTCAGCACACTGAAATTGCTTTTGAGCTGAGACAGGATTTCGGCCAAGCCACCGTTACCGATAGCAGGTTCGCCCTCTTCATCCCAAAGTCCGAGCTGGCGCTCCTTCACGATCTTGTCTAGAAGCGTCCCTGGTGCGGCAGGGTGGCCTTGATCCAGGCTAGTTTCGTAGTCATAAGCACGGGCTGCCAACCAAGTGTACCGCGCGGCATTGTTGAAGGCCGTTTGATATTTGCTGATCGCCTGGGTGCGTGACATGCGGAAGACCATATCCTGGTAGCGGTTTTTCTGCACTTTGACGGCGAGGATCTTGTTGAAGGCCTCGCGCTCACGAAGAAGTCGGAACCCAGCTGCCTGTGCGGTGATATAGCCCTGGCGGTGTACTTCCAGGTTCTGAAGAGCCAATCCTATCGCATTGCGTAGCGAGCGCTCGCCACCCAGATGGCCCTGTAGATCCTCGACCATACCTTCCAGTTCACGCAAGGAATCCAGTTGTTCATTATCACGTTCTTTCCTGGCAATGACTTCATCGCGAACGAGTTCTAAAACTGTCTTGGCGATGGTAGCAGCCTGATCAACCGCATCGTAGGCCTCAACGGCAGCATGAGATGCTGCGGCGGCTGCACCACGCGCTGCTGAAGTAACGTCGTTTGAAAACCCGATCGACGTAGGCAGCGCCGCCTCAAGCGCTTCTGCTGTAATAAGGACAGGCTTCTTAACAATATTGGCGATGGCAAGACCGACATCAATTGCAGCGATGGCTGAAGTGAAGCCCGCTCTGATGCCGACAATGACATCTTTATTGCCTTCCTTTTGTGCATTGATCTCAAGCTCGCTTTGGAGACGATGAATCTTTTCCTCAAAGTCCTTCAGGTAGGCAACGTAGTCTGCCATGGCAGAATCCAGCTCAATTTCATCAGTGAGCATGTCATGCAAAGCGGTTTGCAAGATACCATAACTTGTGCGCTGGCCCCAACCTTCCAATGCTTCAAAGCCATATCTGGAAGCAGTCTTATACGGAAGGCTCAGATCCTTCATTTCCGTTCCAAACCGGTACTTATCAGTGCTATTTAGGATGGTTCTAAAGGCCAACTCTTTCCCATTATTATTCATTTTGTTATAAAGCCGCACCATTTCAGAGTTATTCATAACTTCTGATCCAGTCGCCTTACTTACCAGCATCTGATAGGTGATGGTCTTGCTATCCGAGCCTGCCATCGGTGGAACGATTTTGTCGATCTTGATTTTGTCCAGATAAGCAAAGAGGAGAGTATCCGGCCCTTCATAACCTTCAGGGTAAGGCTCTCCGAAACCCATCGTGCCTTCATAAGGCCGACCGAAGATTTCAATGAGGCGATTCCGGAAGTCTAGATCCTGGCTCATGGCCTCCTGAATCAACGAATCTGTGTCGTCCCCGAGTGCGCGCAGCTTGTTACTCGCTTGTGTTGCAAATTCCAGAGCTGCGAGCGCGTTGCCACTGGCATCCTGTGCTCGAGAAACTACCTGCTCAAAGTGTGAATCCCCTCCCGCAGCGGGATCATAGGACCCTAAATCGATGTCGAAAGTCAAAGCATCAGAGTCGAATCCGAGCGGATTGACACCGCCATTGGCTTCATCCATGGCGAGTTGAATTTCGTGAAGACCACCCGCGATTTCTCCGATTTCATCAACGGCGGCCGAACGCTCAATACGGTCCAGATTTTCCGGGTTATTGCCTGCTGAATCCTCAGGGAGCAGGGCATTGGCCACAGCACAATCGAACCAAGCCGCCTGACCAGCACGATGCGCCCATTCCGAGACTCCCCATGCACGAGCGGGATCCGCACCATCGGTGTAGCCCTGCCACTGGCCATCGGGGTTCTGGGTGTAATTCATCCGGTAGGTGTTCCGGACAATGTCACGTCCTGCGCGTGCCTTGCCTGCTGCCAGTCGGGCGAACGTCTTCTCATCCAGGTAATCGACCTCAAGGACGTTTTGCATGAGCGAATAAAGCTCCGAGCGTGATTTCCAACTGAAGCCAGGATGTTGCAGCAAGGTATAGTGCATGCCGATAGAGGAGAGGTAATGCCCCCAGGCATCCCCATGCCCCTGGGGATAAAGTTTGCGCGCGTCATTTTCATTGATGAAGCCGTCGGAGTTCGCGTCGTAAATGTTATAGTTAACATTGTAAGCCGCCTCCCCGAGGCCTTTGGCATAGTTCCAGAAGAGTCGGTTATAGACTGGATAACTTTTGAGGAAATCAGAGCCTCGCAGCAGTGCGAGTTCCTCGTGCATCAGATCTGCCTCCATGTTTTGGAAAGCATGGGTATGGGAGGCGACGCTCAACATCGAGCCATCTTCTCCTGCATTGATGGTCGAATCCTGTGCATCACTGTAAGCCTCGCTGGCCAGAAGCTCATAAAGCACCGAAAGCCGGGTAGCAGCCAGCAGAAGGGCCTGTTTGACGCCGTCACTGGCCACACCGTTGGTCGAATTGTCGATGGAAAGTGATTTGGCTCGATTTAATACGGTCATGTAGAGTTCAATTAACCCGGTGTTTTCAATGACATTTTTGTCAGGGTTAAGTGCCACATTGCCGACATAAGGAGCTCCCGCGATCTGGATCTGGCTGCTGTAAGTGGCCGGGCTCTCGTTGCTGAAGAAGTCCGTGTAACGGGCCTCGTAAGGATTGATGCGGTCCAGGATGCGCTTCACCCAGCCCATCACCAACTGTGGGATATAGCGCTTGCTACCATCAGCCTGAAGCTGAGGGGAATTAGCTGCACCGGCCCACTGGAATGGTGCAGGAGTTCCCGGTTTCCAGGCCGTGACACGATTAGCGACCTCAAACGGCACCAACGTCCAACTGGCCTCATTCTTGTGCCGGTAGCGCATGAGCACGAGCTTGTCAGCAAGTACCACATCAGGACGCCCTTCAAAGACAATCGAGTTCAGCCCGTGGTGCTTCTCGTCAATCGTGAGCGAAGTATTTTCCAGCCGGTCTTTGGGCAGATATTCCTGCCACAGAGTATTCCCGCTGGAGTCGTATTGCTTCAAGGTTCCATTCGCCAATACTTCCAAGGCGACATCGTCCAATGCGCCCGCGTCACGAATCCACCATTCATAATAAAGATCACCGGTATTGCCGCCGAACTCGCCGTTATGCTGAAGGGAAATTTTTTCACTGAAAGCATCTGCCGCTTCAATCACCTTGATGGCACCACGATAACGGTCAGGGAGGATTTCAATGATATGGAGGCTAACAGGGGCTCCATTCAACTCGGCCCGGTTGTTTTCAGCAATGGTGACGTACAACGAACCCGTCGGTGTCTTAGTCAGTAGATTTGCATTTGGAATCAACGCAGATCCCACACCGAAGCTGTCCAATGGCACGAGAGTGGGCGAAGGAGAAGCAGCGGGGCCGGACAAGTTCGGAAGCCAGAACTCTGTCAAATCTGCCGGATAGTCTGTAGGCTTAGTCTTTAAACCTTGGAGATTCTTGATGGTGGCGGAGGCCGATGTATTGCCACCCGTTGCCTCATGAGGGTTCTGGGAAAGCAGATACATTGCATCGATGGCACTGGTCCAATCGGTTGATGAAGCTAGACCCCGAATCAATGTGTAGTCGGATTTAGTCAAGACGTTCGGCTCCACGATGTTGAGCGGATCTGGTCCAACAGTGAGATCCTTGTTGCCGCTATCTTTGTCATTGAGATAACCACGGAACACGAGTTTTTCGGCCAGAGAATCGAAGTAGAATCGCTTCTGCAATGATCCGGGGAGCTGTTTGAAAAACCAACGCTCAGCCACAATGAAGATCTTTGTATCGGCGGCTGGAGTAAACCCGGAGGTGCCCATCTTGGCCACCGTGAAAGGCTTCTCACGACGGTCCAACGGGCGGACAATTCGTGCCGAAGCATCGTTCAAGTCATACCGATTGGTGGTGGCATCACCGATCACCATGCTGGGGATAGCACTGTCATAAACCAGCTCAGTTGCCTTCATGGCCACGAGTGCGGGCAAACCATTCGCTCCCGGTGTCTCAGCCAAGTATTCGCCACCTTGGTAGGTAACGGTCTCTCCGCGCTTGAGCTTCGGATAGTCAGAGCGCCAAAAGGTGTCATACACCACCTTCACAGGTTTGAGGTTGGCACCGACACCCGTGAAGTTTCTGCCGCCACCAGATTCAGCATCCGGCAGCCATGCCACAGGAGTTCCAACCGGTGAGTTTGTGGGCAGGTAGAAATCAGCCCGGAAAGGGTAGAAATACTGGTGGAAGAATTTGCCGTTACCGGAGACAATCCAGGCATTCTTGTTCACGTCGCGCCAGAGCGTTCTCTGGTTGATGCCATTGACCTGGATGCTTTTTCCCCGGGCATCGGCCATAGCCACATTTCCAATGACGATGTTCAATGGGTATGGTGGGATCAATAGATCACCCGCAAATGCATTGTAGGTGAATTCATATTTAAAATTGAATGTCTTGGTCTTATCCGTGGTCAGGAAACGGTCTTCTGGGGTCGAAGCGCTCTCATAGGCAAGGCCCGCTACGGCATTGACTGCGGCGTCCGCAGGACGAGGGAAGTCAATTTTGGCTGTATCATTGGTTCCTGGACGGGTCTTGAAGACCTGATAGGCGGCCATGTCAGGCTCACCTGTTGCCAAATCATTGACCTGCACCAGCACCCAAGGATCGGAGCTATAGGGAGAACTCTTGGCATTGAGATCTGTCTGCAATGCAAACGCGGCAAGAGGAGGATTATTGTCGATGTCCTCACCCAGATTTTTCAGCTTTAAAGCTGCACGACCCGTAGGGGCTACCAGTGCATGCTCCTCATTTGGGTTATACCCTGCTGCTGCGGTATTCGGCTGGTTATAGATCGTCAAATTGGCATATTGATCGAGACTGAACACCTTCTGGACGCGACCCTTCTGGTCCACCCCTTCCGAGCCAATCCGGCTAGCAATATAAATCGCCTTGTCCTTATGAGGACCGAAGGCCGGGAATTTCATCTCAGTATAAGCTGCCACCTCGTACGGCCAGGCCACATTGGGGTGGGAGAACCGGTCCGTGCGGTATGGATTCTCGTAATAAGCCACTTCAAGGCGCTTGGTCGCCTCCGTGAAGACCAGATCAGCATTGACTGGAAAGATCGTACCCCAGGCACCGATTTCGGCATCCCGATTGTAGATGTTCGCATTGTAATTTGAGACTTTATTTAGCACATAGCCACTGCCGCTGAACCCAGCATCATCAAGGGTACTTTCGAGGCGTGTCGCCACTTCCTGAAGGTCCACACGGGCCAGCGTTCCTGCATAGACTTGCGTGGTGTCATTGGTCACCGGGCCGATAGCTATGTCTAGGGCAGTGCCGGAGTTGCCAAAGGCACTGGCTAAAGTCGTTGAGGAACCCAGCTTGGCGTCTTTGTCGAAATTAAACCACAGCTCAGGAAGCTTGGCGCGAAGCCCCGAACTCAGCCTTCTGACGGCCCGCAATGTATGCACGTCAGCTGTAGATAGCCATGGGTCCACAGGAGATGCAGGGGAACTGCCCAACGGGAAATTGGTGAACAGACGGAACTGATCCATCTGCATCTGGCTGACGGGATCGGCATCCACTCCAAATCGCAGGCTGTTTGCAGTCAATGTTGACCCAACATCGAAGGAAGCCATGTCGATAAGACTTTTCTGCGTGGTAGTGACAAAACCAATTTCGTCTCGCACACCATCCACATAATAATCTACGACAGTGGACTGAGGTCCATTGGAGACTTGGTTTGCAAAGACATGGATGACATGATGACGCCAAGCGGCCCCCGCTGTCGGATACACTTTGGTTAGAGTCGCGCCAAAGTAAGTCACCGCGATGGTTTGAGTGGTCGGGTCCAATACCACTTTGAGATTGTCATTTTTGGTGGTCAAGATGGTTACTGGTTTGCCAGAGGCGGTCAGTGACAGGCCTGTTCCAGAATCGCTGGCAACCTCACTAAGGACAAAAGTGGTCGCATCCGTGACGGAAGCAATTTTGGTTCCGGTCGCGATGGTGGCACCGCTGATGTTCATGCCAGCCACAAGACCTGCCGTGCTGGAGCAAGTCACGGTATCGGTACCATCGGTGATGCAATTGGCAATCGTGACGGGTGAGTCTTGCATGCCTTTGGCATTCAGCCAAAAATCCATCAAGAAACTCGTACCCAAACCAACACTCGTCGTGCCTGTGGGCTGCACGACGCCAAACGCACCCCGATTATCTGCGGTGCCTCCGCCAAGTTCGAGTGCACGCCTGCCAAGTACCAACTTGGCATCATCGGCAGTAACCATCCTGTTCGGAGTGATGAGTGTCGAGCGGATCACACGCACGGCAAGTTTCTCCCTGCTCAGATTACCATCTGCAATCTCGTCCGGATTCGGGCGATAACTGTAAAGGATCACACTGCGCCCAGCGGTTTGTGAATTGAAAGGCACCCCAGTTTCCGCAGTGTTAGCCGTGGCATCAGTGGCATTATCTGTGTAAGTCAGATCTTGGAATTTCCACTCATCCGTCAAACTGATGTCCAACTTGGTTGGTGGCCGCCGACCGACTGTCGTATCAAACAGGTGATTGTAATGGGCATTTCCTGCCACGCCAGGGAAAGCTACCCCAGGATTTGTCACATCAATCGTAGGAAGCGTGGTCTGCGGCACATACGTCGGAGCTGAACCTTCACGAGTCCCGTCCTGCATTTCGCGTTCAGTGGTAAGATTTACTGTCTGGCCAGGATAACCGCTAACAATTTCGATCTTGTAGCTCTTCGTCTGGTCATTCTTATCGACCCAACTGATCCGATGAGTGGCGGGATGGACGGGATAAAGTTTAAAATCTACTTTGTCCCAGCGCAGTGGCTGCCCAGGAGACTTCTTGCCCGTCGGGAGGTCACCTACCTGCTCCATGGTAGATTCGTTCGGACCTGAATCGCTCAAGACACGATTGGTCAGCGGTGCCACCGTCCTGATGAGGGGGGGGATAGTCTGAGTAGGGTCAAAGGCCATGCCCAGAGGGACTTCGGCACGGAAGATAGTCGGCTGATAAACCCAGCGAATTTCAGTGGGCCAAGGTCGAGTTGTCGGCCCCCAGGAAAGTGTATAGACACGCGCGTTGCGGGTGCCGGTTAGAGGCGGACGCTCAGGAATTGGGTTGTCCGTCATGCCAGAAATGTCTGTGCCCAGCGGTGCCAAATCGCCTCCAGGAGGAGCCGTGAAATCCGTCAGAGTAAATGCATCGTCAGAGGTTCGGTAAAAAGCCCCCACCTCTACTTTACTCGGTCTGTCAGCCCCTACATTGATCCAGACATCCGTGGTCGTGCCGCTTCCATAGGTCGTCACAGGAGTAGATGTATGGTTATAAACACGCACAAATGGCAGACCGTCGAAAACAGTGTCTGACTGTCCGAGCACGTTGGAAACCGCATTGAAGCGGTAACGTACTTGGCCAGATACCAACCACTCAAGCTCTAAAGGTGCGACAATAGTCAGAGGTTTAGTGGTAGCACGGGTACCTACACTTAAGGTAGGGTTATCGACAAATAAGACTTGCTCGGGAGTTCCTGGTCCAGTGGGGCCATACGTGGTGATTTGATAGCCTGTTGTTTTCAACCGGACACCTGTGGATTCACTATCGACAAGAGTGTCTACGGAAGCAGTTAAAGGGGTATTTATCTTATACCAGGAACGACCAGCGATAGGCACCGGACTACCTACACCGGTAAACTTGACATTCACGGCATATTCCAGCTCCCAGCGCCAGACGAAGGTCATGTCTCGATTGAGGCTGACTTCCACAAAAGTACGAGCACCCTGCACGGTTTGGCCATTGATCGCATAGCCGTCGTTGGACAACCGATACCAGGCAATGTTGTTCGGGTTCGGATCATTCACATCACCTGCCCCGGGCAACTCTGCAAAGGATCGGCTCAGATAAATGTAGTTGGGGGCCTCAAACCGCTTTGTGGATTCGTAGATTTCTTTTGTTGTTCCTATTCCAGGATTCAGCCCGAAGGTGGGGGATCCCACAGCGACAGGTGTGCTGGCACCTGGCTGTATATAATTACTTTCCACCGTTACCATGACGGGCCGACTAAACTTATAAGCGGAGGGAAAATTACCCGGAAAAGGAATCGCAATACCATTCACATGTGCCGAATCCTCGATACCAATACCGATAGCTCTGCGCGGCGTATTAAATCCGCTGAAACCCTTGTACTGAAATTCAATGGCATTACTCCCCTCATAAAGCAGTACCTGAAAGGATACATCGCCATTATTATTGTTGTATTCCGCCAGATTCTGGAATTCTAGAATGAATACCCGGTTAGGGGCCGCCCCCCTGGTGGTATAAAGAATTTTACTCGCAGATTTGGTCTGCAAATCCGTCCAAAAAGGGGCAATCAAATTGTCCGGGGAATTGCCATTTGGAAATGTGACATCTGGCGAATAGCGGGTAGAAGCACCAGAAAAAGTGATTAGCCCGTTGGTCGAAACCGAACAGCTTGTATAGACATTTTCATAGAATGAAAAGCTGAAACCCAAGTTCACGACCTGGGCAATATCATCCCCCTGTAGTGCGCCCGCGTTAATGACATCCGTATCCGTGGATTTCAACGTGACGGCATTGGGGGAAATTTGGGTGAAGCGATACCCAAATCCATCCGTGCCGGAAGGAGGGGCTGTCCCATTACCTGTCAGAGTGATGTTAAATGGATTTTCAGTACCGTCTGGATCATTGTTCGCGATGTGCAATACACCAGTCCTGGTGCCCAGAGCTCCGGGCGTGAATTCCACCACAAAGGTGGTAGTTCCGCCTGAACCGCTCACAGATGCTGTAGGAAAAGTCAGCAACTTAAACTCCGTTCCCTGCGCTCCGTCCACCGTCACTCTTGGATTGCCCGTCAGGCTCAAATTGGCATTGCCAGTATTCTTCACAGTGAAGGTTTGCTGGACGGTATAGCCGACAACGACATTGCCAAAGCTATTGGTACCCCCTGTGGCAATATCCGTTCCTACAGGCTGTTCCACGGCGATTTCTGGAGCCTCACCAACACCGCTCACAGTAATGACATACGGATTCTCTCCGCCATCAGGATCATTGTTCGCGATGCTAAGTGTAGCGGATCGTGTGCCACGTGCTGTAGGCGTAAACTGCACTGCAAATGTGGTGGTCCCATTGCTCGCGGCCACATTATCGGCTGGCTGAGTGGTCACGCTGAATTCACTCGCATGAGTGCCTCCGACCACCACTTTCGGAGTGCCGGTAAGATTGAGTTGAGCTGTCCCAGTGTTCGTAATGGTGAATGTCAGGCTGCTATTGGCGGTATTCGGCCCACCATTTAGAGTCACATCAGGGAAATCCGCAGAACCACCATCATTGATAACCGTTCCATTCTCACTGACTTCGATTTCTGGAGCTACACCCGTCCCTGTTAAGTTGACGGTGATGGGAGAGCCTGTGGACCCAGTACTTGTGATGACAGCACTGCCAGTGTAACTCTGACGCGCTGTGGGGCTGAATCTGACTGTAAAAGTCGCCGTACCGCCGGAGGCGGCAACCGAAGTAGGCGCAGCTCCTTGTAAAGCAAAGCCAGTCCCACTCACAGTGAAGCCGGTAATGGTTGCGACTGCATCACCGCTATTCGTAATGGTATAAGTGGTATCAGCCGTGGTGTTCATCGGCACGTTGCCAAAAGCGCCGCTGCCGGAGGTTACCGCAATGCTGGGTGCGGCAAAAACCGTGGCCGTGGAGAACACCAGGATGAAAGCGGTCACTAAACTCTGCCACATCCGTCTGGAGGGGGGGGGGATCATCACACTGTGCATTGGATCTGAAATTGATGCTTGGAAAGTCATGGGGCGTTCCTATGGGGTTCCTTCGAGAGTGGCGACAGAGCTGACGCGACGGAGTTCAACGCGACCTGTGAGGGTCAAATTGGTGTTGATGAGGCCTTTGATCGTTTCCGAATAAGCACCGCGGAGAATGTCGCCCAGAGGCTGATCTGGATCGAAATCAATTCGCAATTCACGGTAAATGGCAGGACCGTAGGAATGGTTCGGATGATATGGGTGACGAAAGGGGTTGCTGCGATGAAACGGGTCAAGATTCAAGCTACCTGCAAGGGTGGATATTGTGCCACTGGGTCCAAGAGTACCAGCCAAGTCCAGACTAAGGGCATACACTTCTTTCAAGGAGGGAGGACGCACGGTGCGTGAGACGAGGAAAGCTGGAATTCCAGCCGCTGTGAGGCCAGGATAAGCTGGGTCATTGAGGATCGCAGCCTGACTGGTGGCATCCATCTTGCGCGGCATGTCAAAAGCAACGGACTCCATCCGTAAGCCGACGCGCTTGCCATTACGTTCCTTAATTCCTTCAAAGAAAGGGATTCTTGCCGGATCAATCACGAGGACTTGGGTGGGAGCCACCTCAGGGTCAGCGCTCTTGGTGCGCATCAGGGTGACCTGGGAGAGGAGTCGTACCGTGCTGCCATTATAATGCATAATGATACGGGCAGGTGCCTTGACAGCAGACGTCTTAACCGGAGATCCGTTTTCGACAATGCTGGTGGAAGAATCGACAATCACCTCACCAATCCAAAGACCCGTTCTTTCTGAGGCTGGGCTGACCGGGGTTGGATTGCTGGAGTATCCCAGATTATTGATGGTGGCTGTCACCGGCAGGTAAAACGATGCCCCGACCGAGCTGGTCTTGATGCGATACAGATTGAAGCGGCCAGCCGCTCCCGTCGTCCAGTTACGCTTAGCACCGAGGCTGAGGATACGGGTCTTGAGTGCTGGAACGGTTTCTGCCAAGGCACTGGAGCCAGCCGCAACCGAGGAATCCACTTGGTTTCCTCGCACATAGCCCAATCCCGAGGTTGCGGGATTCACCACATAAAGAGAAAGCGAACCTAAACCTGGGCTAACCGCGAGGAGGTCCATCTCAGGAGTAGCAACTGAAGACCCAAGATTCGTAAAGACGAGTTCTTCCAAATCTAGCTCCAGAAGAGGAGAACCAGGTCCCACTCCCACGCTATCAAAAGGCCCGCCGAAATCCAATCGACCGGCGCTGGAAAGATCAAAGTCCACGGCCACAGGCCCCATGTAAGTCGATGGCCCTTTGCTGAAGATCCAGTATGCCTCGTTTGAGGTCATCGTGTCATTGCCATTCACCAGTTGCCAATCGCCATTGGTCTTCAGGCGGAAAATTTTACTAACTGCGTGCTTGTCTCCCGCAGGGCCAAAGAACGAGTTAAAACTCCGGGTTCCTTCCAAACTGAATCCAATCAAATTATAACGATCTGGTGTCCATGTGGGCCGGAAAAAGCGCACTTTGCCCGTGATGGGAATCGAGAATGGAGCTGTGCCTGCGGCAACCTTGATCAAATAAGGGCGATTGCCAAAAACCAGGGTGAGATTGCTGGTGCCTGGTGCGTCAGTCTGGTTCCACTGTTGCCAGCCGTCTTCATTGAAAGTCCCAATGGTCCCTGGATCATCACCGAAAAACTCCGCCGTGCTGGAAAGAGGCTTCGGTGTGGCGATCATTTCGATAGCCGGATTATCAAAAACAAGTTCGGGAGCCTTCTGATACCCATCCACTCCAGTAGGCTCAACTTCCAGCCAGACGGAGTTCCAGCCCGCATTGAGCGTGACCGCTTGTGTCACATCCTGAGCCCATGCTGATGACGAGAGAAACAAGACTGCCGTCAGGATTGCAAGGGCAGCCCTGAAGTTCGATTGATGTGAACGTTTCATGAATGAATGTCTTGGTATCACGGCAGCAGAAGTTCGATGCCGAGGCGCAGAAAACGGTTTGGAGAAGGATTCTGCGGGGGGGCATAAGGCAAAGCGCCCTTGAGATTGCCACTTCCATCAGGAGTGGTCAGGATACCGGCTGAAGACCAGTTAACCTTGTCTGCGGATGACTCAAAAAAGAACCGAACATTGGTTACTGAAGGATCTGGACGGACTGTCAGAGTGAGGTAACCAGGGGCAGTATCGTGATCATACCAAAGAACAGGCAAATTTGGGTCATTAGGTTGCAAGCGGACATTAGGGTCGAGGCCCAAGGCATACTTCATCAAATTGGAGATCTTATCTCCCGAAGGGCTGGCACCAGGACCGGCAATGAGAGGATTCGCTGCGTCGGCACCGAAATGGTCAATCTGCCAAAGAGTGAAGGCGGTGCCGATAGGAAGATGCGGGAAGGTACTCACCGTGCGACCACCTACGCTGACTGCAATCGCGCGGTAATAATAGATGATGCCTGGATCCAGGCCTGTGATTTCCAGAGACACCACTCCTGCGGGATCTGTGAGCAGCGCTGCAGCAGGCACCTTGATCACAGTAGGTGTGATCTGACGGATGATTGAGCCACCAAGCTGCCCGACAACAACCGTTCTACTTTTCAGAAGAGCAACGGCAAACGGAGTATCAAAGCTCGCTAAAGTTCCAAGGTTATCAACGGTTCCCTGATCTCCAATACCTGCCAAATTGCTGACAGTTCCATCAAGTGTCATCTTGAGGACGACGTGGGAGGCTTGATCAGCAATATATATTTTGCCAGCTTCATCATCCACTGCAATCCCGGTCGGGGTGCCGACACCTGAATTAGCCAAGGCAGTTACCAATCCGGCCGCTGTTACTTTAAGAATGGCATGATCTCCTGCGTCGGCAACATAAACACTGCCATCATGACTCACGCCAACTCCAGTTGGTGCGGAGGATGCTCCGAGAATCGCTAATGTGCTCACACTGCCGTCCTGGGCGACTTTGCGGATGCGATGGTTATCCCTGTCTGCTACGTAGAGAATACCAGCAGCATCAATCGCCAAGCCCATGGGATAAAAGAAGCGCGAGGCTGTGCCCAGGCCATCTGTAAAGCTGCCTTCGCCTGTACCGGAATATGTTGTCACCTCTCCAGCGGGGGAAATGGCGCGGATACGATGATTGTTGCTATCCGCGACGTAGAGCGTGCCATCACTGCCGATGGCGATGCCTGTAGGCCCATCGAACTGTGCTGAAAGAGCTGGGCCATTGATGAAGCCTGCGGTTCCTGTTCCTGCGACGGTAGTGACCACTCCGGCTTCGGTGATCTTGCGAATCCGGTGGTTCTGGGTATCTGAAACGTATATATTCCCCTCACTGTCAGTGACCAAACCCTTCGGAGCATCAAACAGCGCCGACGTACCGGTGCCATCAGCATAACCGGATGTAGCACCCGCTACTGTGGTCACCCGCACACCTTCAAAATCGGGGCCAGGAGAAACCTCAAACTCAAATGTCGTTTCCGCACCGTTAGGATCCACATCAGCCACGAGTGTTGCGCCAGTCGGAGTAAGAGTCAGGTTCCTGAGTTCTACTGAGTTGATGATTGGTGGGTTCACCTTTTTACCCGTCACTGGATAAACAAAACTAAGACGTGTTGGATCGTCACTGGTCACGACGATGTCCCCCTCGTAGATGCCTGCCGCGGGGGCCGTCAAGGCAACCGTAAAGGTAAGGGATTCACCTGGGGGAATAATACCAGTGCCACCTGAATAAGAATATCCGGCAGGCACTTGGATGGCGCTGACTGTTAGCTGCCAGCCGCCGTCATTGGCAATGGTGAACTGTCTTTCGTTGGAAGTGGCAATGGCCATGATACCAAAATCCACCGGAGTTACCTGGGGCTGGCTCAGGACAGGAACTGTGGTCGTAGCACCGTTATAAACCTGGATGGCCGGTTCGGCGTAAGTCGTGAAGCTCTCAATGGAACCTTGGATCACCCCATCAAGCCGGTTGTCACCGACAGCGCGGTAGTAATAGGTAGTTGCAGGGGATAGCACAAGGGTCGCCTTGGCCGCCGCCTGATCGCCATGGGCGATGAAGTCCGGCGTCACTGTGACAGTGCTTAAGGTACTAGGAGTGATCTTTCTCAGATCCTGATTGTTGCCTTCCTCTGTCACATAGAGGTTTCCAGAACCATCCACGGCGATTGCCGCAGGCGCGGAAAGTTGGGTTGCGGTGGCCGGGATCAAACCCGTGCCATTGACCGGAGAATCCAGTTTCCCGGCGACTCCGGAACCTGCAATCGTCGTTACAGAACCATCGACAGCGATGCGACGAACGCGATGGTTGCCGCTATCAGCAATGTAAACAATGCCGGAGGCATCAACCGTGATACCGTTGGGGGATGAGAATCGCGAGTTGGTATCGGGATCGCTGTCAATATCATCCAGAAATCCAGCCGTGCCGTCTCCAGCCAGAGAAATCACTTCATTAGAGGCTGTGATTTTGCAGATCCGATGATTTCCGGTATCTGTCAGGTAGATGGCACCGTCCGAACCCAGAGCCAAGGCCTGAGGTGAACGGAACTGGGCTGCCGTGCCAGCACCATTTGTCAATCCGGCCACGCCAGTGCCAGCCAGAGTCGATACTATAGAAGAGCCGACACTGATTTTGCGAATTCGATGATTGCCCGTATCAGCCACATAGACATTGCCAGCCGCATCTACAGCGACGCCCGTCGGATAAAGGAACCGGGCAGAAGATGCCGCACCTTCAACGAATCCGGCGATGCCAGAGCCTGCAAAAGTGCCCACTGTCCCTGCGATGAGGTCGATCTTTCGAATGCAGTGGTTATACTCATCTGCCACATACAAGACTTTGGTGGAGGAGTCTGGATTATAGAGTGCCACCGCCGCAGGATGATCGAAACGAGCGCTAGCGAAGTCACCGTCTGCAAAACCGGCCGTGGATGAGCCAATGCTTGGTCCAGAAGGAAACTGGTCGATGCGATGAAGCGTACGTCTGGAATAATAGGCATGTCCGCCAGACTCCACGGCCAAGCCGCGCGCACCGCTGGCATTGGGCGAGTTAACAACCGTGCTTACCAGCCATGAGTCGAAAAGAAGAGGCTCCGTGGAATACTCGAACGTGACAGTCATCGCACTGCCTTTAGGGTCAATTGTAGCGTTAAGAGTCGCCTCGTGCTGCACCAGGCCAGTCCGAATGATGCTAGTGGCCGCCTGCGTAACTACGCTAGTGGCGGGAACTTCAAACGAGAGGATATCTGTCGCAATGGCCGTTCCGTAATCATTGATAGCAACGCCCCGGAAATAGTAGATCGTGCCAGGCAAAGTGGTTGTCGGGTAAGACAGGACATAAGATACATCCACATCTGAGCTACCACTGCCGGGGAGAGGAGATGTGGCCGCTGCCTCAAGAGGAGCCAGGAATGCGGCATCTGTCGAATATTGAAATTTGACCCCGGTCACGTTCAGACCACGAGGATTTACTTTGGCATTGAATGTCGCCTCTCCAGCGTTCACGGGATCGGCGGCCGTTGTAACTACTGAGGGAACCACCGTTGTAATGTACCGGTTTAACCCTTCATCCTGGATGGTCCAGTCCCCTGCCCTCCAGCGGAAGTAATAAGTACCTGGAGGCACCTCAAGTGCCGCCGGGTTGATGGTCGCCTTCACCTCAGGCAGCGTGGGATTTTCAACTGCGGCAACTGCAACTGAAGCGGTGATAAGCCGCAGGCAATGGTTTTCGCTATCCGCGACAATCAGATCCCCGCTCGCGGTCACGACCAGACCCGCAGGATAATTGAACTGTGCAAGTCCAGCGCGTGCATCTGCAAAGCCATCAACTCCGCTGCCAGCCACGGTTGTCACCTCATCAGGTCCATTTTCAGGGGAAACTCTGCGAATCAGATGATTCGATTCATCAGAGACATACAAGGTATCAAATGCATCCATGGCCAAGGCCACGGGTCCATTGAAAGTGGCGCTTGTGAGCGAGCCATCAGCAAAACCCGCAGTGCCTGAGCCCGCATAAGTACTCACAATACCGCCTGGAGTGACTTTCCGAATGCGGTGGTTGAGCCGGTCAGCAACAAACAGATTACCGCCACTATCCAGAACAACTCCGTAGGGAGAGTTGAACTTGGCAGCAGACGTCGAAGCCCCATCTTCAAATCCAGCGCCCGAACCTGATCCGGCATACGTTGACACTCCTCCGCTTGGGGTAATCTTTCGGACTCGGTGGTTGCCTGCATCCGCCACATACACGTTGCCAGATGAATCCAACACCAATCCCTGCGGTGAACTGAAACGGGCTGCGGATCCACTGCCATCAAAGAAACCTGACGTATTCGTTCCAGCCAAAGTCGTGACCATCCAGGGTGCACCATCCACTGAGGGGCGAGTCAGCTTACGAATACAAGTGTTGTTAGTGTCAGATACATAGACATTGCCATCGGGACCGACCGCCACGGCTGAAGGAAAGGCAAATTGTGCACTGAAGCCTGGGCCGTCCACAAAGCCATAGGTGGAGGTTCCAGCAATCGTGCTTACCAAGCCAGTGGAACTCACCATGCGGATGCTGTTATTACCGCTGTCAGCAATGAAAAGATTTCCGAAGGTATCACGAGCGATACCTCCTGGATTGCTGAACTGAGCCACTGCAAGCGATCCGTTTACCAGTCCCGAAGTTTCAGCAATCCCCGCCTTTGTGCTGACCACCAACCCAAAATCAGGATCGATGGACATCTCGAAAAAACCGGCACCGTGCACTACGGGGACAGTGGCGGTGATGTCGAAAACCCCTTGACCATTAGGTGGGCCAAATGCGGAGGGTGCCGCACTGGCCACATGCAACGGAATCACACCCGCAAGACAGAGCAGCAGCATCCATGCTCCCGCCTGCCTGCGGAGGGTGTGCATCAGGCTGCCAATGGATATGGCACACGAGGCGGATGGAGTCATCATGAGTAAGGTTTCCGGAAGAAGTTGGCCGCAGGCAGCACGGGTGTTAAAGCAGGTCTCAGCTCCTTTGTGCTCTGTGGTCATTTTAAAGAGAGAGTCATTATCGTAGCCAGCCCGGGTCCGTGATTTACTGGGTGATTGTTACCTGTCCTGACAAGATAGGGGATGTCGTAGTTTTCTCCGTTCCCTTAGGAATCTGCGGCAGCAGGAAGTAACCAAACGCCTTATACTTAAAATTCTTATCCTCATCGTCCTCATCGTCCTCATCCTCATCGTCCTTATCCTTATCGTCCTTCGTGCGAATAAACATACCTTGATAGGTCACATTTCGTATCAGGGAGCCATCAACCAAACGGAAAGTTCCTTTAAAGCTGCCATTGAGGCCAAACGTCGCTTTAGAGCTGAACGGAATCACCAAGGTTGCCCGCCCAGGGTTTTCTATGCTTCCGGCCAGTGGCATGACCACTTTCCCCGCATCAGTAAAAGTGAATGATTCAACATCTGGAACCGTTCCCGAAAGTTCCACGCCACCATCGGCGAAGTTCAACTTGGCAGTCTTCGAGGGATCAGGCATTCCCGTCAAATTCCAAAAAGTATAGGAGGCGGCCAGATACTTCCCGTAAACGACCATCGGCAACGGTCCAAACCCTTTCGGATAAGTCCGTGTGATCGTCTGCGGCTTGATCCACGTCAGTGTGCCCTCGATCACATTTTCCTCATAACCTTTGCCAGCCTCTAAATTGATTGCAAGGCGGCCTGCCAATGAGCCTAACTTTGAATACAATATCTGATAAACCAGGACCTCACCATTCGGGCCAATAAATCCTGCGGTGGTGATGGTATTGCCATCAGCCGTACGCCCGGTCAACTTAAGTCCACCATCAAGTCCCACCACACCGCTCGCATACCCCGTTCCCATCGGGATCGGATTAGGACTGGTGAAGGTTGTGGGATCAATCCCCATACTATAATAACCATGACGTGTACTTGCCGGGTTCGTTGCGGTTTTCCACACCCGACGCCAGCCACCAACGCTGGCACTGCTTCCACCCACGCCGATATTGGTCACGCTGCCCGTCAGCAGATCATTGCTCAGCCCCAATTCCAAAGCGACTTTGTTAAGTCCCGAAGTGATGTTAATCTTGGGGTTCGTGTCCAGTTCGACATCCATCTGGCCTTTAAGCGTCGTTACCTTGGCACCTTGAGTCAGTTTCAAGGTGTAAGCCCCCAAACTAGTTGTTGCCAGGTCAAGGCGACCTCCCAAGTTTCCATTCACACTCACATCGTGGGCGATGAACCCAAGATAAGTTCCGACCACACCCGTTGGTAATGCGCTCACTTGCAGGCCTGCCGTCCGGACAGGGCTTACCCCTGCCGCATTCGTTGATGTCAGCTGCACTGCAAATACACCGGATACCTTGGGCCGACCGGTAATCAAACCTGTCTTGGTGTTTAAAGTCAGGCCTGAGGGCAAGCCCTTGGCGCTATATTTTGTCGGATTGTTGGAAGCGGACAGCTGATAGCTGTAAACGCCTCCGACAATGGCTGGAGGAAATGTCGGTGCAGTCACCCCCGGCTTGGTAAGTGTACCCAGGACATTGAGAGTAAACTCCTTCGTCGTTGTGTAACCCAGGTCATCCCGCGCCTGTAGAGTAAAGCTTGTTGACCCCATCACCGTGGGGGTAAAGCTCAAGATACCAGTTGAGCTAAGATTCAGCCCGTCTGGAAGTGCCCCAGCACTCAACGTCCAGGTGTAAGGTGCTTTGCCACCAACCGCGTCAAGCATCTGCAAATACGGCAGATTCAAGAAGCCTGTATTCAAGTTGGCGGAGGATACGATTGTGACCCCATGCACATTCAACGTAAAATCCTGCGTCGTTTCAAGGCCGCCCTCATCCGTGCATTTCACCGTGAATTCCGCGACTCCTGTGACAGCCGAAGTTCCTGACAAGACGCCGCTATTACTCAACGACATGCCCGCTGGCAAAGAACCGGAGGCGACAGTCCAAGTGTAGGGTGCAGTGCCACCATTAGCTGTGAAATTAAGTGCATAGGGAGCATGCTGGCCTGCATCAGGAAGCTGTGAAGAATTTGTGATGGCCAGCGGAATTTTCGCAATCACTATGGTGAAAGACTTGCTGACCGCAGTTGGAGTTTTATCCGCTGCTTGAACGATAAAATTAAAGATACCAGCAAAAGTAGGACGTCCGGAAATAACACCTGCGGAACTTAACGAAAGGCCATCAGGCAAGGTGCCCCCAATCACTGTCCATTCATATACAGGCTTGCCCTCAATCGCTTCAAGCGATTTAAAATAGGTCTCACCAACGGAGCCGCCGACCAGAGCTGAGGGAGTGCTTACATCCAAGGGTTGCTCCAAAGCTGCGAGGCTGAAGTTTGCCATGTTTGTAGCGCTAGATGTTGAATTGGAGTAACTCCCCACCACTAGCCGAGCCCCCGACGCCAGAAATCCGGTCCCCACAGTGAGATCGGTCACATCAATGGTCGTGGTTCCAGGAAATGACACCTGAACGGGGAAGCGCCAACGAACACCGGGCTTGTCAGACGTTGCATCGGGATTGGTGGTGGTATCCGCAGTGTTCCAATAAAGGATAGCCTGCTGTGTGGCTGCGACTACGGTAGAAGCATCCAAGACCCACAGATACATTTGCTTACCCGCAAATGAGGGCCCGCTACCACTGCTATCAAGCGTTGTTACGGCTGCGAAGTGACCAGGAAGCGCAGGGGTAAAACCACTCCCGATCGTAGAGCGCCCAGCCTCGACAAAGTAATCGTTCAACAATACAGGAGTCGTTTTTAGGTTTTGAATTTCCGTATCGGTCATTTGCAACCCGGTGGAAGGATCTCGAAACCATCCAAGACGCACCATCGACCCAGTTGGCAGTTCACTGCCATTTTCGAGGCTGAAGCCGTGATTTATACTGGCTGACCAGTTAATGGTCGCAGCACGGACAGAGGACGCGAGCGATGCCGCAACGATAAGTAGAAAAGTCCAAAATTTCATAACCAAAATGCTGCTTAGTGTTGTGGAATCGCCCAAGTGAACCTGTCAGGATTTTTGCGCCGCAAAATTATGGAGCTTCCCGGCGCAATGCTAGCCCCGCTGGCATCCATTGATTGATCACCGACCTTCCGCCACCCTGTTCCGCCAAGGCCTAGGGTCTGATAATAAAATGTCTCGTAACTAGAACCGTTCCACAACATCACCTGATCGGCCGAGGTAACATTGCCCGCTGCAATCCCAGTCGCTGCATTTCCCTTATACAACCCGGAGCTAGCCAGGGTCATGGCTGTCGAATACGGATTTGGCACAAAGTTAAATCCGGGGACGATATCGAACGAGGTCTGCCCAGTCTTTACCCAGCCGCTTAACACTATCGGCAGCCCCGCAGACCCCACACGCTTGATGATCACATTCTGCTCAGGCCGAATGATTGCATTGCTTGCATCCGTGCTTTGATCTCCAAGCTTCCGCCAACCGGTGCCACCGATTCCTGAGGTCTGGTAGTAATAACTGTCATAGCCTGTCCCGTTCCACAACTGGACATGGTCTGCAGACAGAGGGGACCCGCCCTGCAAGCCTGCCATATTGGCGCTGCCGAAGATAGCAGCCAGTGTCCAATGGCTGACAATGCGATATTCCAAGGGGGCAATCAGCCCCTCAGGCAGCGCCTCATCCAAGGTGATTGTCTTAGAATTTGCTTCCGTGTCCGTAATGCTTCGAGTCACGCCTACCCCAGCACCCGTTTTGGAGCCATTGACGCTGATGATCTCCACATAGTGTGAACCATTGTTGCCATTGAACTCATCGTCACTCCAAGTCGCAGAGCTATCAGTGAGCGTATTTGGACCCACTGCGGAGGCTACGGATAAATACTTAGCCGACTGCAAGAATTCTGTTGCTGCAAATGTCAGCTTTGACTCTGCACCACCTGTTCCGGCAACGGATACTGTGTCGAATCCCGCGACATCGCTATAAACAGTTAGCTGAGCCATAGCCACCATAGGCATCGACAAAACAAAAAGAAGACAGGAAGCTGAGGTGTTCATGGTCGGGAGAATTTAAAACCGCGCATATCGTATAAAGAAACGAAACGGCGAGATATATGCGGAAGAACCAGATTCTACTGAATATTCCCTTTACCCTCGCAGTGCTGGAACAAACGAGCAATTGAAATTTGTGATTTCCAAAAAATTCACGCTGAATTAAAAATTCTCCGCCCTTTTATTAGATCATTCCGTATCATATGATAAGTTAAAAAACGGGAATATTTAAAATAAACACTCACCTACGGAAAATTCAAGGAACACTTATTTCTTATTTAAATTAAGCATCTTCAACACATTGACCGACTGAGATCCCTCTGCTTGGAGGGAGGATTTTGTGGACGGTTATCAGGTACTGCGGTTCGCTGCGAAAATGGCTGCACAAAGGGTTCTTTGGCAAGAAATGCTAAACTTAGGCTCAAACGGCTAAGCATCAAAACTCTTCGCTGCCTGTCACTTTAGTCAGGTACCAACTCATCACCTGAATACCGTAGAAGACCCACAGAGCAGCCCCAGCGGCAAGATACGGACCGAAGGGTAGCTTGGCCCCCCACTGTGCACGGCCCGTGAGGCGGGTGAAACCGGCGACCAGAGTTCCAAGAACAGATGCGGCGAATATGGTGAACAATACGGCTTTCCATCCTACAAATGCGCCGATCATCATCATGAAATGTACGTCGCCAAGCCCCATGGCCTCACGTGGGATCATGACACTGGTCGCTTGCCCTTTCAGGGTGGTCACATTTTCGAGGTTAAATTCCTCCACCTTCCCGGCAGCATCCAAGACCTTCATGGTCTCCACATATAGCTCCACGGTGACGTCTGTGTAATTTTGATCATTGATGCGTAACGAAGGGCTGGTGATGAGCAGGCGATCCGTGGGCCGCTGCATGCCAAAAAGGTCCACCCACTCGATTTTGTCATCCCCGATGGTGACGATAGGCGGCTCATTCTCATCCGGCTGGGTGACGCTCCAGGCCTCCGGTTTTTCGAAATTGAGTTTCTTGCGGCCAAAGGCGAGTTTACCGAGTTCTACGACGAGACGAAGGCCTCCAAAGCCAATGGCTGCACTGGCCAAAGACATGACGCCCGCGCGCCACCAAATATCCTCCCCCTGTAAGGATGGCACCCACACAGAAGCAAGGATACCGGCGATCGTACCATTGCGGGTGATCTCCGCTGGCAGCAGGAAGTGCTCGATATCAATGAAGGTCCCTGCGATTAGCAGGCTCATAAAGATCCACAGACAGAGAACCTTTGGACCCCATTGGACAATCTGATCCCACTCCCCGCCAAAATGCCACAGTACAGCGTAAAACATGATTCCCGTAAACGCTTCCACCCCAATGTAACGAGGGGAAATAGGTGAACGACAACTGGCGCACTTACCCCGCAGAATGAGCCAGCTAAAAATGGGGATGTTGTGGTACCAAGGGATGTGATACTGGCAGCTCGGGCAGAAAGAACGCCGAGGATTATTGACGGACATGTTCCGTGGCACACGGTAAATGACCACATTCAGGAAGGATCCGATGCCTGCCCCGATGAAGAAAAACAGGAAGTGCAGCAGGGCATTGAGAATCTGGTAACGCATCATGAGCAGAAGAGTGAGAAACTTGGCTTGCCATTCGCCTGAGAGGAAGCAAAAAAAGAGACAATGTCTCCCCTGCTCCGGGTCAGCGTATTCTGCGTGTTAATGAGTTCATGCACCGCATCTGCGGATAAGCATGGGCTGGTGGACATCCGGCGGGCCATACCCGGCATCTCGATAGATTTGCGCTATGCCACTCCAAATAATGTGACTGGCAAACCGATTTATCCCGCCAAGATGCCCTGCCTTCTGCGTGCATCCACGGTGCAGAAACTCAAGAGGGCACAGGCCCGACTGAAAGCCCAAGGATATGGACTGTGTGTCTGGGATGCGTGGAGACCGCCGGAGGCGCATCAACTGCTCTATGACCATAGTGCCAAGACTGGCATGTTTCTAGACCCAGCCTCGGGTTGGTCACGCCACTGTGGAGGAGTCTCCGTCGATGCAACTCTAGTAAACCGGAAAGGCCAGGAGATGAGGATGCCAACCTCCTTTGATGAGGAGTTGCATCAAACCTCCGGTCACCATCAAGGCATGGATCTCACAGTGCAGCACAACCTCTCCGTTCTTCATGAAGCAATGACCTCGGCCGGTTTCAAAGTGCTACCCGGTGAGTGGTGGCACTTTGATGACCTCGAATTTCTCTACCGACCTGTCCCTGTGATCACAGGAAGCGATCTGGGAATACGGATCCGATAGAGAACGAGAAAACGCTTCAGCTTAAACCAGACGGGAGAGAACCTTCTCGACAGTCGCCTCGACAGAAAGCCCGTGCTTCTGACGGAGGATGGCGGGGGTGCCATGCTCCACAAATTCATCGGGCCACCCGATGCGGACAATTGGAGTGGTGATGCCTACCGTACAAAGCTGCTCCATGACTGCACAACCGAAGCCGTTCATCAGCACATGGTCTTCCAGTGTGCAGACAACCTTGACCTTGCGGGCATAGGTTTCGATGACCTCATTATCCAAAGGCTTGATCCAACGAGGATTGATGAGGGCGACCGAATAGCCTTTTTGCTCCAAAATTGTTTTCGCCTGCTCAGCAATGGAGAACATGTCCCCCAGGGCGATCAAGGCGACGTCGGTGCCATCAGCAACGACCTCGGCTTTGCCGATCTCGAGAATCTGTGGCCTGGCTTTCGGGGTAACGCCTGGACCATTTCCGCGTGGATAACGGATGGCGATGGGTCCTTTCTCATAGTTCGCCATGGTCCAAAGCATGTCCACGAATTCGTCTTCATCCTTGGGCTGCATGTGGACGAGTCCAGGAATGCCGCGAAGATAAGCGATATCGAAAAGACCATGATGGGTCGGGCCGTCGTCACCGCTGAGACCGCCACGGTCCATGCACAAGCGGACCGGAAGGTGCTGGATGGCCATGTCGTGGAGAATCATGTCCACGGCACGTTGCATGAAGGTGGAGTAAATGGTCAGGAAAGGACGGAGCCCCTGGACGGCCATTCCGCAGGCAAAGAGGGCAGCATGCTCCTCCGCGATGCCGACATCGAAGTAACGCTCTGGGATTTCTTTTTTGAAAGCCATGAGGCCTGTGCCACCCGGCATAGCTGCCGTAATAGCGACAATCTTTTGATCTTCCTTGGCGAAGTCCGTGACGGTGCGAGCGTAAATCTGCGAATACGTCGGCTTGTCTGTAGCCTGCACTTCACCGGTTTCGATGTTGTATTTGCCGAGACCATGGAATTTACCCGGATCTTCGAGGGCCGGTTTGTATCCTCGGCCTTTTTCCGTCAGAATGTGCAGGATAACAGGCTCGTTTTGGGTTTTGAGGAATTCGAAAGTCTGGATGAGAAGCGGCAGATCATGGCCGTTGATGGGGCCGTAATAGCGAATTCCGAATTCCTCAAATAGCGTGCTGCGGTTGTGCGGACCTTCACTCTGAGGCAGAAGAAGCCCTTTAGCCGAATTTTCCACCCGCTCAGCCAGCTTGCGTGCCCCGCCGCCAAGCATGAACTCGACAAATTTAGCTGCCTTGTCATGGAGGTTGGCAAAGCCAGGATGAGTGGCGATGGTGTTGAAGTATTTCGCGATGGCACCGACGTTTTTGTCAATGCTCCACTCATTGTCATTAAGGACGGTGATGAGGCGATTGGTATGCGAGGAGATGTTATTGAGCGCTTCAAAAACAGGACCGCAGGTAAAGGCAGCATCCCCGGAAACACAGACGACGTGCTCGTCTCCGCCTTTCAGATCCCGTGCACTGGCCATGCCGAGCGCAGCCCCAAGCGCGGTACCCGCGTGGCCAGCACCGTAGCAATCGTGCTCGCTTTCACTGCGGAGGAGGAATCCATTCAGTCCCTCATACTGACGGATGGTGTGGATTTTGTCCCAGCGGCCAGTCAGCATCTTATGGACATACCCCTGGTGGGCGACATCAAAGACGAATTTGTCCTTGGGGGTATCAAAGACGCGATGAAGAGCGATAGTGAGCTCGACGACACCAAGATTGGGGCCGAGGTGCCCTCCGGTAAGGCTGAGGGTTTCGATCAGAGTGGCGCGGATCTTGTCAACAAGCGCAGGGAGCTTGTCCAGCGGCAGGGCTTTGAGATCAGCAGGGCAGGTAATGTCAGGCAGGGTGGTGTCCACGTGGTGTCAGAATAGTCGGATGTCGTCAGTGTCTTCTTCGACCTCGGCCGGTTTCTTTTTGCGGGCGGGGGCGGCAGGCTTGGATTTCTCTTCAATTAATTCGGCGCTGGTCGGGTCAAAGGCCGCAACGATCGGCTTGGCCTCTGCATCAGCGGTGATGACCTCAATGCGACGGCGAGCCACATCAATGCGCTGGCGGCAGACCTTGAGAAGGCCCATGCCCTCTTCATAGCTAGTGACCATTTCATCCAGGGGCATGCGGTCGCCTTCCATCAAAACAACGATTTCCTCCAGGCGTTCCATGGCCTGTTCGAAGGAAGGTTCAGATTGAGAGGGGGCGCTCATGAGAGGGTGATTGAAGGGCGCGCATTATCAGGACACAGGAGGCAGCCGCAAGCAGGAAAACCGAAGTTAGGCGGATGATTAAAGCCGTCTTGATTCATTTTCGCACCGTAACTAAGCTCCCGTCACCATGAAAAAATTTATTCCGAGCCTCACATTCTTGTTTGTTGCAGCTCTGTCCAGCCTGCAAGCCAACCCTGAGGTGCCCCAGGCAGTCACCCAAAGTTTTGGCAGTGCCATTGCTGATAGTATCCTGCTGATCAAAGGCAGCAGCACCACAGCAGAGCCAGTTGAGTGGACCGCCTATGCCCGGGACCCATTTCGTCCGGCAGACATTCTGCGCATTAGTGTAACGATGGAAGGCATCGCCTGGAAAGCCAGTCCGGCAGGAGCAGGCACAAAAATCCTGGACCGTGTACCTGCCACTGCCATTGATTTCAGCAAACTGCTGTATCGTAGTGCTGATGCACGCGTGGTCGCCGCCAAATCCGCAGCTCTCGCACAGACCACTTTTACCAGCATTGATTACCAGTTGGCCACCAATGCCGAGACGGGTGCTCCAGAATGGGGTATGGCCCTGAAGGACGAAACGGGCTACGAAGTGGGTTTTGTCGTTGTCTCTGCAACCACTGGAGCGGTTAGTTTTCAGGACTGGTCCCCCAGAGTTCCCTCCTCAGCCAATGCAGAAGGTGACGAAGGCGAGCGTGCCGCACGAGCTGTAAAACGTGCAGCTCGCAAAACTTGGGACTGGACCGACAACGCCCGGAAAGAGACGCGTGGATTCTTCCGCGAGCTGTTCCGCTAAGGGATAAATCGTCATTTTTTGCCGTTTCCCGCCTTCGTCTGAGCAGACGCGGCGGGATTTCTTTTGTTAAACTTAGAGATCAAACCTGTTTTTACACCTTGACGCCCCTTATTATGGTCAGCATTACTGCGCAACTCCTGTCCCTTTGGGCCGGAGGCCTTCAGTCCTTCTCCCGAACCCACTCAAGCTGCTATGATTCACGGAGTCCTCTCTTCTCCCCAAAATGCTTTGCGCCCTTTCCTGGTCGCTGTTCTTCTGTCCGTCACATCCATAGGCGTTCAGGCCCAGGTTTCCCTGGATTCCCCCGCTGCTACCGGCAGGAAGATCGTCCGTGAAGTTGATGTTGTATTCAAAGGGGCTGCAACGATGGACCCCGCACGTGTCCGTGCGCAAATGTCCACTCGCGAAGGCGAACCCTACACAGATGAATCTGTGGAGCGCGACCTGCGCACCCTTTATGCAACGGGCGCAGTGGAAAACGTGGATATCAATGCAGTCAATGTCCCGGGCGGCGTAAGAGTGATCGTCACCATCTCTGGACGTGGCGGCATCGCTGAGCTTGGTTTCCTGGGTAACGCAGCTTTCGATAACGCCAAGCTGAATAAAGAGATCGAAATCAAGGTGGGTGATCCTGTGGATGATGCCAAGCTGACCGCAGCTCAGCAGAAAATCCTGGACCTTTACTCCAAAAAAGGTTTCTCCGATGTGGTGGTGACCTATGACGTAACTCCCTCCAGCAAAGAAGGTTTCTCAGCCGTTCTGTTCAAGATCGAAGAAGGCGGTCGTGGCCTGATCGGTGACATTCGTTTTGAAGGAAACACAGCCATCAGTGACCGCACTCTGCGCTCTAAGCTGACCTCCAAAGAGAAGACTTTCTGGCGCCTGTGGGGCAAAGCTGGCAAGCTGGACAATCAGGCCGTGCTTGAAGACGTGCGCAAAATTGAGGAAGCCTACCAGGACGAAGGTTATGTTTATGTGAGAGTGGGCTATCGCCGGGAAGCGGTGAGCGATGACAAAGTTTCCATCGTTTTTGAAATCACCGAAGGCGGCAAATACGACGTAGCCGCAGTGGTCATCGAAGGCATCACCATTTTCTCTCAGGATGAACTGACTCCAGCCATCCGCATGGAAGCTGGTTTCCCATACTCCGGCAGCGATGTCCGTGGTGATGAAAAAATGATCCAGGATTACTACGGCTCCCGTGGTTATGCTGATGCACGGGTGGAAACCCGCCTGTCTGACGCTGGCCCTGGCATGCTCAACGTGACCTATAGTGTGTATGAAGGCACCAAGTCCTACATCCGCAAAGTCAACATCAGCGGCAACATGAAGACCGAAGATGAAGTCATCCGCCGCGAACTTCCGATGTCCCCTGGTGACGAGCTGAACACTGTCCAGTTGGAAACAGCCCAAAGCCGTCTGGAAAACTTGAACTACTTCGAAGGCAAATCTGAAGCCAATCCTCTGACCATCCGCCCAGTTTCGACCGAAGTGGAAGGATTTAAGGATATCGAAGTCAATGTCACTGAGAAGCCAACAGGCTCCGTCAACTTTGGCGCCGGCTTCAGTTCGATTGACAGCATCGTCGGATTCATTGACGTGACCCAGACAAACTTTGACATCACCGACTGGGGCGATTTCCGCGGTGCAGGCCAGCGCTTCAACATGAACATCCGTTACGGCCCACGCCGTCAGGACTTCAACCTCTCCATCACGGAGCCTTGGTTCCTGGGTCAGAAGCTGTCTTTCACCACTGAGCTTTTCTACCGCAACATGTTCTACCTTTCTACCGAGAACCGTTATGAGCAGACCAATGCCGGACTTTCCCTCAGCCTGCGCAAACCGATCGGTGAGCACGCTTATTTCGAAACGACCTACACGCTTCAGAACGTCAGTGTGGATGTCCAGGAAGATGAAGATCCGAGCCAACTCATCCGCAACGAAGACGGTGATTTCGTTCAGAGCAAAGTGGACTTTGGCTTCGTGCATGATACCCGCGACAGCGTGTTTATCACACGTAAGGGCCACAAGTTTGAGGCAGGTCTGATGGCCTCCGGTCTGGGTGGTGATGTTGAGGTCTGGGGTGCCAACATCGGCGGTCAGCAGTTCTTCTCCCTTCCTGGTGACACCATCCTGAGCTTTGAGGGTATGGCCCGCATGGTGGATGGCTGGGGCAGTTCCGCCACAGGCAACGGTGATGTGCCGATCTTTGAGCGCTTGTTCCTGGGTGGTGCCAATAACCTTCGTGGTTATGACTTCCGCGAAGCTGGTCCAAAAGACAGCACGGGTGAGCCTATCGGCGGCAATGTCTCCCTCTACGCCAGCATTGAATACACCTTCCCGATCATCGAAAAAGTGCGCGGGGCAGTCTTCTATGACGTCGGTTACATCTCCACGGACATCACGGCTGAAGGTGGGAGCGTCGGAACCATCGAAAATGGTGGCCCAATCGTGGGTGATGGCGAAATCTATTCCAACGTTGGTATCGGTCTGCGCATGTTCCTGCCTATCGGCCCGATCCGTCTCGACCTGGGCCTGCCCCTCGTGAAAGACGATTTCGTCGGTGGCAGCCCACGCTTCCAGTTCAACATGGGCTACAAATTCTAAGCCTGTTCCAGACTCAAATTGAACACATTCCCTGTTAGTTTTACATATACCCATTCTATGATTCGTCTTCTGACTTTAGCTTTACTGACCACCAGCCTGACTCTTGCCAGTGCCGCCGATTTGAAATTTGGCGTGGTGGACATGTCGAAAGCCTTCTCTGAGTTCCACAAAACCAAAAAAGCCGCTGAGGACTTCAAAGGCAATGTGGACAAGGCTCAAAAGGAAATGAACGACCGCTGGGCCGTTTATAAGAACCTGATGAACGACATGCAGAAGCTCAAAAAGGAAGCCAGTGATCCGATCATGACTCCTGACGCGCGGGCTAAAAAAGCGGCTGAGTTTGAAGAAAAGGGTAAAGAACTGCGCACCCTTGAGCAGGAAATCGGAGAGCAGCAGAACCGCCGCTCCAGCCAGCTCAAGCAGGAAGACGTTCAGATCCGTCGTGGCATCTATGACGAGATCCTCGTTGTCGTTCGCGATAAGGCCAAGGTCGAAGGTTATGACTTCATTTTCGACAAGTCGGGAATGAGCCTTTCCACGGTTCCGGTTCTTATCTACTACAAAGACGCTGTGGATATCACAGACCAGATCGTTGTAGAACTCAACAAAGCAGCTGAAGCCAGCCCTGCACCAGCAGCACCTGCCGCTACGGAATAATCTTTTCTCCGTCTTTAAGGGCACGCCGAATCATATTCGGGCGTGCCCTTTTTGTTTATTTGGGGTTCAAGTCATCCGTCACGTCTCAACGTGTGACCGAGCTTAATCGGAAGAGCGCTGATCAAAGACAAGCCCAACTGGGTGAAGCACAACCCGCCGCAGTTGCGTCCAAGTGGACAAGATTGAGTCGAATGAGAAGCGGGGGTTTGGCGAGCTAAGCTCTTGGACTACTTTGGCTTACACCGGTCTCCGTGTCCTCCGATTTTACCATTGCTCAAGCCTTGGTAATAAGCGGCAGTGTTCCAGGGAAGAGCGATCAGTCTTGTCCGGTCGGCTCTTCGTATTCCCTACTGCACGAACGTCATATGACAGAAGGTTGGAGCGAATCAAGGTGCTGGGGCAGAAGCTGGCGGCTCGGGAGCCGACGGCACCGGATCAGCCATGGGACTGACTGTGGCAGGTGAGGCTAGGCTGGATTCAGGCCTTTCATCCATGGCCCGGGCCGCCTTGCCAAAACGAAGGACATATCCCAGCAGGGCTTTCATACGTCCCGTTTGGGTGAAGCGACCAGTCACACGCCAGTTTTCCGAAAGGTCATAAGAAGCCTGGACACTGTCATTACTGCGGTCCGCACCGGAAGGATTGAAGGTCATGTTCAAGCGTGGAGGCTCCTCACGGACCACCTTCTTTTTATTGAAAGTCTTGCGGTAAAATTCGCTGAGGAAAAGAAAGGCAGCTCGAGTGGCAGCCTCGGATGCCAACTCACTCGCGGACCCATCCAGGGTGGTACCAGTAGCTAGCATGGTCACAATATCCGATTCGCTCATGGGCGGCGAACTGGTGAAACGAGTCTTTGGATTGGTCGAATCCCCGTAAATATAAAGGGTGATGTCATAGCTGCCCATGCGAGACTCACCTCGAATATCCAAATCTGGATCGAAAGGGTGCGCAGGCCGCAGGGTAACAACTCCTTTGGTCACTTTGACCGTACTAAAGGGCAGCTTCAACAAAAGGCGGTCAATATTGGCCCCCCCAGTCAGTTGCGGTGACGCTCCCGTGCCACTTAGCCTCACATCTGCCGAGACAGCTCCGCTGGCCAGATTGCCTGAGATGAGCACCGGGTCCCGGGTAAGCACTTTGACGTTGAACAGCCAGTCTTTAATGATCGGTGGCAGAGTTAGCTTGGCTTCACTTCGGCCAGTATTCACAGGCACGGGAGGGACATCCACAGGAAGCTTCAATACTGGCAGAAGATCGATTTCTTTGAATACCCGACCACGAACCACCTCAACCAACCCTGCAACCGTGGATTGCTGAAGCGTACCACGGCATGTGATGTCAGCATTGGCACGCACGGAGGTGGTAGGATCCCTGAATACGAGTGCCTCGCGCGCTTCCAGGCTCAGATTCAACCCTGGATTTTTCACGTCCGTGGCATCAACCGCACCTGAAAGCTTCACCCTCCCCCCTGCGAGCACGGCCGAGACTTCCTGGATTTCCACCTTCTGTCCATTGGCACGGATCAAAGCGCGCACACTTCGAACCGAGGGTAGGTCTGGCTTGGACCAGGCCACCTCCTTGATGTCGAGATCCACGCCACCTGTGAGGACTGGCTTGCCAACCGTACCGGCGATCTTCGCATCCAATTTAAGACGGCCAGGGATGGACCGAATCATGTCAGGAGCGTATTCGCGTAAAAAGCTCAAGTCACTCTCCGGCATCTGGAGTCTGAAATTCAGAGGTGTGTCATTGAGTGCACCGGGAGATTTGATCAATGCGGGAAGGTCCAATGGAAGATCCCCCTCTGCGGTTAACGTTTGCAGAGGTGGCTGCGAAAAGGTACTGCGGGTCCTGATGCGCTTGTTTTCCAATACAGTTTCAGATCGTAGGGTGGCTGGCTGAAAAGCCTTGGGTCCATTGGGCACCTTCACATTTTTGAGTTCGACGAAGATCCGACCCTCCGCGGTTTCAAGACGGCCGTTCACGCGGATATCCGCATTAAGGATGCCTGAAGGAAGACTGGTGATGCCTGCCGCAGCCAGGATTTCATCCACTCGCAGGTCTTTGGCCAAGAGCGAGACCTGCATGGGCTGCCCATCAGCGCCGTCTGCTTTAGTAAGATCAAACGGAATAGTTGCACTGCCGCTTACCAGTTCCGTCTTGTTTTGCCATACTTTCAGTTCGGCAAGACGGGCCTGCTTTTCATCCACAGTCCCTTTAACCGCAAGACGCCAAGGCCCCAGAGTAGCTTCCAGATGTTTCAAATCGGCAACAGTGCCTTCAAAAGCAGTCTCCAGAGCCAGAGTGGCGGCCTCAGGCATCGCCACGGTCTTCACTGCACTGGCATTCAAATTCACCTTGCCGACGCATTGCCATGGCTGCAACCGGCCCGTGATGTTCAGATCTCCGTTAAGCCCGCCGCTCTCCATCAAAGGGGCTTTGAAAGTCCTGAGCCAAGAATTGAGGCTTGTGAGCTGGGCCATGTTAATATCCCCCTTGGCCTGAAAAGTATAGGGCTCCAGGACGAGCGTTTGTCCGGTGAGCTTGATCACATTCTCGGCATCAAAGCGCACATCCGCAGAATCCAGGAAGGCGCTGCCTTTTTCGACATGCGTGCGTAGTGAAAGCTCCTGGATTCGACCCTCCCCATATCCGCCCTGGTTGACGGAAAGATTCATGTCCGCCAGTAGCCCGTTATAGTTTTTGGCACTGAGATCCTGAATATTAAAGGAAGCCTTTCCGATCAACTCTATGACCCCAGCAACCGGCTCGGGTGGCGGAGTCAGCCCCGTGGTTTTCATCAAAGCGGAAGGATCGCTAACCCGAATCTGCCAGGAAGCCTTCACGGGCATCGCATCCTCCATCTGCATGGTCGCATTCAAGGTAATGGAATTCCCAACACCGAGTTCCAGGCCTGGTATTTCCACGCTGGCCTGCTTTCCATCCAGAGAGAAAAGGGTGCGCAATTGGGTCAGCTTATACGTTTGAAAAGCGAGGGATTCGCCCATGAGTTCACCCTGTGCTTTCGTTGCTACGCTCCCCTTCCCTTCTGCGGTGGCATTCAACATCAGTTTCCCTAACACCTGGGGCGGTTGATCCAGAAAATCTGTGACTTTTGGAAGGCTGCCTTGCAAGCTCGCGGTCCAAGGACTCGTGGCCAGATCCTTGACATCCGCAGGGAGATTCGCAACAGCAGTGAGATCCAGGCGATTCTCCGTACGGTTGATCTGTAGAGACATCACTTCTGCCCGGCCATCCTTGACCGTTGCTTTCATGGAGACCGCATCAATGGTGGCCCCTTTTGAACGGATGTTTGCCAGCGAGAAGGCCACATCCACTCCCAGTTCCACAGGCTTCAGTGCATCACCGGCGGCTTGTAAATCCAGTGTGCCGTTTTCAAAAAAGACATCTTTCGGAAGTCCCAGTGTATGCAGTTCTTCTGAGCGGAGATCACGGCCTTGAATTTTCGCCTGGAACAGGAGCGGTGGTTGTAACAAACCGGAAGCTGAGGCTTCCACTCCCAAACGAGCCGCCCCAAGCCCAATCTGCATATCCACTGCTGCCGACGCATCCGTTTCCCACAGTCCCTGAAGATTCACAGCCAGCCGCTCTAACACGACTGCTTTAGGTAGCGTTAGATTTTGAATGGTGATGCGACGAGATTCCCAAACGACATCGGCCTTGATATTTTCCAACGCGAGATCCCCCGGTTCCCGGCGAATTTCCCGACATTCGAGAATACCAGGCATCCCCTCTCCGATTTGCAACGTGAGTCCACGAACGATCAATTTCCCGCCATCCGCGAGGGTGATCGCTGCATTAACATTCTTAATATCAATGGTCCGAGGCCAGACAATGGGCAATTTCCCCGGTGTTTTTTCTTTGGCAGAAGCTGGCTCAGCTTTCTTGCTAGCTGGCAGCTTTCCAAGATCCAACTCCGCCTCCACATCGTGAAGAGTCACCCGGTTAACAGCATGCTCCAGATCACCTTTTTTTAGCAGTCTCCAGTCGTAAGTGGCACTCAGTTCCCCGATTTTTGCAACTGGCAACCAATGCCCCTCACCGCCGCCTGTTTCGATGTTAGCAAACTTAAAATCCCCCCATAGACTGCCTTCAACCTGCCAGCTAAGAGGCAAATTCAGCGATGCCGCCGCCTTAGGCCCTACCCAACGGATGACCGCCCGAAGTATCGGACGATGAAAGACCGCCAGGACGATGATCAGCAGGAGCGTGGCATACAATGCACGCCTGCACCATTTCCAAAAACGGCGGCGAGGAGGCGGAGACGGGGGCGGCTGCGACACGGGTTACTCATTCACGGAAAGACGCGTGATTGCAACGACCGTGTAGATGTTGTTCGTCTCTGACCGATGTCTTGGCCGGGCACCTGACACAGAACTCCTGCAAACTCTCAGAATTAAGGGCCCATGAAGCACTCTGAGATGAAATCCCGTCTTGCCAGCATCACTGATCAAGACTTAACTCAGCGCTTCCCCGCCCGCACCAACCCAGGATTTTCATTATTGTGTCATCAGCCCGCTCGATTCTCGTTACCGGAGGCACCGGTTCTTTCGGCCAGAAATGCATCAGAACCCTCCTTGCCGACCCATCCATCAAGCGCATCGTCATTTATTCGCGCGATGAGCTCAAGCAGTATGAGATGAGCCAAAAGTTCACGGACTCCCGGCTGCGCTTCTTCCTCGGGGATATTCGCGACCGTAATCGTCTGTGCAGGGCGCTGGAACGGATTGACACCGTCATTCACGCGGCCGCCCTCAAGCAGGTGCCCGCCGCGGAATACAACCCGATGGAGTTTATCAAAACAAACGTCCTCGGTGCTGAAAACCTGATCGAAGCCTGTCTCGATGCAGAAGTTAAAAATGTCGTGGCTCTATCGACTGACAAGGCTGCCGCGCCAATCAATCTGTACGGGGCTACCAAACTTTGCTCGGACAAACTGTTTATCGCCGCCAACAACGTCAAGGGCAGCCGCGATATCCGTTTCAGCGTCGTGAGATATGGCAATGTCATGGGTTCACGGGGATCTGTGATTCCCTTTTTCCTGGACCGCCGGAAGACAGGCGTTCTCCCCATTACGGACCCGGCCATGACCCGCTTTAACATCACCCTTGAAGAAGGTGTGGCCCTTGTCCAACACGCGCTAGAGAAAGCCCTAGGCGGCGAAATCTTCGTCCCAAAGATCCCCAGCTACAGGATCACCGATGTTGCAGAAGCCATCGGCCCAGACTGCGTAAAGCCCATTGTCGGCATTCGTCCTGGAGAAAAAATCCATGAAGAAATGGTCACGTCCACAGATGCGATGCAGACCATCATGACGGACCGCTACTACATCATCTTCCCCAGCAGCAACCAGGGACTGGAAGCAACGAAAAAGAGGTTTTGTGATCACCACAATGGTACGTCGGTGCCCCCTGACTTCGCCTACAACTCCGGCACTAATAGCGAATGGATGACCGTTCCTGAAATCCGGGCTCTGATCCGCGAGCACGTGGACCCGTCTTTTGATCTGACCTGATCTTCCCGATGGCCTCCGATTTCCTGCCTTATGGTCGTCAGTCTCTGGACGAGGCGGACATCGCTGCCGTGGTAGATGTGCTGCGATCCGATTTTTTGACCCAGGGGCCAGCCATTCCCCGCTTTGAAAAAGCCGTGGCTGACTGGTGCGGTGCACGCCATGGCATCGCCCTCTCTAATGGCACAGCCACGCTTCATTGTGCAGCCCAGGCCATGGGACTGGGTAAGGGAGACTGGCTATGGACCTCCCCGATTACCTTTGTAGCCTCCTCCAATGCTGGGCGCTATTGCGGAGCGCAGGTGGACTTTGTGGATGTGGATCCTGCAACCGTCTGTCTCTGCCCAGACCGCCTGGAGGCCAAACTCCAGCAGGCAGAAAAACAGGGTCGGCTGCCAAAGATCGTCGTGCCAGTCCACTTCGCCGGCCAGTCATGTGACATGCCGCGCATCCATGCCCTGAGCCAGAAGTATGGTTTCCGTATTTTGGAAGATGCAGCCCATGCATTAGGCGGCAGTTATGAAGGAGAACGCATAGGAAACTGCCGCTGGTCGGATGCGGTCTCCCATAGTTTTCATCCTGTGAAAATCGTCACCAGTGCCGAAGGGGGCATGATCACCACCAATGATGAAGAACTGGCTTGGCGTATTGGTGCCCTGCGGACCCATGGAATTACCCGCGAATCCTCCCGCATGCAGGGGGAAAGCGATGGTCCATGGTATTACCAGCAGATCGAACTCGGATACAACTACCGGATGACTGATCTCCAGGCAGCTCTGGGTGCCAGCCAGATGGAAAAATTGGACCGCTTTGCCCAACGTCGGCAGGAACTGGCAGAACTCTATGACCGCACGCTCGCGGGACTGCCTTTACGCCCCCTGGCACGTGATCCACGGGGCATCAGCGGGTGGCATCTTTATATGATCCGGCTGGATCTCGAGGCGATTGCCCCACTTACTCGGAGGCAGGTTTTTGAGAGCTTAAGGGCGCAAAACATCGGCGTGAATGTACATTACATTCCCGTTCACCTCCAGCCGGACTACCGTCAGTTTGGTTTCCAAAAAGGCGATTTCCCTGAGGCTGAGCGTTACTATGAAGAATGCATCACTCTGCCGATGTTTCCGGCCATGACCGACCTGGACGTAATGCGAGTGAAAGAGGCACTTTGCCAAGCATTGCATGCAGCAGCCTAATTCTTCTGCCCCAGCTGCCAGAATCAAGGCCTTAGCAGTTCTTCCACGACTAATCGTACGGACTCATAAGCAGCGTCCGAGCCGTATCCCTTGAGGGTCACATTTTTACGCGCCCACCCTTTATCCACCCCGACGAGTATTACCGGGATGACAGGAATCTTCAAATTGCGCACGATTGAGAATCGATGATTCCCCCCCTTCCCGATGAAGATAGCCTTGCCTTGCGAGTCCACTGCAATTTTGATCTCGTCCAAGTTGCTTCTCACAATGGTCGGATCAATCTGCCTTAGCTCCGTTTGCGACTTGTAACCGTTTAACCGGATGTCTTCATAGCATCCCATCAAGATTTCAAAGTATCGGTCAATGTCCTCATAGCTGCGGCACCAGTAGGCTCCTGCTAAGGAAGGTCTCTTCACCTTGCCATGGAGATACTGCTCCACCGCATGGTGCATTTTGCGGTATTGGTCAGTATCCTTGTACGAAATCTTATCATGAAAAATGGCTCGTAAAGAGGGATGCAGCGCTAATTCCTGCCCCACAGGTTTCGCCTTGTCGGTCCAACCATGAGGCAGCCAAAGCCCATACCGGGATACTTTTTTGAAATCTGAAACCGTTATCATGGACTCCAGCTTGGAGGGATCCATCATTAAGGTGCTGGCATCGTCTGGCACATGAATAGGAAGATATCGGCACCAAGATGCCGGCGCACGCCTGATAAACAGCCTCCTTAAACTTATCATCGCCGTCGCAGAAAACTGAATTAGGAACGCTTTTCCAGCAGTACCAACGTGTTGCAAGTTTCCTCACTGCTACTGGCTTCCTCTTTTTTGACAATGCTGAAACCACACTCCAAAAGCAACGCCTCCACATCCTTCCAATACATGCGGTGGCCCATTTTATCTTTTGGCCCCATCGGCACACCCTCGCGCAAATGCTGCACACCAAAAATGGCATGCTTGCGAGTGAGCGAAGAAAGTTTACGGACTGCTTCTACCGCTTTCTCCGTGGTCAAAATGTAGCCCAAAAAGCGAAATGAAATTACCAGGTCAAACTCAGCTTTAGCAAATGGGAGACTGACCACGTCACTGAGGCAATCCTTATAGGAAACCAAGTTTGGGGGATTATATTCTCTGGCGACGGAGAGCATGTCCTCAGAGATATCCGCCCCTGTCACATCCCAGCTTTTCAAAAGGTAAAAAGGCAGGAAGCGACCAGTACCGAAAGGAACGTCTAAGACCCTCAGGCCATCGGGCAATAGTTTCATCAAGCTGGCCAAGTATAAGCACTCCTGATGCCAATCCGGCTTGTGGGCACGTTTTTCCAGATAAGTCAAGGCTACTGACCCTTTGTACTTCTGCTCTTTTCCAACTTTATTTTTTTTGGACTGGCGAAAAAGCTTTCTTAAGATGGATGGCATGACAGCAGGAATTTTGTCTGGCTTATGTCCGCAGGACAAGCATTAAGGTGTAATATACCAATCAGAGCTTGTCGAGGGACTATTGAGTCAAAAGACGGATGCTCCTCATCAGGCCGCACATAGGGCGGTCAATTTAAAAAAAAGCTGAGATTCACAGCAGTTGGTTCCATGCTTGGTGGCTACGCTGCGTTACACTTACCCCCACCCCGGCCAGCATGAAATTTATGAATGGGAACAGCGCCGTTGAGAATGGTACCAAAAGGAGTGCACAATACCCTTTTGGGTCGAACATTTTTCAAAACCAGAGGGCATCTATTTTGAGTTACGAGGCCCCGGACTGAAGAGAAATGGCTCTTGCCGTGTTTAGCTTCCAGTGCAAGCTTCCAGACATTATCCATCATGCTCGCCACTCAAAATCCACCTTTGCCGAAATTTTTCAGCGGATGGAACGGACGCTCGTTGGCTAAAAAAGTTATCATCCGAGCTTGTTCTTTTGAGGTGGCATCCAAAGCAAATTTCTGCATTAACCAACCCGTCCAATGAAGTGCGTATGCATTATCCCAGCGCGTGGGGGCAGTAAGCGCATCCCACGTAAAAACATCTTGGAATTCTGTGGCAAACCCATGATTGCATGGCCTATCGAGGCAGCAAAAGCTGCGGGCATTTTCGATCATGTCATCGTTTCCACCGATGATGAGGAAATCGCAGATATCGGCCGCGCATCGGGTGCTGAAATTCCCTTTATGCGCCCAAGTGAACTGGCCGATGATATGGCTGGGATCCGCGCCCCTGTGCAGCATGCCGTCCATCAATTACAGACATCCGGCTATCATCCGGATCTGGTATGCTGTCTGTATGCCACCGCTCCGTTTGTTAGGCCTGCGGATCTGTGTGCAGGAAGGGAGGCCCTTATGGCCTCCACAGCAGATCTAGCCTTCAGCGTAACTACCTTTCCTTTCCCTATTCAGCGGGCATTAAAGATCAACCCAAACGGACGGATGGAAATGTTCCAGCCGCAGTTTCAGCAGACACGCTCCCAAGATCTGGAACATGCCTACCATGATGCTGCTCAATTTTATTGGGGCCGCACTGAGCCTTACATGAAAGGCGTCTCATTTTACTCCCCAGCCGCAATTCCCGTCATTCTTCCCCGTTACCGCGTTCAGGACATAGACACCCCTGAAGACTGGCAGACAGCTGAGTTGTATTTTAAACTTCTGCTCCAAAAAGAACCTATTTCTGAGTAATTATGGCCGCGCAATTCCTTGTTGGCAACGTTCATGTTGGCGGTTCTTCTTCCCCCCCGCTATTCATCCCCGAAATCGGTGCCAACCATGATGGTGATCCCCAGGTCGCTGCTGAGATGCTGATTGAACTTGCCAGCCAGGGCGCAAAAGTGGCTAAATTTCAGTTTTATACCGCTGAAGAACTTGTGGCTGACACCGCACGGATTGTCGAATGGGGACCGGCAGATGCCCGCCGAAGCGAACCCGTCGGTGACATGTTTAACAGGATGAGCCTCAAGTTACCCGATCTGGCTGTCCTTTTCAAGCAAGCTCGGGAATTAGGTATCGAGCCTTTCGCCACGCCCTTTTCTGAAGCCGGGGCTGACAAGCTGGCTGAGATCGGGGCACGTTGTTTCAAGGTTGCCGCATCAGACGTGACGCATCTGCGTTTCCTTAAACATCTGGCCAAAATGGGCCTTCCCATCATTCTTTCTCTAGGAAAATGTACACTCGGGGAATCTGATACCGCCATAGCAACCTTGCTCGATCAGGGTTGCACAGATCTGGCAATTTTGCATTGCGTCGCCACATATCCGGCACCTGCCGAAGAGATGAATTTACGCACCATACCAGCTTTGGTGCAGCTTTATCCTGAATGCTGTGTCGGCCTTTCCGATCACAGCTTGGGTCATGAAATGTGCATCGCATCTGTCGCTCTCGGGGCCCAATTGATTGAGAAACACGTGACTCTAAGTCGGAAGCGTGAAGGACCCGACCATTGGTTTAGTGCAGAAACTGGCGAGGTCGGTGAGATTATTACACTGATGGAACGGGTGCATTCGGCTATGGGCACCTCGCGAAAACGCATTTTGGCATGCGAAACAAATGGCCGTGAGAAAGCCACCCGCTCGCTCACTTTAGCTCAGAATCTTGAGGCAGGAACTATCATTGAAGAACATCACCTCAAAGTGGTACGTCCTGGCAATGGCATTTCCCCAGCTATGTTTGATCAAGTGGTCGGTATGAAAATTGCCCAATCCCTACAAATTAATACGACCCTCACCTGGTCTCATTTCAAACCGAACTGATTATGGCACTTGATGAATCAAACACATTTGAATCACTCTATTCTCAAGGACAGGCAATCCGCCGCTTCCCAGATGAGGAAGTCGTTGCTTTATGCGGTCGCCAGCGTGGATTTAGCGTAGGGCTAGACTTGGGAGCAGGTAGTGGCCGGAATCTGATTCCTTTCCTCCTTTCGGTTCGTTGTCAGGGTTTTGTCATTGCGAGTGACCTAGCTCCTTCAGGACTTAAATCACTGGCAGATTGGTTTTGTAATCACGGTGCAGTAAAGGTGACTCCTCAAGAGCTACTCACAGACGCAGCCGAGCTTTACAGTAACATCCAAGTGACGGGCGATCATTGTATATATGCCATTCAGCGTCGGGCCTCTGGAGGTATGGATCCTCTCGATCTTTGTAGTATAGGGGCAGACTCAGAAACAATTTACCTCATTACCCTGTGCGCCCCCATGCAGCATCTCTTCCTAAACAAAGACAGCGTGGATATTATCGTCAACCGCGGTTCTATTTTTTATCTTAATTCGGACGATATTCAAAAATGCATCTTTGTGATGTATTCAATTCTAAAGCCTGGAGGCACCTGTCTAGTATCGTTCAAATCTGACCACGATGGTCGTTTTCTAACTGGCGCGAAACAGCCAGAATCCCCGACAGTTCGTATCGTCAACGAGGGAGCACAACTGGGATTGAAACTGGAATTTTTTGATCTTGAAAGAGTGAATCGCTCCATGAGCATCTTTCAAAATATTAAGGTCGGACATGTGGAGATTTTACACCCGACCGCATCCTATGCGTATGCAGACTGGATAGTATACGGCTATAAAAGTTAAGATTTGAAAACTCTGCTCCTATTTTTAGATGTCGGCACCAAGACAGGGCTGGGTCACTGGCATCGCTGCATAGCCTTGACTGGCGCGCTCGCTTCAAACCTGCGTTTGGTATGGGTTACCCCGCCACTTTCAGAAAGCCTCCAACAAGAACTTATCACACGAAGGATTCCCAGGTTGGAGATGCCTGAATGGTCCGTCGAGGCACTTCATTCATTGCTGGCAGAACAAGCTTTCGAGCCTCAGGGCTTTATTCTGGATCTCATCGCTACACCACTTCCTCTTGTAATAGAGTTAAAAAAGAGAGGCCTTGTTCTTAGCATCGGCGGGGCGGGCGAGGGTAGGGATGAAGTGGACGTACGGATAGATGGCATGATACCGCGCCCGGACTTCCATGGTAGATTCACCGGAAGAGAACTGCATCTGGGTCCCGAATTCGTCATTCTGCGTGACGTTTTTGTAAAAGCATCTCCACACTTACCCCCACCTGTTCTGAGTCGAGTCTTGATCACTTTGGGAGGAGATGCAGAGGGCCGTGGTTTGAATCTGGGACGGGATTGTGCACATACGGTGACCAGCCTCCTTTTCGATGTTGTCGTTGGACCTTTATATCGAGGCCGCCTTGAAGAAGGGCCAAGCAGCTTAACCTTGCATCAGACCCCAAATGACATGCTGACCATGCTCCAGAGAGCGGAGGTGGTCATTTGCAGTGGGGGGATGACAGCCTATGAGTGCTGCCGCCTCGGACTGCCTATGATTATTTTCCCCCAGACTCCCCTCCAACGAGATGCAGCTTGTACATTTGTTTCTCACGGTGCTGCATTGATGGCAGAAACCTCTCACGAAGTCTGTCAGACGCTCGTTCGCTTGCAAGATGAAGACCTCCGCGCCAGCCTTTCCACCCAAGCACAGAGGTTGGTGGACGGACAGGGCTTGTATCGCGTAGCTTCCCTGATTGAGTCGACTTTTTCAAACTAACATGACCCATTTCAGAACCCTTATGGTGATCGGAGGCAGCTATGATCAGTTGCCAATGATTCATCGCGCACGAGAACTCGGCTGTCGAACACTGGCCGTCGATGGAAATCCTTCCGCACCTGGCATGGAGCACGCCGATGAGGCCTTGGTCATCGATACTTCGGATCTGGATGCTGTGACAACTGCCGCGAGGCAGCATCAGATCTCAGGCATCTGCACCATGGCAACAAACCTGGGGCCCCGCACAGTCTCCCACGTCGCAGCCCAACTTGGGCTGCCGGCGGTCTCTTGTGCCGCTGCTGAGAACGCCACCGATAAAAATGCAATGAAAGCAGCCTGCCGGGCTGCTGGAGTACCTGTGGCTGCTGGAGAAACATGCTCCTCTGCTGAAGAGGCGGTCAGTGTAGCTCAGATTCACGGCTACCCACTCCTATTAAAGGCAGCTGATGCGTCAGGATGCCGAGGAATTGAGCCCGCTTTCTCTGAGGAAGAAATACACCAGCGGTTTGATCTCGCTCAGCGTGAATCCAGAAACGCACTGGTAGTCGTTGAGCGTTACTATCCAGACGCTAGGGTTATTGGGGCCGAATCTCTCATTAGTCGAGGGCATACCCACCTCATTTTTTCTGCTGAAAAGATGGTTAGGCGTCACCCGCGTATCAGCACGGCGGGAGTCACGGTCCCCACCGATTTAAGTAAAACCGAAACAGAAGAGCTCCGAGATCAGCTTTCAGCATTGCATAAGGCATTGGGGCTCGACATAGGGGCTTCTCATGTGGATCTGGTCCAGGCAGAGGGAAAATGGCTTGTCATTGATGTCGGTCCACGTTTGGGAGGCGGGCCGATGATTCATCACCTTGCTCCATCTTTAACAGGAGTGAATATGGTGGACTTTATTGTCCGCCAAGCCTTGGGAGAAGAGCCTGAAATCAACTCAAAAATCATTTCAGGTGTGGGAGTAGAACGATTTTTTTACTCGCCTGTGGAAGGACATCTTACCAGCATTCAACTACCAGCAATCCCTGCTGATGCACGCATGCAATGGCGCAAGCCCGTAGGAAGTCACATGGCACCAGACGGTCCGAATGTTGATCGCATCGGTTATCTTTCCCTTATTGCATCTGACCTCGCAACAGCAGAGCAACAAGTTGCTCAGATAGCATCCCAGATCCATTTGGGAGTCAGGCTTACCGACCAAACCATCCAATCAGTGGCACCACGCATCCTTTCCAGCGAAATCACTTTATGAGAGAGGCGCAGAAAATGCTCCCAACACTGCCTTTTCGGAAAGTGGCCATCCTCGGCGCTGGTAATGGAGGCCGTGCCCTCGCCGCCTCCCTCCGGATGCAAGGACAGCCAGTCACACTCTGGAACAGGAACTGGAACCATTTACAGGAGCTCCGCGCAACCGGGAAAATACAACTCACAGGCGCCCTCGAAGGCGTGGCAGAAGATATAGAGACGACTGACAATATCTCTGTAGCTGTACGTGATGCGGATTTAGTGATGCTGGTGACGACAGCGGATGCTCACCGTTTAGTAATTGAGGCTGCTGCGCCTTTTCTCGCTGCGGATGCGTGTATCTTTCTACAACCAGGACGCACGGGGGGGGCTTTCGAGATTCGGAAGGTCTTAAACGTTCTTTTGCCCGGCCATCGCATCGATATCTGCGAAAGCCAGAGCTTAATCTTCGCCTGCCGGGCCACAAGTGCATGCGAAGTGCGCGTGATCGGTATTAAAGAATGTGTCCCCGTGGCGGCATTGCCTTACTCACGAACCTCGGAAATCGTTCCCAGACTACGGTGCCTTATGCCGGGAATGAGGGAGGCTGAAAGTCTGCTTCATACCAGTTTCGAAAATATTGGTGCCATTTTCCATCCGGCCATTGTTTTATTCAATGCTGCTGCCATTGAGCGGGGTGAACAGTTTTTCTTTTATCAAGACATATCCCCCCTCGTCTCGGACTTTCTCTTGGAGCTGGATCAAGAGCGCATCAAGCTCGGCCGATGCTATGGGATAAATCTCAAGTCTATTTTTGAATGGATTGTCGCCGCTTACCCTGAAAGCTCGGGGGATACCTTACGCGAGCGCTTTCGTGGAAATCCAGCTTATCATGACATCACCTCCCCCACACAACTTCACAGCCGGCTATTGACGGAGGATCTTCCGACAGGACTTGTCCCCATGGTGGCATTTGGGGAACTCGTCGGGCTGGAAATGCCGCTCATGCGCAGCCTAGTCAATATTGGCTCCAGTCTTCTAAAGCGTGACTTTTGGGCTGAAGGACGCAACCTGCAGAGCATGGATTTGCAGGGGCTCAATGTACAGGACATTATACGAGCGGCCAGTTAACTCCTCCTCTCTCCCATATGCTCCCACTGCTGCCACACGAAATCATCGGCATGATCAGGCCCACCGTGGACTGCCATACCCTAGGCATGAGTTACGCGGCCAAACTGATCAAAGAATCTGGGTATCGGGCCATCATCGCTCCACGAGAAATCACGGATGCCGTCAACTTCATCTCCCATCCCGACAGCATCATTTGTATCCGTGACTGGGTGCTGGCGGAGGGAATCACAAGACTAGGTCTCAGCTATCGTTTAGATCCCACCCAGGCGTCCGAATATTTTGGCAAACTACTTTATCTGCTCGAAAGCCAGAAACTCAGGGTCGAGCATGGTGGTCCATTACGCGGCGTCTACTTCGCTGGCCTGCCACCAGCTTGTGACCTTATCACCAGCAAATATGGCAAGCAATTTCCTGTCTTTTGTGGAGATGAAAGTCCAGCTGAAAGCCTGGAAAAAATGGGGGTTCCCCAGCACCGTATTCCCGCTTCCCTCGCCAAAAACTCAGCCTATGATAACCTCCGACTCAACTTTGGGCATGAGCTCATCGCCGACGGTGCGTATTTAAAAATAAAAGCTGAAGACCGCTCAGGATACCCAGGATATGGCACCAGTACAGACCATGTGGTGAATCGTCTCGATCATATGCTGGCCCGCCGCCAATCACCTCTGTTGCGCGTCCATGTCGGCCCCTACTGCCCGAATCGGATGGAGGCCATCGAGCAGTTCATCATTTGGCTCGGCCAGCTTTCTAAAGCTGGTCTTCTGGATACGGTATCGATTGGGACATCACAACTAACTCAGGAGCGTTTTGGCGAAAACTGGGAAGACGCTCCCAATGGAGGAGGGGTTCCTGTTAACTCCGAAGCTGAATACCGGCGTATTCGGGAAGCCGCCTCCCCCATGCTAGTACGCACCTATGCGGGAACCACGAATATTCCAAAGCTCGCAACGATCCATGAGCGTTCCTTAAACATTGCCTGGCACGCCATGTCATTTTGGTGGTTCAGTCAAATGGACGGTCGTGGTCCTCATACTGTTTACCATAATTTAGGAGAGCACCTGGAAACCCTGCGCGTCATTGCCCCGACCAATAAGCCGTTTGAGCCAAACATTCCTCATCACTTCGCTTTCAGAGGAGGCGACGATGTCACGTATGTACTTTCCGCTTATCTCGCCGCTAAGACAGCCAAACGACTGGGCGTACGATACTTCATTCTCCAGAACATGCTCAATACCCCGAAATATACATGGGGAATACAAGACCTTGCCAAGGCCCGGTCCATGCTCACACTGGTTCGTGAATTGGAAGACGATACCTTCCGCGTCATCCTACAACCTCGCGCGGGATTGGATTATTTCTCCCCGGACCTGCAAAAGGCCAAGGCCCAGCTTGCCGCCGTGTCCGCCCTCATGGATGACATTGAGCCTGAGGACACCTCCAGTCCCCCGATGATTCATGTGGTCAGTTACTCCGAAGCCTCTCATCTAGCGGATCCTGACGTGATCAATGAAAGCCTCCAGATTACTCGTGCGGCCCTTACGGATTATCGTCTCCTTCGTGCTAGAGGCAAGGTGCCACACATGGGTCAGAACCGTGATTTAACCGACCGCACTACCCACCTTCTGGAAGAAGTACGTGTGATGATAGCAGCCATCGAGAAGGCCATTCCAGAACCTTACACTCAGCAGGGACTTTATCGGATTTTTGCTGCAGGTTTCCTAGCAGCTCCATACTTGTGGGAATGCCGGGAGGAATTTCGCCATGCAACCTCGTGGAACACTGATATCATTGATGGAGGTATCGCCATAGTAGACGCCGCAGGCAAACCCATAAGTGCCAAAATCCGCTCAGAGATCGCCACTACACAACTAAGCGATATTAAAATACCGCTTTAATCAAGCCTGCAAACCATGCGTGCGAGACATTTCCTCCACCATGGAATCACGACACTCCGCAACACCGGCTCTTCTGCATGACAAGGACTCTTTTAGTATCTGGAACACTTGCAGGCAAATCAGTGAGCAAACACCTGCGGTCTTGTGAAGCCTCATCAACTACGGTCCTTGAAATTGACACACACCTGAATCGCCATCTCTATCCCAATATTAAAAAATGGTTAGACTACACTGACGTCATTTCAAAAGAGCAAGCCACAGACATTGATCGCAAAGCAGACGATATACTCGATGAATTTCTAAGTGCTGAACTCTCGCAAGAAGGGATTCCAACCCACCGGAGTTTTCGAACTGCCTGCCTGACGACAGATGCGCGACGGCTGGTCATTGCCTATTTGATCAGCCTTCAGACTGCGCTCAATACCCTTGAGTCATCAGCATTTGAACGTATAATAGTCACCGCAGGCAGTGGCATCCATTTCGCAGCATGGCAGGAAGCAGCAAGTACACAATCCCTGCCTATCAGCTTTATTTACCCCGAATCAAGATCTCTTGATTTGCATAGACTGCTAAAAAAGGGTTGCCGGAAATTCACCCAATTTTTCAAGGTTAAAACACCCCAGCTCAGGCACGCTGTCGCAACAGCAAAAACATCTCTCAATGAGAGCATCCTTTGCACTAGCGAACGTCTCGTCCGACTGCTTTCCGAGGACTCATCCATTAGCGGACTGCCTTTTGCCCCTTTACCTGAACTGGGAAGTAGAAAAGATGTTAAAAAGATTCGCAGCAACCAACAACTTTTTCTTCATTGGTGGAAAAACTGGCAACAAAAATTCCTGCCTGAAAAGGTCCTAATACAAACCTATGGTTTCAGGAATATTTTAAATGCACTCGGAACTCAAGCTGTGCATAAAGTTTATCCACGCTATGCCTGGGTTTACAATGAAGCGTTAAAATATCTTCAACAACATCGTCCGCGCATTTTGCTGTGCGATACTCAAGTAGGCACTCCAGAGCGTATGTGGAGTCTGGCCGCTCAAGAACTGAAAATTCCAGTCATCGCATATGTTTACGATCAGTTGCCCAACCCGCGTTTTTCCTTTAAGCCCGACTTTGTACTCAGTGACAGTGGCCGCACAACTTTAGTTTCCCTCAAACGCGGAATACCTCAAGAAACATTGCTAAATATCAGATCGCATAGGCAAGCGCGTCTACCAGTCCCTCAGCAGCCAGCCCTTCGGCCACTCGCTGTATATGCCGACAGCTATTATGTAGGGACCACCTCTGTCACAGCCCCCAATTTCAGCTATCGTTATTACCACATTGTGGTAGAGGCCGCCAAAAAACTGCCCGAACACGACTTCATTATCAAGTTTCACCCTTTACGCGGAAAAAAACAGGCTGATTTAGGATTTGTTGCCTTTGATGAAACAGAACTGGCACTTCGTAAACGCTATATACGGGCGCTTTGTCCTCCTGCCAACCTACGCCTCATGGATCCAGAATCGAATTTGATCCAGTTGCTGAGGAAGACATCTGTTCTGTTGAACTACAATTCTACAGCAGCTCTCGAGTCGTTTGAAATGGAAGTGCCTGTTATCTTTTTGAAAGCCCCTGAACGCGAAGTCCCTACTTATCTCCGGATTCACGATTTTAATGCCTGTATAGTTGCAGAAAATACGGAGGCGGTGGTCACTAAAATCGAGGAACTCCGGACACACAAAGACATGCGTGATACGCATATTCTAAATCAGAAACGGTATCTTCAGGAGGTTTACTGGCCTACTGGACTTTCTCTTGGAGATGGACTACGCACTTGCCTGAGTCGTCTGTCATGATCTTTATCCGTCCGTTTTTTTAACGGGTTAGGATGAGCGTAGTAACGTACACGACGGCCAACAAACGCCAATCAATCAGCGTCATTTTGACACATTTGTGTCGGGCAATCGAGACAGCTTAGCAAATTGGTTTTTGTTTTTTGTAAATTACAATGCAGGCCGAAGCCTTGCCAAATAAGGACTAACGCTTCATTGCGACTTCATGGCACAGTGTAAGCAAAGGAAAAGGCAAACAACCCTGCTTTCACACCATGTCCCCTGAAAAATTCACCGTCAAACTCCAGGAAGCTTTCAATGCCTCCCAATCCGTGGCCACCCGTTATGGTCACCAGGAGGTCAAGGCCGCTCATCTCCTCACTGCGCTCCTTGACCAGGAAGGAGGCATTACATCGCCTCTCTTTGAGAAGGCATCCGTAAATCCAGATGCTTTTTCAAGCTTCGAGTCCCAGCTCGCCAATCTCCTTTCGCGCCAACCAAAGGTCAGCGGTGCCACTGGCAGTCTCTACCTTTCCGGCGAATTCCGTGACTTGATGACCAAGGCTGAGGACGAGCAGAAGAAACTCAAAGACGACTTTCTCAGCGTCGAGCACATCCTCCTCGCTCTTTTCAAAACGAAGACTGACGTCAGCGACCTGCTCAAGCAGGCTGGCCTAACTTATGATACGGTTTCCAAAACGCTCGCCACCGTCAGAGGTAGCCAGCGCGTCGTGGACCAGGACCCTGAAGGCAAATACCAGACTTTGGAAAAATATGGCACCGACCTCACCGCCCGTGCTAAACAGGGAAAGATTGACCCCGTCATCGGCCGTGATGAAGAGATCCGCCGGGTCATGCAGGTGCTCAGCCGCCGCACCAAAAACAACCCGGTGCTCATTGGTGAGCCCGGCGTCGGCAAGACCGCCATTGCTGAAGGTCTAGCCCGTCGCATTGTGGCCGGTGATGTGCCGGATTCCCTCAAGGGCAAGCGCCTGATCAGCATGGACCTGGGCGGGATGATGGCCGGGGCCAAGTTCCGTGGGGAATTCGAAGAGCGCCTCAAAGCCTTCCTCAAAGAAGTCACCAGCAGCGAGGGGGAAATCATCCTCTTTATTGATGAGCTCCACACCATCGTCGGTGCAGGCAAGGCTGAAGGTGCCATGGACGCAGGCAACCTGCTGAAGCCCCAGCTCGCCCGTGGTGAACTCCGCTGCATTGGTGCCACCACTCTGGACGAGTACCACAAATACATCGAGAAAGACCCGGCCCTCGAACGCCGCTTCCAACCAGTTCTTGTGGGCGAGCCCAGCGTCGAGGACACCATCGCCATCCTGCGAGGTTTAAAAGAACGTTATGAAGTGCACCACGGAGTGCGCATCCAGGACGGTGCCATCATCGCCGCAGCGACTCTAAGTAACCGTTACATCACCGACCGCTTCCTGCCCGACAAGGCCATCGACCTAGTTGATGAGGCTGCCAGCCGCATCAAGATTGAACTGGATTCCATGCCCACCGAGATTGACGTCATCGAGCGCCAGATCATGCAGGGCGAGATGGAGCGCCAGGTCCTTAAAAAGGAAAAGGATCCTGCCAGCAAAGCCCGGCTCGAAAAGCTCGAAAAAGAAATCGCGGATCAAAAGGAACAGTCTGCCGCCCTGAAAGCCCAATGGCTTAAGGAGAAAGAAACCGTGGATGCAGGTCGCAAGGTAAAGGAGGAGATCGACCGCCTACGCACGGAACTTGAGCAGGCACAACGTCGTGGCGACTTCGGTCGTGCGGGCGAGATCCAGTATGGGCTCATCCCTGATCTGGAGAAGAAGCTCCAGCACGAATCCCTCACTGAAGCCACCGAGAAGCCCAAGTCCCAGCCCACGTTGCTGCGCGAAGAAGTTACCGAGGACGACATCGCCCGCGTCGTCGCCAACTGGACCGGCATTCCGGTCTCACGTCTTCAAGAAGGCGAGCGCTCAAAGCTCGTTAAAATGGAAGACCGCTTGGCCGACCGTGTCATTGGCCAGCGCGATGCCATCGTTGCCGTCTCCAATGCCGTCCGCCGTGCCCGTGCTGGCATCCAGGATGAGAACCGCCCCATTGGTAGCTTCCTGTTCCTCGGCCCGACCGGTGTTGGTAAAACGGAGTTGTGCAAAGCCCTCGCTGAATTCCTATTCGATGATGAGAACGCCATGACCCGCATCGACATGAGCGAGTACATGGAGAAGCACAGCGTTAGCCGCCTCATTGGCGCGCCTCCCGGATACGTCGGTTATGATGAAGGTGGACAGCTCACGGAGGCCGTCCGCCGCCGCCCGTATAGCGTCGTGCTTTTTGATGAAGTGGAAAAGGCCCACCCGGATGTCTTCAACAGCCTGCTGCAAGTCCTTGATGATGGCCGCATCACCGACGGTCAAGGCCGCACGGTGGACTTCAAAAACACGGTCATCATCATGACTAGCAACATCGGCAGCAGCGCCATCCAGGATGTGACGAATGCCGAGCAGCGCGATGCCCTGGTGCGTGAATCGCTGAAGCAGTTCTTTCGCCCTGAGTTCCTCAACCGCATTGATGAGATCGTCATCTTCGACCGCCTCGATGCCGGGCAGCTCGACAAGATTGTTAAGATCCAGCTTCAGCGCGTTATCACCCGCCTAGCCAAACAGAACATCCATCTCACCGTCACCGACGATGCCACTCGCTACTTGGCAGACGCTGGTTTTGATCCCGTTTTCGGTGCTCGCCCGCTCAAGCGCGCTATTCAGAAGCACCTGCTTGATCCATTGAGCATGGCTGTATTGGAAGGCGGTTTCAAAGATGGCGACCAGATCACCGCCACCATGAATAACGGACGGGTGGAGTTCCTGAAGGCATAATTTTCATCGGTCGGGTGCCACTTTCACGGCTCCATTTGGGAGCCGTGATCCGTAGTTCATGAGATGAATCTCCCTTTCTGCCTGCCGCTGATCACCTGTTTGGCAGTTCTTACCTCATGCTCTACCGCCATGAAACAGCCACCCGTAAAAACCGTCTCTCATGTAGATCTTAAACGTTACATGGGGGACTGGTATGTCTTTGCCCATATTCCCTACTCGCTCGAAAAAGGCAAAGTGGGCACGCTGGATCGATATGCCATGAGGCCTGATGGGAAGATGGACAACATATTCCTATTCCGGCGCAAGACGCTGGAGGCTCCGCTGGAGCAGTGGAAAGGTACGGCCTGGGTGCATAACAAGGAAACCAATGCGGAGTGGCGGGTGCAGTTTATCTGGCCACTGCGGGCCAAGTACCTGATCACCGACCTGGACCCGGACTATCAATGGAGCGTTATTGGTTATCCTAACCGCAAGCTCGCCTGGGTGCTCAGCCGTAAACCGATCTTGGATGAGGCGACCTATCAAGGCATCCTCAAACGGCTGGAGGCACAGGGTTTCGAACCGAACAAGCTGGTCAAAGTCCCGCAAAATCTACATTGACCACGAAAGCTGCCCAAGGCTATTCAGCAGCAGAAGGCGCAGCCTTTGAGGCTACCCATTTCCATGCCCGATCCCCAATCCTCAAAGAACGATGCTGGCTGGCATCTGCAAAACACTTATTCCCGGCTGCCGGGGCTTCTTCACGTAAGCGCCAGCCCGGTGCCAGTGAAGAGACCCGCACTCAAGGTCTTCAACCATGAACTGGCGCGGGAACTGGAACTGAATGGATCGGCGCTGGACACGCAGGAGGGAGCGGAGATCTTTGCGGGCAACCGTATTCCGGGTGGAGCTGAACCCTTAGCCCAGGCCTATGCAGGACATCAATTCGGCCACTTCACTACGCTGGGAGACGGGCGTGCGATCTTGCTGGGCGAGCAGCTAACGTCCGTTGGAGAACGGTATGACATCCAGCTCAAGGGATCTGGCATAACACCGTTTTCACGCCGGGGTGATGGGCGCGCAGCCCTGGGGCCGATGCTGCGGGAATACATCATCAGTGAGGCGATGCATGGGCTGGGCATACCGACGACGCGGAGCCTGGCGGTCACCACCACTGGAGAGGCGGTCTATAGGCCTCAACCACTGCCTGGGGCGGTGCTCACCCGCGTGGCCGCAAGCCATATCCGAGTGGGGACCTTTGAGTGGGCAGCGGCCCATGGGGATACGGCTGCCGTGAAGGCCCTGACAGACTATACCATCGCCCGTCACTATCCAGAGGTGGTCGGGAGTGCTGAACCGTATCTGGCATTCCTCAAAGCGGCGATAGACCGGCAGGCGGCGCTCATCGCGAAGTGGCTACAGGTTGGCTTCATTCATGGGGTGATGAATACGGACAACATGGCGCTCTCCGGCGAGACCATCGACTATGGTCCCTGCGCCTTCATGGATGTTTATGATCCGGCGACGGTATTCAGTTCCATCGATCGGCAAGGACGCTATGCATATGGTAATCAGCCTTCGATCGCCAAATGGAATCTGGCTCGTTTTGCAGAAGCGCTGCTGCCACTGCTTCATGCTGATGAAGAGAAGTCCGTGGAGCTTGCGAATGAGGCCATCGAAAGCTTTGGCAGAATTTATGAGCAATATTGGTTAGATGGGAGGCGAAAAAAGCTCGGTTTGCATACCCAGGAGGACGGAGACCGGGCCTTGATACAAAGACTGCTGAACTGGATGAAGGATGCCAAGGCAGACTATACCCTGACATTCCGAAGTCTGTCAGCGGACACCCCCCTGCCGATGGATGCACCTTTTCAAATCTGGCACGGAGAATGGCGGGCGCGGCTGGCACGTCAGCCGCAGTCCATGAGTGAAGTCGTGACTTTAATGCAGGCTCACAATCCGGCCTTTATTCCGCGCAATCACAAGGTGGAAGAGGCACTGGCTGCGGCAGTAGAAAGAGATGACTTATCCGTGATGGAGCGGCTTTTAAGCATCCTGAAGAAGCCCTATGATTATAGCGTGGATGCACCTGAATACAGTGCCCCTCTAGACGCAGGCGCGGACGGATACCAGACGTTTTGCGGGACTTAGACAGACCTAGGTCAAAAGCCGGGACCGGGAGGGCGGCGGCCACCCGGAGGACCCATGCCTGGGGGACCGCCACCGGGAGGAGGCCCGAAACCAGGGCCACCCCGACGCCCACGACCGCCACCTGGAGGACCGCCGCCTTGCTTCTCAAAACTAGGATCCGGCTCGCCTTTCCATAACCGCCCCATATAGGGAAATTCATCGGTGATGCAGTAGTGATAGATTCCTTCTGGGTATTCGGGGGTGACACCAAAACGGCCGTGGCATTCATCCAGGTCGCCAAGCCCAGGGACGTATTCGTAGTCCTCGGTATAATAACCGTCGTATTCGCCACCAGGGCCACGATTGCCACCCGGACGAGTGCCAGTTTTCAGACGGTAGCTGGTGCGCATCGAAACGACTGGGCTGGTAGCATCCTGTGGATCCTGATGACTGCGGCTGGCATAGATCGGGAAACCATCGGCAGCCCAACCGAGGAGGAGCATTTTCCCGGATTCCACACCGCCAAGCTGAGCGATGAGACCAGTGGGAAGACCATGATAATGATAGGCGCCATTGGGCTGCACATGGGCCTCATTGCCATCCAGACCGAGATTGATCTGGCCACTCTTGGCTTCAGCCACCCAGCCGGAGCGGGGATCGCGCTGCCAGAATTCGGCTGTCCCTGGTTCAAAAGGCACTCCGTTCACCGCCACGCCGAAAAAAGCACGTTGTGAGGGAGTGGGTTGAGGGCCAACTTTGGGCCGGAGGGTCATACGAAATTCGTATTTTTGTGGGGCGATGGCATTGGGATTGCCTTCATTGGGGAAATCTCCGGTAGGATGATTGGGGATGCCGTTGGAGGAGATGACGCGTTTTCCTCCTTCTTCTCGAATGGTGACTTCGGGCTGGGCATTTTGGGCCAATAAGCTGGGAATCAAGAGGGACGAAAGGAACCAAATTCGTTTCATACCACGAATACAACACGTGAATGCGGCGTAGGCCTGCGGATTTACCTACGCTTAACAATATTCTTTCTCATGCCTTCGCTCTTGCCAGGAAGGCACCTTTGCCGATACTCGCCCGTTCTTTCGCCAACACCCCCATATGGCCCAACCGTTTCTCACCCAGGACTTTCACATCCGCTGGTCCACTCTGGATACAGCAAGCATTCAGGCAGACATCCAAACCGCTCTGGATGGGGCGGAGGGAAACATCAACCGCCTGGTGGATCAGGACCGGGGTAAGATGAGCTTCGACACAGTGGTGCTGGCGCTGGATGAGTCCACCCGCGCACTCAATGAGGCATGGGGCTTGGTGCAACATCTGGATGCGCTGTGCAATTCCCCTGCCCTGCGTGAGGCGCACAATGCGATGCTGCCTCTGGTGAGTTCATTCTTTGCCAAAATCCCGCTCAATGAACATCTGTGGGATCTGCTGGAAACTTATAGCAAGACGGAGGAGGCCAGAGACCTGCCGCCAATACGCAAACGAGCGCTGAAGGAGACGATGGAAAGTTTTATCCAGGCCGGTGCCAACCTGCCGCCGGAGAAAAAGACGCGTCTGGAGGAGCTGGAATCTGAGCTTTCTCAGGCTACGCAGAAGTATTCGGAGAATGTGCTGGATTCCACCAACAAGTGGGAGCTGATCATCTCCGATGTGGAGCGATTGAAAGGGATGCCAGCCTCCGCTATTGAGGCGGCACGGGCAGAGGCAGTGGCGAAGGGGCTGGGCACGCCTGAGGAGCCGTATTACCGCATCACACTGAAGGCTCCCTCCATGATCCCGGTGATGGAGTATGCGGAAGATGAATCCCTGCGCAAAGCGGTGTGGGAAGGATCTGCAAGCATCGGGCGTGGTGGTGACCACGACAACACGGAGCTCATCTGGAAAATCCTGCGGCTGCGGCATGAAAAGGCGCAGTTGATGGGCAAGAGCAATTTTGCGGATCATGTGCTGCAACAACGCATGGCCAAGAGCGGCCAGGGCGCACTGAATTTCATCGAGAACCTGCACGCAAAGGTGAAGGGCGGATTCGACCGTGAGACGATCCAGTTGCAAGAGTACCGGGCGGATGCCGTGGGGCAGGCTGCGGATCTTTTGCAGCCTTGGGAGGTCGGTTTCTGGGCGGAAAAGCAGCGCAAGGCAGAGTATGATTTTGATGAGGAGGAATTGCGCCCCTACTTCCCGCTGGACCGTGTGCTGGGCGGGATGTTCAGGCTGGCGGAGATGGTTTTTGACCTGCGCATTGTGGGCCGGGATGTGGTGCACTATCCTGCGGGTGAAACTGGTCCGGCAAGTACGCAGCCGGGTGAGCTGGGGCCTGTGGAGGTCTGGCATCCGGATGTGAAGTTTTATGAAGTGCGCAATGAAAAGGGAGTGCACATCGGCTCCTTCTTTGCCGACTGGCATCCGCGTGATTCGAAGCGCGGGGGTGCGTGGATGAACTACTTGAAGGGCGGCGTGCCGCCGAGCGGTGACCGTGACCGGAGGCTGCATCTGGGCCTAATCTGCGGAAATATGACCCCACCTGTGGACGGCAAGCCTGCGCTGCTGACGCATGACGAGGTATGCACGGTGTTCCATGAATTTGGCCACTTGCTGCATCAATTGTTAGGCAATGTGGAGATCCCTTCCCTGAACGGGGTGAATGTTTACTGGGACTTCGTGGAGCTGCCTTCGCAGATCATGGAAAACTTCTGCTGGGAGCGGGAGAGCCTGGATCTTTTTGCGCGCCATCACGAGACGGGTGAACCGATCCCGGCGCGGCTGCTGAAAAAAGTGCTGGCTGCGAAGAACTACCGCAGTGCGAGCGACATCATGCGCCAGCTATCCTTTGGCAAGCTGGACCTGGAACTGCACATGCATCATGCGACTGAGGAGGGAGCGGACCTGGACCAGCTCTCGCGCCAGCTTTTGAAACCGTATCTGATGCCACTGAAGACGGAGACGCCATCCATGGCACGGCGGTTCGGCCACCTGTTCAGCAGCCCGGTCGGTTATGCAGCGGGTTATTACAGCTACAAATGGGCGGAGGTGCTGGATGCGGATGCTTTTACCCGCTTCCAGAATGAAGGTGTACTGAACCCGAAAGTGGGCCGTGAATTCCGTGACAAGGTTCTGAGCAAAGGCAACTCCGAGGATCCCGCGAAGCTGTTCCGTGATTTCATGGGCCGTGACCCGGACCCGATGGCGCTGCTGATCCGTGCGGCGCTGACGTGAGCATTCGATCAATCCAAAATCCAGGACGGAACCCCGTTGGGGTTGCGGGCCGATGATGATGCTGCTTCCTGATCCCAGGGTTGTGCCAACCCTGGGCTAGTTCCGTAAGCCCTTTGGGCTTTTGTAAGGGACTCAAACAGGTCAAAGATGAGGAGAGGGGGACTTGCGTGGCGCAGTTTTGAGTGGGAGATAACGCGATGGAGAAGACGGAGGCCATCCTGATCGGGCGCATGCGCTACTCGGAGACGACGCTGATCGTCCAGTGGTGCAGTGCGGAGCAGGGTCTTTTCCGGACGATCGCGAAAGGTGCACTGCGGCCGAAATCGGTGTTTGCAGGGCTGCTGGATTTGTTCGTCTCGGCAGACATCAGTTATACTCATGCGCGCAAGAGTGACCTACATACGCTGGTGGAGGCACACTGGCAGAACCCGAGACTGGGCCTGCGGAGCAGCTATGGACGGGTGCTAGCGGCGACTTATCTGGTGAAGCTGATCTCCTTGGTTGTAGAGCCGCATGCACCGCTGCCCGCGATCCATGAGTTGCTGATCAAAGCACTGGACTACCTGAATGAGAAGGATCCCAGCCGGGCCTTTATGGAGCGTTTTGAACTGCGGCTGGCGGAGGATCTGGGGCTGGTGGGCCAAGGTGGCGCGGCGGGGAGCCAAGCGGCGCATGCCATTGAGGAGAGCTTCCACAAACGGCTGCCCGTACAGCGGAGGCAATTGCTGACTTGGATCGAGCAGCGTCCTGGGTAAGTCTCAAGCGTATCTGTGTATCCTCATGCCATGATTGACCTCGACGCAAATGCTACGACCCAGCCGGATCCGGCGGTGATTGAGGCGATGCTGCCGTTTCTGACTCAGCATTATGGAAACCCATCGGCTGCCCATGCGGCAGGACGGCGGGCAAGGCGGGCGGTGGATGCGGCACGGCAGCAGGTGGCAGTATTGATCGGAGCGGAGCCGCAGGAAATCGTCTTCACCAGCGGCGCAACGGAGAGCATCAGCAGTGTGCACCTTTCAGCCTATCAAACGGGGCGTGAGCATCCCCTGTTGATCATCAGTGCAGTAGAACATGCAGCGACACAGGCCTGTGCAGAGCGATGGAAAGCACAAGGGGGGCGTGTGAAAATCATCCCCGTTTTTCCCAATGGGCTAGTGAATCTGGAGGCGCTAGAAAGTGCCCTGGAACCAGGGAAGACGGCGCTGGTCTCCCTACTGTGGGCCAACAATGAAACGGGGGTGGTGCAGCCGATGGCTGAGGTGGTATCCATGGCTCATGCAGCCGGGGCGCTGGTGCATGCGGATGCCGTGCAGATGGGTGGAAAACTGCCCGTGGATGTGCGCAAGGTAGGGATGGACTACCTGAGCATGAGCGGACACAAAATGCATGGGCCGAAGGGCATCGGCATATTGTTTGTGAATCGCCATGCACCATTCCATCCGCTGATCATCGGCGGGGGACAAGAATATGAGCGGCGCAGCGGAACAGAGAATGTGCCGGGAATCGTGGCTATGGGCAAGGCGGCGGAACTGGCACAACAACACGTGCAGTCACCAGAAAGTCAGACAAGCATGGCACGGCTGAGGGATCACCTGGAGCAGATGCTACAGGAAGCTTTGCCTGAAATTGTCATCCATGGCCGGGAGGTCCTGCGGCTGCCTAATACATCCTCCGTCTATTTTCCAGGCGTGGATGCGGCGGGGCTGATCATACGGCTGGATCAAAAAGGTATCGCATGCTCGGGAGGGTCGGCATGCCACAGCGCATCGCTGCATCCCTCCCACGTGCTGGAGGCGATGGGGTATGATGCAAGGCATGCAGGCAGCACGGTACGTTTTTCATTATCCCGCCTAACAACAAATAGTGAGGTAGAAAAAGCTGGAGGGGAAATCATCGCAGCGGTGCACCATCTGCGGGCGCAGTGGGACCCGGAAGTGGTGGTAACGATGGCTTGAGTCAGGTCGGAGATACAACCTGCAAAGGCCGTCAGTTGGAATAGCTGATGAAGATGAACAGGAGAATAAGGCCGAGGATGACGGCGATGGTGATCTTGACCCAGCTCAGAGGATATTCGCCAGTGATCTTGCCAGTGACACCGTTGACGGCGACCTGATAGTTTTTGGTGCCGTAGGTATAGGTGAGCAGCCAGATGGGAAGCAGGATGTGCTTGAAAGTCTGGGCGCTGTATTCAGGGGCAATCTGGAGATTCCGCTGAGTATCCCCGGGAACCTGGGATGAGCAGGTCTGGCGGAGGAGGCCATCCATTCGCTGACGGGAATGTTGGGCGGACTGGATGAGGTCAATCTGGTATTGCTCCACGACCCATCCAGAGAGGTAACCGGCATCGTAGGGGACGAGCTCGGTGGTGGTGGGGAATGGCTCAAGAGCGCTGAGGAGGGCGGCGTGGACGCCTTTGGATGCGGGCACGAGGACGTCGTCGAAGTCCTCGCTGACGTGACCACTGGCGTGCTCCCAGCGAGTGTGCTGCTGCTGGCGGCCCTGGCTGTCCCGAGTGTAATAATGGTATCCGGCCTCGGCCTGCCATGGACATTCGGCGTGGGCATCAAAGGTCCAGTAAGGGAGATAAAGACCGTGAAGGGTATCAGTCAGCGCTTTATCACTGAGATTGCTACGAGCCCAAAAGTGGCTGCCATACCAGCGGCGGATGTCTTCGCGGACGGTGCCTTCGGCAATCTTAAAAGGCAGCAAGCTGCCGGGCCGGATGGGAGCCTGCATGTCATTGACATCAAGCAGCGCGGAGGAGCCACAGAAGTCACAGCGCTGAGCGACGCGTTTTTGATCGAAGACGGAAATGGCCTGGCAGCTTTGGCAACGGACGGTTTTCCGCTGGGCCTCCCAGCCGCGCTGGTCATCCGGAATGGAGCGCAGGGCGGAGACGAGGTCGTTTTCCTCAATGAGGGTGCCATCGGCCTTGAGCTCTGCCGGAGAGACGGTACCGCAGTAAGGGCAGACCAGGGATTTTTTGGCCGGGGTCCAGACAGCCTCGCCTCCGCATCCGGGGCAGGCAAATTTGCTGATGGCAGTGACTTCAGTCATGCGATCCAATGGGCCAGATGGAGCGCGGATGCGCAAATCAAAAGCTGATGAAAGAGCAAATCGTCACCGGACTGCGGAAACAGCATGTTGATCACACCAGCCAGAAAAAGATGATGCCGATGAATGTAGGAAGGAGGGCCCCCGTGAGCAGTCCGAGGGGGCTGATGCCTTCATCCCCAAAGGCCTTGGCCGTCTGAAGGATGCCGACACCGGCGGGATTAGGCGCATTGGCGATGACGGTTAGGCCGCCGCCGGTGACAGCCCCGGCGACGAGGGCATACTGCAGTTCCGGGCTGATGCCTTCAACAAGAGAGCCCAGATAAGTAAGCGCGGCATTGTCCGTCAAGGCGGTGAGACCGGTGGCCCCGAAAAAGAGAGCATGGCCGCTGAGGCTGCTAATGAGGGGTTTCAGCCAGTAAGCCTGCAAGGAGCCAAGGGTGACAAGACCGGCGAGGAAGAAACCAACGAGGAGCCCCTCCTTGAGCTTCAACTGGTCCTGGAATTCACGGGTGGCGGAGACGAGTCCCAGGAAGAGCATAAATATCCCAAAAAAGACATCGGGATGATGGGCGAAACCGACGACGGCAGCGAGGAAGAGCATATGAAGGACGGTGAGCCAGACAGGAACGGCACCGCTGCGGTTGGGCACGGCCGGAAGAGCCATCAGCTCCCGTCGGAAAATGAAGAAAATGATGGCGGTGGAGAAGAAGCAACTGAGGACAGCGCGCCAGCCGAAATGGGTGAGCATGAAGACAGTATCCCACTGCCATTTGGCAGCGACCATAAGAACGGGCGGTGCGGCGAAATGGGTGAGGGTGCCGCCGATGGAGACATTGACAAAAAGCAGGCCCAGCGTGGCATAGGCGAGGCGGCGGCTGATGCCCTGGTCAAAGTAACGGCGCTTTAAAACGAGCGCAAGGAGGGTCATGGCTGCAGGCTCTGTAATGAAGGAGCCGAGCAAGGGCCCGACAAAGAGGGCAGCGACGTAGAATGACATGGCCTCCCCCCAGGGAAGGAGTCGGGCGATGCCGCTGATGAGACCTTCGGCCAGTTTCACAACGGGCCGGGTCGCGGCCACGACCATCACAACGAGGACGAATTTCGGCTCGGTATAATTGAGGCTTTCAATGTAAACGACGGCATCATGGACGGATCCAGTTAGGGCAATAATCCCGGCGAAAAGGGCGGCAGCCCAGAGGCCGAAAACGACTTCAGTTTCCGCCAGAAAGTGCAGCAGATTCTCCTGAATGGAACCACTGGGGTATTTGTGCGCCCAGTGCGCAAAACGCTTCACTGCAAAGGTGTGCAGGATGGCCAGCGCGAACAGCACCGTGGCGAGGATTTCCATGGGGGCGGGGTTCATCCAGAGAGCCTAGGGAGATGAGCGGCACAGGCAACCCAGGATTAACTTTTCCCAAAAAAAAGTCAGTATTATTTTAATCTTTGTTAGGCCTGAGTGAAGCTTGCACACTAACAAAACGGCCCGGAGAGTGTCCGGGCCGTCGATGGGATTGTGAGGAGGGGGGAGGTTTAATCGCTAACGATGGTTTTAAAACCGCCGTAGGCCATGCGCTTGCAGTCGAATGGGGGCTGGCCGCCGTGGTCAGGGCAGAACTCCATCATGCGGGGATCGGCCATGACTTTGGCATTGACCTCATCGCGATGGGCTCGGGATTCATAGACGATGTAAGCGAAGACAACGGTCTCTCCTTCTTTGGCACCTGCGAGGGTGGGAAAGGAAACCATGTCTTTGGCATCGGTGTCCTCGGCAACGCATTCGCGGTAGTCGAGGGCACCATGTTCTTTCCAAATCACGCAGGCTTTTTCAGCGATGGCTTGGTATTCAGGAATCTTGTCGGTAGGGACGGGGATGACGAATCCATCTACGTAGTGTGACATAATGTTAGGTGGTTAGGTTTGGGTGTGGGAGATTAACGATGAAGGAGGGCAGCCCAAGCTTTGCGCTCAACCCAGAGTAGGAAGAGGGCGAGGAGGCAGATGCCGATGATCATGGGATTCAGCAGGCCTTCGCCTTGGGTAACGAAGGTGTGAAAAGCGAGGATATTGACAATGATGGGTCCGAGCACCAGGAGGCCGAGATTGCGGGTGCGGGGGATGAGGACCAGCAGACCGCCGATGACCTCCAGCACTTTAACAAAAGTGAGGTAGCCCGTGGGGGCAAAGGCGGCCATGAAGGAGGCAGCAGCGCTGCCTTCCGGTGGTGGGGGAGCTTCGACGAGATTCAGGAGTACAACGACACCTGACATGATGAAGAGGAGACCGAGGAGGCCTCCGGCGATGAGGGATGCGATTTTCATAGGGATGGGAGCGGGAGATTTGTTTCAGTGGATGGTTTAACCTTGAAGAGCCGCGGGGTCCATCCACATGACTTCCCAAATGTGGCCGTCGAGGTCCTGATAACCGTGGGCGTACATGAACCCGTGGTCCTGGGGTTCGTTGTAGGTGCTGCCGCCTGCGGCGACGGCGCTGGCGATGAGGGAATCCACCTCCTCCCGGCTTTCGCAGGAGAGGGCGATGAGCACTTCCGTGGCCTGAGAGGCATCCACGAGGCTTTTGCCCTTTGGCATGAAACCCTGGAATTTATCATGAGTGAGCAGCATCGCGAAGATAGTGTCGCTGATGACGAGGCAGGCAGCGGTTTCATCACAAAACTGAGGATTGAAGGTGTAACCGAGCTGCTTGAAAAAAGCCATGGACCGAGGCAGGTCCTTCACGGGCAGATTCACGAAGATCATTTTGTTGGTCATGGCAGGAGGACGCTGTGAGAAGGATTCGTTGGGGAGCCTTGTAGTGGCTGTTCAATGAGATGACGAATGGACGAAGCCTGAGAGGACAGAGAGGGTCATCTTTTTTATTTGGACTCTTTTGCCGCAAGCAAAGCAGCGAGGCTATCCAGGCTTTCACCCCAGCCGTCCTGGATGCCCATGCGGACAAAGGCATCGCGAATGGCGGGTGAGACGAAGCGGATGCGCAGGTCCATGCGGGTGTGTCCATCGCCCTCGATGAGGCTGACGCTGAGGCGCATTACACCAGCGGGGTTGGTCTCCTCCGGAGTGCGCTCAGGCTTGACGACGTCATGCCATGCGGGCGGGTGATCCGTGCAGTCCATGGTCATGACCCAAAGGTCTGGAGACTGGATTTCCAGGTATCGTCCGTGCAGGGGATAATCGGTGCCGTCAGGACTGCGCATGGTGACGCGGTATTCGCCACCGGGACGGGGATCCGTGATGCAGACGGCATTGGTGAAGGCGTGGGGGCCCCACCACTGGGAGAAGGTGGCCGCATCAGTCCAGGCCTGGAACAAGTCCGCAGGGGAAGCCTCGAAGCTGCGGGTCATGGACCATTCATCGGCTGAAACATGGCTGGAGAGATGGGCCTCCAACCGGTCGAAGTTTTCCTCGTTGGCGGCGGTGATGAAAGACCTGAGTTTTTCCGCCTCGGCGGGGGATTCAAACAGCATGTGCCAGGTGAACCGGGAGCCATTGGGCTCGGCCTCAAAAATGAGGGTCATGTCAAAGCGGTGAACGGACTCCAGGTGTTGGAAAACGATGCGCTGGCAGGGGATGACCTCGGTGAATTTTTTGACGGTGTCATAGTCCTTGCCATCGGGTCCATGCATGGTGAAGAGCCAGTCCCCGCCGGGGCGGAGATCGAACTTATGGAAGGTGTTGGTGAAGCCTTTCGGGCCCCACCACTGGATGAGCTGGGCTGGATCGCTGAAGGCCTCAAAGAGCCGGTCCCGACCGACGTTAAAGTGGCGTGTGCTGACGATGGCGCCAGCAGGGGCGGATGAAGAAGAGGCATTCATGCGATGAGAAGGGGCCGGTCATTCGGTCGGGGTGGGGGCGACATTGATCATCCAGCCGATGCCGAACTTGTCCTTGAGCATGCCAAAGCACGGAGACCAGAAGGTTTTGCCGAGGGGCATGGTGACTTCGCCACCTTCAGACAGCGCAGCGAAGTTGCTGGCGGCCTCGGTTTCGTTGGCGAGATTCAGGGAGAGGGAAAAACCGCCGAAGGCATCTGCCTCGCCACAGCCATCGGAGGCCATGATCTGACTTGAGCCAACGAGGAAGGAGGCATGCATGACCTTGTTTTCAAAACCGGGGGCAAGCATCTCCGGGGGCGTGGGTTCCGGGCTTTCGTTGAAGCGCATGATCATTTCCACCTTGGCGCCGATGGCAGTGGTGTAAAATTCGAGAGCTTCTTCACAGCGGCCGCTGAAAAAGAGGTAGGGCTGAACGGTGGTGGAATTCATATGGATGGGATGTTTTTGGATATTTGACTGAGGATGAAGAAAATGAGATCAGGCGCAGCAGCAGGATGATTTTTCAGCGGGCACTGGCAGACCAGGAGCTGACCTGCCGTCGGTTTCATAACGGTCGTGACGACGCCACCAGGAGGTGGGGTTGTCGAGATGGGCCTCATCGCGGCCTTTGGGGGCGAGGTCCAGGAACATGTAAACTCCGTCCAGGACCTCCATGCCCCGGCCATAACCGGAATAGGTGTGGAAGATGTTTCCCTGATCATCTTTATGGAAGACGCTGATGCCAGGGAGGTCTTCGATCTCGGCCTCTTCCATGGCGTAATTATAAAAGATGTGGCCACTGGCGATCTGCTCAGGAGTGAAGGAGACACCGAAGTCATAATTGAAGTCGCTGCCGGAGGAGGACACCCAGCGGAAGGTCCAGCCCATGCGCTGCTGATAGGCGGTGAGTTTTTCCAAAGGGGCGCGTGCAATGGCGACAAAAGAAAGATCACGCTGCTGGAAATGGACGCGTGCGCAATCCACATGATCGGCAGTGAAAGAGCAGCCAACGCAACCCTCCTCCCAGTCCGGGCCGAACATGAAGTGCTGCACAAAAAGCTGGCTGCGACCATCAAACAGGTCAGCCAGCGAAACCTCACCTTCAGGTCCCTGGAAGCGGTAGTCCTTTTCCACCTTCACCCAGGGCAGCTCCCGGCGCAGGGCGCTGAGCTTGTCCCCCAGGCGCATGTATTCCTTTTCCTCACGGAGCAGGGCCTGACGTGCGGCAAGCCATTCCGAGGGCGAGACGACGGGATGACCCTTGATCTGTTCTGACATCGGTGCTGATTTCATGGTGGGCGGAGAGTGGAGTTTGGAAGGAACTGCCCGTTAGGATTTGGCGGGGGATTCGACAATGGCTTTGAGACTGGCCAGGCCCTGGACAAAAAAATCACCGCACATTTTATCGCAGTCCATGACGAGGCCGACGGCCTTGCTCATGAAGTTATTTTTGCCGCTCATGCTCCAGGTGACCAGGGTGCCGGTGCCTTCGGGCTTGAAGGTGAAATCCACATCATTGGTGCCGGCAAAGGGGCGGATGAATTCCAGCTTCATGCGCACCAGTTCGGCAGGGCGGCTTTCGACGATGGTCTGGATGCCTTCACCCACTTCGTTGTTGCCGGACCATTTAAAGATGGCGCCGGTACCTGCAGGCGGGCCTTCAAAGGTCTCTTTGCAATCGGGATCCAGCTTGGCCCAGGGGGACCAGCCTTCCCATTTGTGGAGGTCGTTTACCTGATCAAAGACCACCTGGGGCGGAGCGGCCATGGTGGCTGAACGGGTGATGCTGAAATCATCGGGCCTCATCTGGATGACGACGGCAAGAACGGCCAGGATAACGGCAAGGAAGATGAGGATCTTGGTGAACATGGTGTCTATTTTGATGTTGTTTGTTAGGTGATTCGGGATGCGAAAAGAGGTGTCAGTCCGGCTGCTGCTCGACCTCATGGAGGCGTTTGCTCAGCAAGCTGCGCTCGGACGCCATCTCGGTAAACTGGAGGGCCATGCGGAGATGGGAGGCGGCGGACTGATAATGCTGGCGCTGGGCTTCAAGCTCACCCATGACAGCATGGAAAAGGTGATAGGAATCGAGCGGCTGGCGGTCCAGAATGGCCTCAACGGCGGCCAGGCCTTTGGCGGGACCTTCAACCTTAGCGAGGGCCACGGCACGGTTCAGGGCGATGACCGGCGAGCTGTTCATCTGCAGGAGATGATCGTAAAGACGGAGGATCTGAGGCCAGTCCGTGGAGGCGGCATCCGGGGCGAGGGAATGGCAGGCGGAGATGCCGGCCTGGAGGTGGTATTCGCTGGCCTGATCTCCCTGAGCGGAGAGGCCCAGGTGCAGGATGCCGCGCTGGATCATGGAAGCGTTCCATTGGCTGCGGTCCTGCTCCTCCAGGCGGCGGATGTTTCCGGCGTCATCAAGGCGGGCGGAAAGACGGGCGGCATTGAGAAACATGAGGGCCAGCAGGGCATGGGTACGGGGCTGGCTGCCTGCAGGATGACCTGCCAAGAGGGTGGTAAGACGAATGGCCTCATTGCAAAGATCTTCGCGGATGAGGCTATCGCCATGAGAGGCTTTGTAACCTTCATTAAAAAGCAGATAGAGGATCTGCAGCACACTATCCAGACGGGTGGGCAGCTCCACGCCGGAGGGGATCTCAAAGGCGACCTGCTCCTCCTGAAGCTTTTGGCGGGCACGGGTGAGACGCTTGGCCACGGCGACCTCGGAAGTGAGGAAGGCGCTGGCGATTTCCTGAGGGCTGAACCCGCAGAGAACCTTCAAGGCGAGCGCGGTCTGGGCCTCCTGCGGGAGCTGGGGATGGCAGCAGGCGAACATGAGGCGGAGGCGGTCGTCTTTGATCTCCTCATCAAACATGGGCTGGCTGCCGGTGGCGGTATCGGACAGACGTTGCTCGATGAATTCGACGATCTTTGGCTGCTTCTGCTGAAAGCTGGTCTCCCGGCGGATGAGGTCCAGCGCAAGGTTGCGGGCCGTCTGCATGAGCCAGGCGGCAGGATTGGCGGGAACGCCGTAAAAGGGCCAGGTCTGCAAGGCGCGGGCCAGGGACTCCTGCACCACATCCTCGGCCATCTGGAGGCGGTGGATGCCAAAGATGCCGGTCAGGATGGAGACCAGCTTTGCCGCCTCATGACGGAAAAGGTGATCGGCCAGCTGGCTGACGCCGTGTTCGGCATTGGGTGAAGGAGTTTGCATGACACGGTTCCAGTTAGGCAGCAGCCATTTTTTCCTCCTGAATACGTTTAAAGCTCGGACACTCAGGAGCTACCGGGCGGACCTCCGCCGTGCAGCCGCACTCCAGCATAGGCCACTGCTGGGCGATGGAGACGGCCTCCTCAAAGGTATCCACAGTGAGCATGAGATAACCGGCGATGCTTTCCTTGGATTCGGCAAAGGGGCCGTCGGCGACATGACGGCCGCTTTTTCCAGAGATGGTCTTCCCCTCAGGAAAGAGCGGCTGGGCAGCCTTCATCTTTCCCTGCTCATGCAGGCGCTCAAACCAAGCGATGGTCTGGCCCATGATCTTCTGCATTTCTTCAGGGGAAAGATTGTCCTCCCAGCCGTTGGTGCGGAAGAGGACCATGTATTCAGGATTGGGAATCGGGTTGAGGCTCATAGAGTGAAAAGTTTCAGGGTAAAAGATGGACTTTAGATCGTCTGTTCATAGGCATGACGAACGGGCCGGAAAGAAAAGGACAGAGGACATTACTTTTTTTCCATTTTTACATAGCTGGCCCTTTGACATACCGTTTGAGGGCAGACCAGGGCCTTGCGCATCCGGATACGGAGGGGAATGTATCCGCTCACTGCTTCTGAAAATGGAAACGGAAAAAGCGGTCTGGACTGGTGATGGGGACCGTGAAAGTTTTGAGGGTGGGAGCGGAGGGATAGGTAAGCTGGATGGAAGACGGGTGACCAGGGACGCTCAGGGGCTTCCAATTCACCAGGTCACGGCTCATCTGGATGAGGGCAGCACGATTGGCGGGCTGGGTGTATTCAAAAGTCGTGAGGTTGCCGGTGACGGTGGACTGGTAAGCCCAGCGGCTGGCGGGATCGTGGGGATCGGTACCGGTCTGGTATTCGACTTCGTTGGTGACGCCATCGCCATCTGCATCCACCAGGGGCTGCGCCTGCGGTGCCGAAGACGAGCCGAAGTGCAGTTCCTGCCATTGAGCGAGGGTCTGCTCCAATGGGAGCTGGTTGATCCAGTCTGAAATGACCTGCTCGGCCTCCAGGTCCCGCTCATGAGTGGCAATGGGAGGCATGCGGCTCAGGCTGCCCTGGAGGCGTGTGAGCAGCATGGAATGGCCCGGATCACCTGGGACAATGACGCGGTTGTCCGGATCATCACCAGGATTCACCAAGGTGCCGTTGATGAGCTGGGTCAGGGAGGTGGGGGTGCTGTAGCGTGCATCCCAATTGCCCAGGGCGCCGCCACCGGGCTGGTGGCATTGGCCACAATTGACGGCCAGATAAGAACGGACGCGCCATTCCAGGGAGGCATCCGCATTGGAGACGGAGGTGAGCGCCGGGAGGTGTGAGGTGGTGACATCGGTAAAGCCGGGGAGGTAGCCGCCGCGCTTGAGGGCGACGATCTGATTGTCCTTGTAATTGCTGCTATAAACGTATTCGCAATTGAGCTGGGCGGTATTGAAACCCAGGGCATACCCTGCGGCGGAGGTATGGCATTGGAGGCACTCGCTGCGGCTGGGAAAGCGCCAGATCTGCGCCGGCGAAGTGTTGGCAATCGCAACACTTGCGCCCGCAGCCGGGACGAGGTCGGCATCGCTCTGATCCGAGCGCCAGCGATAGCTGATGCCATAGATGCCAGTGGCGGTCTTGACAAGGAACCGGGTCTCGATCTTCCGGCGGGTGAGAGGGTTGCCACGAACACGATCAAGATCGAAGTGCTTGATCCACACAGTGCCGGTAGGAAAGGTCCAGTTTCCGGTGGCGCTATAGGTGATGGTGGGGGCGGTCTCCGGGATGCAAAACCAGCGGCGCTTGACGGCGTAATCACTCCAAAAACTGGCATTGGGCTCGTACGGCACCAGACCTGTTTGCGGAAATAATGAAGAGGTGAGGAGGAATGCCCCGGTGCCTGAAAGCAAAGCAGGTGGTGAGATCGGAGGCCCTCGGACCAGCTTATAAAGCAGGCCATCATTGAGGTTGCACAAGACGGGCTCGCCAGTGGCCGGATTCCTCCCGAAATGGACGATGCCAGGCTTGGTGGTGAGCCGCGTGGCTACCCACGTGCCGGGTGTGGTCTCCTTGTAAGAAGCAATGAGGCCGCTGTTATAATCGGCAAGGAAGTAAGTGCCTTGGAGCTCACTGAGCAAAGTGCCGCGATAAACCATACCTCCGGTGATGGAGGATCCGTAAACCGGCGGGCTGCCACTGGAAGAATGGGGATACGTGATAACAGGGGCAATGGGAGAGAAGGCAGATGAGGCAGGCTCCTGATTGGTATTGCCAGAGGAGTTATCCGGAAACGCAGGTGAGTTGGCGAACGAGATGTCCCCTTCCCTCCAGCTCCAGCCATAGTCACCGCCTTTGACGATGATATTCACTTCTTCACGGAGATTTTGGCCCACATCGGCCAAAAAGAGACGGCCACCTGCAGTATCCATGCTGAAGCGGAAAGGATTCCGGAAACCGGTGGCGTAAATTTCCGTGCGCACGGGGCTGTAGTTAGGTTGGAAGGGATTGGTCATCAAAGTGCGACCATGCCAGGTGGTGCGGCCAATGAACGGATTGTCCGCAGGAACACGGTAGGTGCCAAAGTGGATAGCCGTTTTGAAATTGGTGGAACTGGACTGTGGGTAAACATTGGGCAGAAAATTTGACAAGGAGAGGTTGACATCAAGACGCAGCAATTGCCCCCAAAAACCCTTATTGATGAAACGGGCATTGTTATACTGGTCATTGGAGCCGCCTTCGTCACCTAACGAGAAGTACAGATAACCATCGGTCCCGAAAGCAAGGTCCCCTCCATTGTGATTTCCCGCCCGGTCATAAATGGTGAGCATGGGGTATTCGGTATTGGCATTGGCCGAACTGGAGGAACGATAGCTGCCAGAGCCACTGGCTTTGAAACGGGCCAAGCGTTGATGGAGCTGATTGGCCGAACGAATGCTGTAATAGAGGTAAAAGTACCCGTTCTGATGGTAGTCTGGATGGAAGGCCATGCTGAGCACACCGTTTTCATTATCTGTGTCCAGAGGCCGGTTATTGGTGCTTAGATGAGGCGCAAGATCCATGAAAAGCACCTTCGATGGAAAGCCGTCATTTGAACTCAAGACCTTGTATATTTTTCCCCCGCGTTCCACGACATAGAAGTAACTCGTCTCCCCTTCGGGGTAGGTGCTATAGATTGGCTGATTAAAAGTGAGTGTCCCTGTGGATAGCGGCTCGGTCGCGTAGTTGGGCGCAGCCTCCACCTCAGGCGGAGTGTTTTTGGGGAGGCTCAAGCTGGTGTTTCTCCCGCGAAAGAGCTGAGCTTGAAGAGGAAGTGCCGCCAGACTGCAGAGGATGCATAAGCAAGACGAGAGCAAAAAGCGCGGGAAATCCAGCATTTGAAAAAGGGGGCAACTTGTTTAGATCCTATCCTCCAGCGCTGTATGAGGAAAGAGCATTCTCGTGAGAAATCCGTTAAGACTGAATCTGTGCATTCTGCCATTTAAATCAAACCCACGTGCTTGGGAGAAAGGCGTGTTAACAACTTCTTAACGCCCTTTTGCCTGCCCTTAACTACGCAAGAAGGGAATTGGAGGGATGCTACAGCCGAGCCGCAAGCTCTCCTGTTATGACTGATCTCCTCTACCTCGGCCTGCCTGCCGCATTCCTGGCCCTCTGCGTCCTTTACGCTCACGGCATTGAAACCCTCTAACCCCTGCCCTTCACCATGGAACCCCTCATCACCGGTGTCATCGCCCTGGCCCTGCTCGCCTACCTTCTGGTGGCGATGCTGCGCCCTGAAAAATTCTAACTCTCACGATCATGCAAACGAACGACTGGCTACAATTCGCCCTGTTTCTGGGGCTTCTCACGCTCATTACCAAACCGATGGGACTTTATCTCATGCAGGTGCTGGATGCCAATGGCCGCACCTGGCTTGACCCCGTGTTGAAGCCTCTGGAAAAGCTGACTTACCAAGTGATGGGCACGGATCCGCAGCGGGAGCAAAACTGGAAGCAATATACTTTTGCGATGCTGGTCTTCAGCCTTGTGGGCACAATCTTGACCTATGCGATTCTAAGGTGCCAGCATCTGCTGCCATGGAATCCGCAGGGGCTGCCCGGCCTGACTCCGCATCTGGCCTTCAATACAGCGGTGAGTTTCACGACGAACACGAACTGGCAGAGCTATGGCGGTGAGGCCACGCTGTCCTACTTTTCCCAGATGGTGGGGCTGACGTTCCACAACTTCGTCTCTGCGGCCACGGGCATCGGCATCGCTGCGGCCCTGGTGAGGGGCATCGCCCGAAGCTCGGCGACGACACTGGGGAATTTTTGGACGGATCTGGTGCGGGTGACTTATTACCTGCTGCTGCCGCTTTGCGCCGTGTTTGCCCTGTTTCTGGTCTCACAGGGGACGATTCAAAACTTTGACAGCTACACAAAGGCCCTGACGGCTGAAGGTGCCGAACAAATGATTGCACAGGGACCGATGGCGTCCCAGGTGGCGATCAAGATGCTGGGCACCAACGGCGGCGGGTTTGCGAATGCGAACGCTGCACACCCCTTTGAAAACCCGACACCGCTTTCGAACTTCGTCCAGATGCTTTCGATCTTCGCCATCGGCAGCGGGCTTACCTATTACCTGGGACGCATGGTGAAGAACCAGGCCCATGGCTGGGCCGTATGGGCGGCAATGATGATCCTTTTTACCGGAGGGGTGATGGTTTGTGCCTATGCAGAGGCGGGCGGTAATCCGATCCATCAGCAACTGGGTGTGGCAGTCGCGGATGGCAACATGGAGGGCAAGGAGGTGCGCTTTGGCATTTTCAATTCGGCCCTGTTTGCCACCATCACCACGGCGGCTTCTTGCGGTGCAGTAAACTCAATGCATGACTCTTTCACAGCCATCGGCGGGTTTGTGCCTCTGTTCATGATGGAGCTGGGGGAGGTGGTCATCGGCGGCGTGGGGGCGGGCTTGTACGGGATGTTGGTTTTTGTGGTACTGGCGGTTTTCATCGCCGGACTGATGGTGGGCCGAACGCCTGAATACCTGGGGAAAAAGATCCAGGCCAAAGAAGTGAAGCTGGCCATGCTGACGCTGCTGGTGCTGACGCTGAGCATCCTGGGCTTCACCGCCTGGGCAAGCGTGAGCGCATGGGGCGTGGCAGGCCTGAACAATGCAGGTCCGCATGGCTTCAGTGAAATGCTGTATGCCTACAGCTCCGCGACCGCCAACAACGGCAGCGCCTTTGCCGGGCTGACGGCTAATACGCCGTGGTACAATACAACGTTAGGCGTGGCAATGCTCATCGGCCGGTTTCTCATGATCGTGCCCATCATGGCGATGGCAGGGTCCCTGGTGCAGAAACAGGCGGCAGCTCCCAGTGCGGGTACCTTTCCTGCCCATGGGGCAACTTTCACACTGCTGCTTATCGGCACGGTGCTGCTGGTGGGTGCTTTGAACTTCCTTCCGGCCCTGGCCCTCGGCCCGGTGGTGGAGCACTTCCTGATGGTTCAGGGCCGTCTGTTTTAACCCTTTATCTTTGACGTTTATGTCTCACAAACCCAGTTCCCTCTTTGACCTTTCGATTGTCATCCCTGCCATGGGCGAGTCCTTCAAAAAACTGGACCCGCGCCTGATGGTGAAGAACCCTGTCATGTTCGTGACGATGACCGGAGCCGTGCTGACGACGGCGAGCATTTTTACTGCGGCCGCTGACCGTGGATTCATTATCCAGCTCAGCGTGTGGCTTTGGATCACCGTGCTGTTTGCCAACTTTGCTGAAGCCGTGGCGGAAGGCCGGGGCAAAGCGCAGGCGGACAGCCTCCGCCGGGCACGCAAAGACACGATGGCACGCCGGCTGAACGGCCAGCAGGAAAACCTGGTCCCGGCGACCTCCCTGGAAAAGGGAGACCTAGTGGTCTGTGAAACGGGAGACGTGATCCCGGCGGACGGGGAGGTGATCGAGGGCATCGCCAGTGTGGACGAGGCGGCGATCACGGGGGAATCGGCTCCGGTGATCCGCGAGAGCGGCGGTGACCGCAGTGCTGTCACGGGCGGAACCAGGGTGATCAGCGACCGCATCGTCATCCGCATCACCTCCGAGAAAGGCAACACGTTCATTGATCGCATGATCTCGATGGTGGAAGGGGCGAAGAGGCAGAAGACACCGAATGAAATCGCGCTGACGATCCTGCTGTCGGCGATGACGCTGATCTTTCTGCTGGTATGTCTGACGCTGATGCCCTTTGGCATCTATGCAGGGACAAACTTTTCCGTGCCAGTGCTGATCGCCCTGCTGGTGTGCCTGATCCCGACGACCATCGGCGGGCTGTTGAGCGCCATCGGCATCAGCGGGATCGACCGCCTGATCCGCCGCAATGTGATGGCCACCAGCGGACGTGCAGTGGAGGCAGCGGGTGACATTGATGTACTGCTGCTGGACAAGACAGGCACGATCACCATCGGCAACCGCATGGCCTCCGATTTTCGCCCGGCACCGGGGATTACTGAACAGGTGCTGGCGGATGCGGCACAACTGGCTTCATTGGCGGATGAGACGCCGGAGGGCCGCAGCATCGTGGTGCTGGCCAAGGAGAAATTTAACATCCGGGGACGTGAGCTGGCGGAACCGCATGCGGTCTTTGTCCCCTTCACAGCGCAGACGCGGATGAGCGGCGTGGACCTGGATGGACGCAGCATCCGCAAAGGTGCGGCGGACTCAATGAGAAGCTATGTGATGGGGCTGGGCGGCGTTTATCCGGCTGAAGTGGCGAAGGCGGTGGAGGCTGCGGCGCGTGCCGGACGCACGCCCCTGGTGGTGGCTGAAGGACCGAGCGTGCTGGGTGTGGTGGAGCTGAAGGATGTGGTGAAAGGCGGGATCAAGGAACGCTTTGCCCAACTGCGAAAGATGGGCATCCGCACGGTGATGATCACCGGAGACAATCCGATGACGGCGGCCGCCATCGCAGCGGAAGCTGGCGTGGATGACTTCATGGCGCAGGCGACTCCTGAGGACAAACTGATGCGCATCCGCGAGGAGCAGGCAGCCGGGCACCTGGTGGCCATGACGGGCGACGGCACCAACGATGCCCCTGCCCTGGCGCAGGCGGATGTCGGCGTGGCGATGAATACAGGCACCCAGGCAGCGCGTGAAGCGGGCAACATGGTGGACCTGGACAGCAACCCCACGAAGCTGATCGAGATCGTGGAGATCGGCAAACAACTGCTGATGACACGCGGGAGCCTGACAACCTTCAGCATCTCCAATGATGTGGCCAAGTACTTTGCCATCATCCCGGCAATGATCATGGCCACTTTCCCGGCGGTGGCACCGCTGAACATCATGGGACTGGTGAGCCCGCAGAGCGCCATCCTGAGCGCGGTGATTTTTAATGCCCTGATCATCGTGGCACTCATCCCCCTAGCCCTGAAGGGCGTCCCCTACCGGGCCCTGGGGGCGGTGGCAGTGCTGCGCCGGAACCTGCTCATTTACGGCCTGGGCGGCCTCATCGTCCCCTTCATTGGCATCAAGGCAATTGATGTGCTGATCAACCTTTAAACTCTGATACCTCGATGAAAACACTACTCAAAGAAATCCGTCCCGCCCTTTTTTCGACACTCGTGTTGGCGGGTGTGACATGCGGCATCTATCCGCTGGTGGTCACCGTCATCGCCCAAGCAGCTTTTAACGATGAAGCTCATGGCAGCCTGATCCTGGACAAGGACGGCCAGGTGCGTGGCTCGAAACTACTGGGACAAAACTTCACGGGTGAACGTTACTTTCACCCGCGACCGAGTGCGGCAGGGAGCGGTTATGATGCGGCCAGCTCCGGCGGCAGCAACCTGGGCCCGACCTCCCAGAAGCTGCACGATCAGATCCAGGAGCGTGTCGCGGCGTATCGAGGACAAAACGGGCTGGCAGAAACGGTGCAGGTGCCTGCGGATGCGGTCACGGCTTCTGGATCCGGACTGGATCCGCACATCAGCCAGGAGAATGCAGAGATGCAAGCGGCGCGAGTGGCCAAAGCCCGCGGTTTGAGCCTGGAAGCGGTGCGGGCGAAGATCCAAGCATCCACGGCGCAGCGTGGCCTTGGGGTGCTGGGAGAGGCCGGAGTGAATGTGGTCCTGCTGAATCTGGCACTCGACGCGGCCAACTAATTCGTCTCAAGATACATCATGAAGCCGGAAGATGAACGCCCGAACCCTGATGCACTGCTGGCGCAGATGCAAAGGCAGCAGTCCCAGGGTCAACCAGGCCGCCTGCATATCTTCCTGGGCATGTGCCCGGGGGTGGGAAAGACGTATGCAATGCTGCAAGCGGGGAGGCAGCGGGCGAAGGAGGGGGTGAACGTGCTGGCAGGCGTGGTGGAAACGCATGGACGGCACGAAACGGCGGCGTTGCTGGAGGACCTGCCTGTTTTGCCACGCAAGCGGTTAGACCACCGAGGGTTTTCCCTGGAAGAATTCGATCTGGACGAAGTACTTCGCCGGAGGCCGCAACTGGTGCTGGTGGATGAGCTGGCGCATACGAATGCGCCGGGCTCCCGCCATGCGAAGCGCTACCAGGATGTGCTGGAGCTGATGGATGCGGGCCTGGATGTGTATACGACGCTGAATGTGCAGCACATCGAGAGCCAGGTGGACATCGTGCAGCAGATCAGCGGGGTGACCATCCAGGAGAAGGTGCCGGATTCCCTGCTGGACCGGGCGCATGAGATCCAGCTCATCGACCTGAGCGCGGAAAAGCTGCTGCAGAGGATGGCGGAGGGGAAGGTTTATCTGGGGGAGAGGGCGGAGCATGCGGTTTCCAATTTTTTCAAGGAGGGCACGCTGACGGCACTGCGTGAACTGGCACTGCGTTTCACGGCTGAACGTGTGGACCGGGACCTGGATGACATCCGGCGGGTACGGCGGGTGACGAGCGCGTGGAAAACGAATGCCCGGCTGCTGGTGGGCGTGGGCCCGAGCCCGTACGCGGAAAGCCTGATCCGCTGGACCCGACGGGCGGCAGCCAGGCTGGACGGGCCATGGATCGTGGCCTGGGTGGAGAAATCCGCCGCGCTGACGGCTGCCGAACAAGAAGTGCTGACACGTGCACTGGGACTGGCACGCCGGTTGGGCGCGGAGGTGGTGTCCCTGACCGGGGACGACGTGGCAGAGGCCCTGCTGCAACTGGCGAGGGAAAGGAATGTCTCTCAGATCGTGGTGGGGAAACCGGACAGGCGTGGGTGGGGGAGCTCGCTGGCGGACAGGATCATTGCAGAAAGCGGGGACATCGATGTGTGTGTGGTGCGCCCGGTGATGGGGCGTGAAGGCAAGATCCGCGTGGTGACTCCGGCGGCTGTTTCAGCCTCCCAAGTGGAAGGCTACAGCTGGGCATTGGCGCTGACTTTTATCCTGACGAGCCTGTGCTGGGCGCTGCTGCCGGTGACGGGGTATACGTTTGCGGCGCTGGTGCTGCTGCTGGGAGTGATGGGGGCGGGCATGCGTTTCAGCCGCGGGCCGGTGCTGGCGATGGCGACGGTGAGTGCGCTGGTGTGGAACTACTTTTTCATTCCGCCGCAGTTCACGCTGCACATTGATGAGCCGGAGGACATGCTGATGTTTGGCATGTTCTTCCTGGTGGCCTTCAGCATGGGGCATCTGACAACCAGGCTGCGGCAACGCGAGGAGGCGGAACGGCGACGTCAGCGGCAGACGGCGGCGCTATTGAGCGTGACGCAAAGTGCGGCTCTGACTGCGGAATCCGGCAAGGGATTGCAGGAGGCGGTACGCATCATCACGGATCTGCTGCAGGCCGGGGTGTCGCTGGTTTTAAGACAGGGGGACCATACGCTGAGCACGGGGGCGCATGAGGCGAGCAACTTTCAGCCTAACAAAAAAGAGTGGGGCGTGGTGGGATGGAGCTTTGATCACAAGCAGGCCGCGGGACGTTTTACGGATACGCTGCCGGAATCTGACGCCACCTGGTTTCCGCTGCAAACGGCGACGTCCACCATGGGCGTGATGGGCATCAGGCTGGGGCGAGAAGTGAAGATGGATTTCACCATGAGGCAGACCGTGGAGGCCTTTGCTCTGCAACTGGCGCTGGTGCTGGAGAAGGAACATTTCATCCAGGCAGCGAGCCGTGCGGAAGTGCTGGAGCAATCGGAGAAACTGAGGCAGACGCTGCTGGACAGTGTCTCGCATGAATTGAAGACGCCGCTGGCGGTGATCCAGGCCTCCCTGGAAGGCCTGCGCGAGGAAGCGGGTGCCAGCTCCCCCTATGCGGGTGAAATCGCGACGGCGACGGAGCGGCTGCAGCGAGTGGTGGATCATCTGCTGCAAATGACCCGGATCGAATCTGCGGTGATGCAGCCGAGCCTGGACTGGTGTGACATCCGCGATGTCATCCAGTCGGCACGCGCCGCAGCGGGACCGGCGCTGAACGGGCATCCGCTGAGGCTGCGTGTGCAGGATGATATGCCGCCGGTGAAGATGGATGCGGCCCTGATGGCCCAGGCACTGGCAAACATTCTGCACAATGCTGCTGCGTACACGCCGGAAGGGACGGCGATTGAGATCCGTGCGGGCATTGAGCAGGGGTGTTTACGCCTAGCTGTGCGTGATCATGGGACGGGATTTCCAGGAGAGAGTGCGCTGCGGGTGTTTGAGAAATTTTACCGGGCACCGGGCACTCCGGCCGGGGGAACCGGGCTGGGGCTGGCGATTGCGCGGGGATTTGTGCAAGCTCAGGGCGGCAGGATAAACGCACACAATCATCCTGAAGGTGGCGCGGAGGTGGTGATTGAAGTAGATCATTCCCCTCATGACCTGCCTGATCATTGATGATGAAGTCCAGATCCGCCGGCTGCTGCGCCTGGCGCTGGAATCACGCGGCCACACGGTCCGTGAGGCGGAGGCCGGGCAGCAGGGGCTGCAGGAGGCGGCTTTTCATAAACCGGATGCGGTGCTGCTGGACCTGGGCCTGCCGGACATGGACGGGTTGGAGGTGCTGAAACGGCTGCGCGAATGGAGCGATGTACCTGTGCTGATTTTGAGTGTCCGAGATCAGGAGAGCGTAAAGGTGGCGGCGCTGGAAAACGGAGCGGATGATTACGTCACGAAGCCTTTTGGCACGGCGGAGCTGATGGCCCGGCTCACGGCCATCACACGCAGGCAGCGCAGCGTGGAAGTGGCGGATGTCACGCTCGGGCCTTTGCATGTGAGCTTTGCGGACCATGCCGTGACGTTGAAGGGGGTGGAGATCAAACTGACGCCGACAGAGTATGCGCTGATGAAGGCGATGGCCCGTCATCCGGGAAAAATCATCACCCAGCAGGCGCTCATAAAAACCGTCTGGCCCGGCCTGAATGCGGACCAGACGGCGTCACTGCGCGTGCATGTGAATCATCTGCGGAGCAAGATCGGCAGCGAGGTGGAGATCCGGAACGAACCTGGAATCGGCTACCGGCTGCTGAGTGCGGAAGGATGAAAAAGGCGGCGGATTATTCCTCGGTCTTTTTCTTGTCAGCCTTCTTCTTTTTACCTTTGTTCTTTCCGTCCCCTTTGCCTTTTTTGCCTTCTTTTTTCTTAGCGACTGCGGGGACTTCGGAATCAGCAGCGGGAAGTGAGGTGGCGAGCTTGGTCTTGATGTCGCTCATGCCCACTTCACCGGCCAGGTTGGTCCATTCATTTGGGTCCTTGGTATGGTCGTAGAGCTCCTCGCTGCCATCGGCATAACGGATGTAGCGCCACTGCGCATCGCGGACGGCATGGTTACCCCGGCCATGGCTGCAGATGGCGACGTGGTCCCAGGCGGCTTTCGGGTCCTTGAGCAAGGGGACGAGGCTGGCACCTTTCACATGCTCAGGCAGGGGAAGACCGGTCACTTCACACAGGGTGGGATAGATGTTCAAATAGTCCACCGGGGCTGCACAAACGCTGCCCGGCTGGGTCATGCCAGGAACGACGATGGCGCAGGAGGTGCGGGTGGTTTCCTCCCAAAGGGCAAACTTACGCCAATGCTGTTTTTCACCCAGGGCCCAGCCATGGTCGGTCCACCAGACGATGATGGTCTTGTCCTTGCGCGGGCTGGCGTCCAGTCCGTCCAGCAGACGGCCCACCTGGTCATCCAGAAAGGAGATGGTGGCGAGGTAAGCCTGCACGGCCTGCTTCCACTGGTTCGCCTTGATCACAGCAGCGTGGTCGCCAGCGGGTTTGGCCATGTTCAGGCCTGCTTTCGGGAGGTCATCAATGTCATCTTCTTTGACCAGCGGAAGCTGGATGCTGTCCAGGGGGAAACGGTCAAAGTACTCCTTCGGGACATACCATGGAAGGTGTGGTTTCACATAACCGACGGCCAGAAAAAGGGGTTTGTCTGTGGGAGCGGTTTTGAGTTCGTTGATGGCCCAGTCGGTGAGTTTATAGTCGCCCATCTCCTCCGTCTTTGAGTCCAGCGGACCCCAGTCGAAATGGCCGTTGTTGAGGCCGTTCATGTTGCCCTCATGGTTTTTAGTCCCGTCAAACAGACCCATCCATTTTGTCCAGGTATCCTCGCGGCCTTCGCTGGGACCGCCGTGATAGATCTTGCCACCCCCCTGGGTGTTGTAGCCTTGGGCCAGGAAGTGGCGGTTGAGGGTGAGGGTGTCCTTCATCACGCCTCCTGCAGGATCGTCATTTGTGTAGATGCCGGTCTGCCAGGGACGCAAGCCGCTCATCAGGGCCGCACGGGAAGGATTGCAAGCAGGCGCTGCGCAGTGGGCATTGGTGAAGGTGGTGCCACGGGCGACCAGGCGGTCAATGTTCGGTGTCCTGGCCTGGGGATGGCCCTTCAAATGGCCTACCCAGTCATTGAGATCATCGACGGCGATGAAGAGCACGTCCGGCTTTTCAGCGGCGGAGAGGCTCAAAGTGAACAGGCCCAGCAGGGCGGGAAGGAGGCGCGTCAGTTTCATGCGCGCTGTGGAACGGTGGCCTCATTCACCATCTTCCGGGATTTTTCGAGATTGGCTGCGGACTGAGTGAGCGATCAGTCTTTAAAGAGGCGCTGGCAGAAGACCTGCGATCAACAATAAAAAGATAAGAACTAGGAGCAATCCCGCAGCCACAAAGAAAGTGGTTTTAGACGGCGATGGAGAGTTTTTCATAATTTCGCCAAGGTTATATCATGCTCACCACGTAAATGCATAGTATTTACTTTGTAAGCGGCATATTTTTAACTTCCTTCAGTCGGGAAACAAAAAGGGAGTTACCAACTGAAGAGAACACAATAAAAAACCATTATTCCCACGCTGCGTGGGATAGGGGTCGGTAGAAATCAGATTGATTGTTTTCCGTGGATCAAATCCATCGCTCTTAGCTAGGCGAATCTGCGCACCGCAGACCACCCTCGTCACGCGGGAGTCCCTAGACAAGGGCATATAAGTTATACTTATATAAAAGTAATATCTGACCTAATACCATAAAAAGAATAAATAAATTATTATTTCAATACAGCCATAAATATATAAAATTTCGATAATAGATTACATTATGGAAGCTTCCAAAATACGAGATGGTCATTCGATTCAAACATTCGGTTCGCAAGTGTGCGCTAAAATGCGCCACTTGTTCCGATGCATCATCTTGGCAATGACTGTGGCGCTCCCTGGCGGAACGTTGTGGGCGGCCAATGCGGTGCCTGTCAATCTGGGAACAGCTAAGAATTTCGGAGCTCTGGCAGGTGCGGCGATCTCGGGGACAGGTCAGGTCAAAGGAAATGTGGGGTCAGGATCGGGTGCCATCGCCCCGGCGATCACCTCGACAGGAACCATTTACCCCACTGGTGATGCGGTTGTCACAACAGCTTTGACCGATGTGGCCACGGCTTACGCTGAGGCTAAAAATCGAGCGCCTGATTCTATATTGTCAGCAGCAGCTTTTGAGCTGGGCGGAAAGACTTTAACGCCCGGTGTCCATAAAATCGGCGCGGCGGCGACTTTGGGCTCCCCGGTTACTCTGGATGCCCAAGGAGACCCTGACGCTGTTTTCATCATCCAAATCGGAGCAGCATTCAGTGCAACAGCATCCGTGGGGAATGTGATTTTGGCGAACGATGCGCAAAGCGCGAATATTTTTTGGATCGTGGAAGGGGCCGTTTCCATGGGGGCCAGTATCAAAATGGAGGGAAATATCCTCGGAAATGCTGCGGTCACCTTTGGTGCGACCACCACCGTCAACGGGCGTCTTCTGGCCGGCGCGACTGCCGGCACCATCGCCATGGCCACTGCAATTAACGTACCGGTGGATCCTTCGGTCGTGGGCGACCGGGTCTGGTTCGATTCGAACGTCAATGGCATTCAAGATCCGTCTGAAACCGCCGGGTTCTCTAACATTCCAGTTTCCCTGATGCAGCTTGTGTTGGAAAAAAAGACCCTTGAACTTGGAACGGCAGCTAATTTCGGAGCCCTGGCAGGTGCGGCCATTTCTGGATCAGCCAATGTGACTGGCAATGTGGGGTCGGGCACGGGTGCCATCGCCGCAGGGATCACTTCGACAGGAACCGTTTACGCCACGGGTCATGCAGCGGTCATGACGGCTCTGGCCGATTTTGAGACCGCTTACAATGATGGCAAAAATCGAACACCGGATGAGCTCTTATCTGCCGCTGCCTTTGAGCTGGGCGGAAAGACCTTAAAGCCCGGTGTTTATAAAATCGGCGCGGCGGCGACTTTGGCCTCTTCAGTCACTCTTGATGCCGAAGGTGATGCTGAGGCTGTCTTCATCATCCAAATCGTCGGCGCGTTTGGCACGACGGCGGCAACAGGGAATGTGATTTTGGCCAACAATGCTAAAAGCGCGAATGTTTATTGGATCGTGGAAGGGGCTGTTTCTCTGGGGGCAGGCACTCACATGAGGGGAAACATCCTCGGCGGCGCGGCGATCACCTTTGGTGTGACGACCAACATCAGCGGCCGGGCAATGGCAGGCAAAGCTGCAGGCACCATCGCCTTAGCCACGACGGTTTCAGCAGTCACAGGAGCTCCCCCCGTCGGATTTCCAGACCCCATTGTAGTGGCTACCACCGTCACCGATGTCGGCGGGAACTATTTATTTGAAGGGGTGCAGCCGGGCACATTATTCGTCCGCTGGGATCTGACTAACTTCACCACCGATTACCGCGTCACCGACCCCAATCAGGGTGAAGATGATACGCTGGACAGCAATAGCGAGTCCGGTGACGTCGGCGGTTATGTCGATTCTACGGAATTTGTGGTTTTGGGCGGCACCACCCACCTCGGTGTGGACCTCGGGCTGGCCGAGACCCTGCCGGCGGTCAAGACGGCGGCGAGGAACGAACTAACGGCGACGCGGCAGGCCTATCTGTTAGCGAACCCCTACACCTCCGAGAACTGGACGGCCCTGCTCGATGCCAAGACGGATGGCGACACCGCGATCAACGCGGCGACTGATCCTGCTGGCGTGGCTGCAGCAAAGGCCGCAGCTCTGGCGGCAATGGACGCGGTGCCCACAGTGCCCGATACACTGGCGGAGGCCAAAGTGGCGGCGAAAACTGACCTGACGACGGCGCTGGCGGCCTATCCGGAAGTAAACTACACTCCCGAGAACTGGACGACACTGACAACCGCCAAGACGAACGGTGACACGGCGATCCAGGCAGCCGCCAATCTGGCAGGCGTGGCGACGGCGAGGAGCGCGGCACTGGCGGCGATGACTGCGGTACCCACGGTGGCCGGGACGCTGGCTGCGGCCAAGACGGCAGCGCTGGGCGACTTTGCGCTGGTGGTAGTGACCTATCTGCAAGCCAACTACACATCCGAGAACTGGACGGTTGTTCAAGCCGCCAATGAGAATGGCCAAACCGCGATCAATGAGGCAACGAATTTGGCAGGCGTGGTGACGGCGACAAACCTAGCGCTGGCCACGTTGGACGCGGTGCCGACCTTCACCGAGAGCATGGCAACGGCCAGGGCAGCGGCGCTGAGCGCCCTGTCAACGGCGCTGGCGACCTATCTGGAAGCCAACTATTACACCTTCGAAAGCTGGACGGCGCTAATCGCCGCCAGGACGGCAGGCAGTGCAGCGATCAACGCGGCCACTGATCCAGCAGGCGTGGCGACGGCGGCAACCACCGCGCTGGAGGCCATGGCTGCGGTCCCCACCCTTACTGTGACGCTGGCCGGGGCCAAGGTGGCCGCGCTGAACGACTTAGACGCAGTGGTAGCGACCTATGTGGTGGGGAACTACACCACCGAGAACTGGACGACTCTTCAAACCGCCATTGCGAATGGCCAGGCAGCGATCAATGCCGCGACGAATCTGGCAGACTTGGCAACGGCGATCAATACAGCGCTGGCCACGATGGACGCGGTGCCGGTCATCAACGGGGACATGGAGCTGGCCAGGGCGACGGCGCTAAACGCCCTGACAACGGCGTTTGTGACCCATCTGGAAGACAACGACTACACCGCCGAAAACTTGCTAGCGCTGATCACCGCGAGGGCGACAGGTAGTTTAGAGATCAATCAGGCCATTGATTCGGCAGGCGTAGCGACGGCGGCAACCACAGCGCTGGCGGCGATGGCTGCGGTGCCCACGATTACCGGAACGCTGGCAGTGGTCAAGGCAGCAGCACTGAACGACTTTGAGCTAGTGGTAGAGACCTATCTGGAGGCGAGCTACACTTCTGAGAACTGGATGGCGTTGCAAACCGCCATTGCAAATGGCCAAGCAGCGATCAATGCCGCGACGGATCTGGCAGGTGTGGCAGCGGCGACCAACGAGGCGCTGGAAGCATTGGATGCGGTACCGGTTATCAACGAGACCCTTGCTACGGTCAGGGCGGCGGCGCTCAACGACCTGACAACGGCGTTTACAACCTACCTTGGAGCCAACAACTACACCTCCGAAAACTTGCTGGCGCTGATCGCCGCCAGGGCGACTGGTAGCGCAGCGGTCAACGCAGCCACTGATGCGGCCAGCGTAACGACGGCGAGGGATGAGGCTCTGACGGCCATGGACACAGTGCCGACGTTTTCCGAGACGCTGGTCACGACTCAGACACTAGCGCAGGAAAACCTGACGACGGCACTGGCGACCTATCTGGAGGCAAACTACACTGTTGAGAGCTGGACGGCCCTGATCCTCGCCCAAACGACTGGCCAGGCAGCGATCAATGCCGCGACCGATCCGGCAGGTGTGGCACTGGCGACGAGCGCGGCGCTGGCGGCGATGAATGCGGTGCCGACGATTGCCGAAGAAACGCTGGCGGCGGTCAAGGCGGCGGCGCTGGCCAACCTGGCGGCACTGGCAGCGACCTATCAGGAATCAAACTTCACGTCTGAGGAATGGGAAGCCCTGCAACTCGCCCTGGCCAATGCCCAGGCAGCGATCCTTGCCGCGACCAATGCGGCAAGTGTGGCGCTGGCGACGAGCGCAGCGCTGACGGCGCTAGATGTGGTGCAGACGAATGCCGAAACCCTGGCAGCGGCCCAGGAGGCGGCGCTGGCCAGCTTGGCGGCGGTGGCAGCGACCTATCAGGAAGCAAACTTTACCCCTGCGGAATGGGCAGCCCTGCAGCTCGCCCTGGCCAATGCCCAGGCAGCGATCCTTGCCGCGACCAATCTGACAGACGTGGCCACGGCCACGAACACGGCGCTGGCGGCGATTGCCGAAACGCTGGCGGTGGTTAAAGCCACCGCGCTGGCCAACTTGGCGGCCCTGGCAGCGACCTATCAGGAATCAAACTTCACCTCTGAAGAATGGGAGGCGCTCCAGCTCGCCCTGGCCAATGCCCAGGCAGCGATCATTGCCGCGACCAATCCGGCAGGTGTGGCGGCTGCGACAAGCGCGGCTCTGGCGGCGCTGGACGCGGTGCCGACGAGTGCAGAAACGCTTGCTGCGGCCGTGGCGGCGGCGCTGGCCAACCTGGCGGCGGTGGCAGCGACCTATCAGGAAGCAAACTTTACGCCTGAAGAATGGGCGGCCCTTCAGCTCGCCTTGGCCAATGCCCAGGCAGCGATCAATGCCGCGACCACCCTGACAGGCGTGGCGACTGCGACAAACACAGGGGTGACCACGCTGGCCATTCTTGCCACCGAGGCCCAGGAGGTGACCATCACCCTCGTCACCCCCGCCACCGGCACAACGGTAGGCGGCACCCAGGTGACCCTCACTGGCACCAACTTCACTGGCGCCACATCAGTCACTTTTAATGGCATCAGTGCCAGCTTCATCGTGAACAGCCCCACCCAGATCACCGCCACCACCCCGGCCCGGGCCGCAGGCACCGTGAGTGTGATTGTCACCACCCCGAGCGGCAGCAATATCGCGAACAGCCTTTTCACCTACTGGACCCCCACTGTCCTAGTCATCGGCAATGGCATCATCATCGACAATGGAGAGACTTCCCCTTCCTTGGAGGATCTCACAGCCTTTGGCTCCGTCAGCCTCCTCAATGCTCAGGTGACGCGCACCTTCACCATCCAAAACAATGGCACCGCCGCCTTCGTTCTGACCGGCACCCCCGCCGTGCAGATCCTGGGCGGTGATGCGGCGGATTTTAAAGTGACGGCTCTACCCTCCAGCTCCATCGCTGTGGGGCAGTCCACGACTTTTGCGATCACTTTTGATCCCAGCCTGCCAGGCCTGCGCACAGCCACATTGAGCATTGCCAGCAATAACCCTGACCTCAATCCATTAACCTTTGCAGTGAGCGGGTTTGGCACCTTGAGCCGGTCACTGGCGCAAACAATCGTCTTCAACGCCCCGGCCACGCATTATCTCGGGCAGGGGCCCCTGACGCTGACCGCCGAGGCAAGCTCAGGCTTACCCGTGCTCCTGCAGCTCTTAGGACCTGCGACACTCGCGGGGTCGATCTTAACACCGACAGGTGTGGGTCAGGTGACCGTCCGGGCGACGCAGGTGGGCGGTGGGAACTACGCGGCCGCAAAAATCGTGACGCGCGTGATCACGGTGAAGGCAAATCCCACGGTGCTCACTCTTACCGGGCTGAGCCAGCGCTACAATGGCACGCCGAAGGCCATCGGGTCCGTAGGCACCACAAGCCCCGTGACCGTGACCTATCAAGTAGGAGGCGTCTTTCGCACGACACCCCCCACGGCCGCCGGGCGTTATGCCGTGGTGGCGGTTGCCGGTGGAGTGACTAAAAAAGGCACGCTCGTCATCACCCAAGCCCCACTCTACGTGGTGCCGCAGGACAAACGAAAGCTCTCAGGAGAAATCAATCCCCTGCTAGACCTAGTGTATGAGGGCTTTGTGGGGAGCGATACCTCAGCCGTGCTGACCAAAGTGCCCACGCTCTCGACGAGCGCCAAGGTGACCAGCGTCGGCGGCACGTATCCCATCACCGCCAAGAGCGGGCTGGCGGCCAATTACACCCTGATCTACCGCCAAGGCACGCTCGTGGTGGAGGGCTTTGCGGCTGGCTATGAGGCGCTTCTGGCAGATGGAGGAAACCTCCCCTCAGGCAAACTCAGCCTGACGGTGGCCTCGTCCGGCAAGACCTTTTCAGGCACGATGGCCCTAGCGGGGGAAACCTCCACCCTGCGGCTCTCAGGTGCGCTGATAACAAACTTCCTCACCGAGCGCTCGACGGGCGCAGCGACGGTGCTCAGCCAAGGCGCAACCTATGCAGTGAGCTTCACCCTCACGTTGAAGGGCGAGCTGACGGGTACCCTGACAAAAAACAGCCAGCCTCTTGCCACCTTCCCGGATGGCCAGCGTCTGCTGCTGCTGCCCAGCGGCGCGAAGGTGAACTTCAGCGGTGCCTACACAGGCGTGCTGGAGCCCGCACAGCCACTGGTTGTTGGGGTGCCACGCGGGGCAGGCTGGGCACGGGCTACGGTCAGCACTCGGGGGGCTATCGCCCTCGTTGGCAAGCTGGGAGATGGCACCGCCTTCACCACCTCCGTCCTCCCGAGTCAGGAAGAGACGCCCAGCTACCGGCTCTGGGTGCAGCCTTACAAACCTGCGCGGGTGGAGACCTTCTTGAGCGGCACCTTTGAGATGCAGCCAAACTCGCTCAACAGCCAGCGCTTCTTGGTGACGGAACCCTCGCTCGTCTGGGCCAAGGCCCCGTGGCCGACGGACAAAAGCTACCCGCTTGGCTTCGTCCCCTTAACCATAGGCTTGACGCTGGATCCCTGGGTGAAACCCACGGCCACCCTGCCGCTGACAAGTCTCCTGGGCCTGACGGGCGACACCTTCGTGGTGCTTCACAGCGCGACAGGCAGCACCTCCCATGCGAGCTTGCCCACCACCATGACGCTCAGCTCCCGCAACGTCTTCGTAGTCCCAGGCATTAACAACCTGACGAAATGGAAAACGACACTCAACACGACAAACGGCACCTTCACCGGCAGCTTCGAGCTCATGGATGCGGGCGTGAAGCGTGTGGCGATCATCAGCGGTGTGCTCAGGCAACCCGCAGGAAACGATGTCCAGCTCATCGGCGACGGGAACTTCGTGATCCCCGCCACACCTGGGGGAGTTGAGACCGTCAGCGGAGAAGTGCTGTTCAAGCTCCCTTGAGGCCGATGGAGTCCCTCCCCTCCGCCCATCGCTCCCAGGTATAAAAGAGCTTCGGGGTGGCGGGGAGCGTAAAGTATGGAGGGATTTTATACCTCTTAAAAACGGCTGCGCTGATAATAAGTCAGGCAGCCTTTTTGACTTTTTTTAGGTATAAAATGAAGAAACACCGAATCTTCACGTTTCAGCGCCGTCAGACCGAAGCCTGCCTTCACGCTATGAAAACATTCGCCCTTCTCCTGCTGGTCGCCACCGTCACCCACGGCGCTGCTTTGCCCGAGGCCGCCAAGATTGACAGTCTGCTCGCTGCGGACTGGCAAAAGCACAATCTTCAGCCCAATGCCGCCGCACCGGATGAGGTGATCGTCCGGCGTCTGTATCTCGACATCGCAGGCCGCATCCCGACCGTGGAAGAATCGCGTGAATTCATTCAATCAGGGGATCCGCAGAAGCGTGCTAAACTGATCGATAAGCTGTTGGGCAGTGATGGTTATACCAGCCACATGTTCAACTTTTGGGCCGATGTATTACGCCTGACGGACAATACGAAAGGCAGGATCACGGCTGAGGCCTATGAGGAATGGCTGAAGAAAGAGCTGAAGGCCAATACGCCCTATGACCAGTTTGTGAAAAAGCTCCTCACCACCGAAGGCGGTGCATGGGACAGCGGCAGCATTGGCTTTTACCAGCGGGATGAGAACAAGCTGGATCACCTGGCCTACACCGTTCAGGTCTTTTTGGGCACCAGCATCGTGTGTGCCCAGTGCCATAACCACCCCTTCGATAAGTGGAGCCAGAAGGACTATTACGGCATGGCTGCCTTCACTTATGGTATGGACACACGTGGCAGCGGCATCACCGACATCAAGCTGCCAAGGCGTCCCCCTCAAAACAAGAATCTGCCGGAATTCATCACCAGCATGAAGGCCAAAGACCGCCGCCAATACATGAAGGATCATCCTGAAGAGATGGCAAAAATTCGCGCAGAAGCTGCCGAGAAAGGCAAAGCCACCAGCGAGGAAATGAACCAGGTAAGAAAAGCTCTGGGAGACGTGATGAAACCGCTCCGCTACACCGCCGTCTCCTGGCAAGAAGGTAAGCTGCCCAAGCTGCCAGCCGACTACGCTTATACAGACGCCAAGCCCGGAGATACTATCCAGCCTAACGCCATGTTTGGTCATGAGGCCACGCCGAAAGAAGGTCAGACCACGGTACAGGCCTTTGCCGACTGGATGACCGATCCGGAAAATCCACGTTTCACCACAGTCATCGCCAACCGCATGTGGAAACACGTGTTCGGCACGGGTGTGATCGAACCTCTGGACGAAATCACCGACTCCACAGTCCCCAGCAATCCAGCGCTGATGGATTACCTGGCGCAGTTGATGATCGAGAAAAAATACTCGCTCAAATCCTTCCTGCGCGTGCTTTACAATACCGACACCTACCAGCGCATGGCCAGCACGCAGGAAGTGGCCCTGGGAGAGATCAATCACTTCACCGGCCCTTCCCTGCGCCGCATGAGTGCCGAACAGGTCTGGGACTCCATGATCACGCTCACCAAAGGCAATGTGGATGGCGAAGTGGACGAAGAAAACCAGCGCCTGCACCAGTATCTGAACGATCTAAACATGTTCATCACCACGATGAAAGAAAAAGGCCCTGAAGGCATCGTGGCAGCAGCCAAAGCGGGAATGGAAGAACGGAAAGAAAACGACCGCAAGCTGGATGAGATGCGCGCCAAGATGGCCGAACAAAAAGACGGCGTGGCCAATCCAGCGGATGCCAAAGCCCTGGCCAATGCAGCCAATAAGCTGCGCCGAGAATCCAGCAATAACTTGCTGGAAAACCTCATCGGTGAAGAGCGCGCTGAAGACCTCATCCGAGGCTACAGCCCGAACAAGGAAGCCAACAAAGAAGCAAAAAAGCGGCCCAAGATGAGCCGCGAGGTCATGGCCACACTGACTAAGGAGGAGCGCAAGGCGCTGAGCCGCAACGAAGGGGACAGGACCATGGTGTCCCGCGCTTCCGAGCTACCCTCCCCTGCCCGGCCCGGCCACTTCCTGCGCACCTTTGGCCAGTCTGACCGCGAGGTGATCGATAACGCAAGTGAGGACGCCTCCGTCCCGCAGGCACTGACTCTGCTAAATGGCCCCGTCATCAAAAGCCTGACCAGCCCGGTCTCGCTGCTCAGCCAGCAACTGAAAGATGCTGGCAGTGCTGATGAAAAAGTGGCCCTCTTATACGAGGCTCTGTTGAGTCGTCGCCCGACCAACAATGAACGTGCCGTGCTTTCCCAGGTTATCCAGGAGCGGGGTGACATAGCCGTGGAGGATGTGACGCACGCCCTCATCACCGGATCACAATTCCTCTTCATCCAATAATCCCTGCACGGTCTTTCACCACGCCACCCTTCATTCCAGCCTGCCATGAATCCTTCTTTCCTCCGCGCTGAAGAGCCCACCCGTCGTGACTTTGTCATGAACATCGCCAAGACCTGCCTTGGTGTCTCCGTCATGCAGCCACTCATGCACGGCCAGGCAATGGCCGTGGCCTTTGAGGGCAGTTCCAAAGCGCGTCAGGTGCCCACCGCGCGCAATGTTATCTATCTCTACATGGCCGGCGGCATGACCCATCTGGACACCTTCGGCGTCAGCCCCGGTGCAGATACCATGGGTGATACGAAGTGCATCCCTACCAGTGCGGACGGAGTGCAACTGGGTGAAGGTCTGCCCACCGTGGCGAAGTTCATGCACCACGGCGTGGTCATCAACAGTCTCTCCAGCACCCAGGGGGCACATGAGCAAGGGAACTATTACCAGCACACGGGCTACACCATGCGCGGGGCCACCCGCCATCCGACGATGGGTGCATGGTTACAAAAATTCCAGGGCAAGGGCAATCCAGACCTGCCCGGCACGGTGGTCATTTCCAATGACAGTAAGCATCCTGGCGGTGGTTTTTTTGAAGCTTCCTTCCAGCCGCTTCTGCTCAGCAATCCTAGCACCGGCTTGCAGCACAGCAAGCGCCTGGCTACGCTGGGGGAAAACGATCTCGACTACCGCCTCAATCTTTCCGCCAAGCTCAATGCTGGCTTCGAAGAAACTTATGGCCACAGCGCCGTGCGTGCCTACAGCGATGTTTACAAGGATGCCGTCAAGGTCATGAAAAGCGCTGACCTCACCGCTTTCGATCTGTCCCAGGAACCTGAAGAGTTGCAGGCAGAATACGGTACCGGCAGCTTCGCCCAAGGCTGCCTCTTGGCCCGCCGCCTGATCGAGCATGGAGTGCGTTTCATTGAGGTCACTAATGGTGGCTGGGACATGCACAATGACATCTATGCCCGCCTGCCTGAAAAGATCAGCGAGCTGGACAAGGCCCTCGGAGCACTGCTGGGTGATCTGGAACGCCGCGGCCTGTTGCAGGATACCATGGTGGTCATCACCAGCGAATTCGGCCGCACGCCTGAAATCAACCAGAACTCTGGTCGCGACCATTATCCGAAAGCCTTCAGCTCCGCCATCTGGGGCGGCGGCGTCCAGGGTGGACAGATCTATGGCAAGACGGACAAGGGCATTGAGGTGACCGAGAACAAAGTTTCCCCGCCAGACCTCAATGCGACCATCGGTTATGCGCTCGGCCTGCCTTTGGACCAGGTCCTGTATTCGCCAACCAAGAGGCCCTTCACCATTGCCGACAAAGGACAGCCGATCACCGCACTGTTTGGCTAAGATCGGTGAGTGAACTCCGTCACCGTTAGCGACGGAACTTTCATCCTTAACCCGCCTAGTTCTGCCCTCATACGGGCAGAACTAAAGCGATTTTGTAGCTTCTATCTTGCTAAGCGAGCCCCTTCTGCCGTTTCGCATGGATGGCCGCAGAGTATTCGCTGCTGTTGAAATCCACGTATTCCTCGGACAAATCGCTGGTATAGACGATGTGGTTGGCGCTGCCTTGATTGAGATCAATAGTAACAGAAAAGCGCGGTTCACGGACCACTTTTTCAAGTTCCGTCACTGGAGTGTTGGAAGTCAGCCCCCCCTTGCAGGCAATGAGGCCACCGAAGTAAATATCAATCAGTTCCTCCCTGAGGCGTGCCCCAGAATAACCCACAGCGTGGATCACGCGGCCCCAGTTTGGATCGCTGCCATGCCAGGAGCATTTGACCAGCATGGACTTGGCTACAGCTTCAGCGGCCTTTTTCGCATCGGCATGAGTGCGGGCATTGCGCACGCGGATCTCTACAAACTTGGTGACGCGCTCACCATCGGCGACGATCATCTTGGCCAGTTCCAGCATGACCTTGTGCAGGGCACAGCGGAAGATTTTGGCCTCTTCACTGCCTTTCTTGATCGGAGGTGCATCAGCCTGCCCGTTGCTCATCACGATGACGGTGTCATTGGTGCTGGTATCACCGTCGATGGTGATGCAGTTAAACGACTGATCCACCGCACTGCGCATAGCCCGCTTGAGTTCATCTGCCGAGATCTTCGCATCCGTTGTGATGAAGCAAAGCATGGTGGCCATGTTAGGGCAGATCATGCCAGCACCTTTGGCAATGCCGCCCACGCGGAAGCTGCCGGTGCCGCAGGGCACCTCAATGGAATAGGTCTTCGGCTTGGTGTCACTGGTCATGATGGCGCGTGAGGCGTCATCCGAACCGGTGGGAGTGAGTTTTTCAGCCAGCTCCTTCACACGCGGGGTGATCCGCTGGATAGGCATGTTCATGCCGATGATGCCGGTGGAACAAACCTGTACCTGGCGCATGCGGATGCCCAGCGCTTCAGCGGTGGCCTTGCACATGGCCTTGGCGTCCTGGATGCCCTGCGGCCCCGTGCACGCATTGGCATTGCCGCTGTTGGCGATGATGGCGCGGACGTCACTGTCCTTGATGTGCTGTTGGGAGACACGAACGCAGGCCGCACGCACTTTATTAGTGGTGAAAACCGCGTCGGTGACGGTCGGCACATCGGAAGTGATGAGCATGAGGTCCAGCCGGGTGGCCTCAGGATTTTTGATGCCGCAGGAAATGGCCCCGGCACGGAATCCGCGCGCAGCGGTGACTCCACCGTCAACAGTGGTGAAAGGCACCCGCCCTTCGCGGAGAGGATCAAAAAAATCGTCGTTCATACGCTCATCAGTCCGGCAGCAGGATCAAAGCCGCACACAAGGTTCATGTTCTGGATTGCCTGGCTGGAGGCACCTTTGCCGATGTTATCTTCGGCACTCATCAAAATCAGACGGCCTGCGCGTGCATCCAGCGCCCAGCCAATGTCCACAAAGTTCGTTCCCATCACGTGTTTAGTATCCGGAGACTGGTTTTTCCCCAGCAAACGGATGAACGGCTGGTCCGCATAGGCTTCTTTCAAAACAGCCTCCACCTGCTCCACCGTCACGCCTTCCTTGGGTGTGGCGAAGGTCGTGGTGCAAATGCCTGCATACACAGGCACCAGATGCGGGACGAAGGAAAGCTTCACGGGCATCCCGGCAGCGAGGCTGAGCTCCTGGCCCACCTCACTCAGATGCCGGTGCTGGGGCACGCTGTAGCTGCGCAGACTGTTTTGCACTTCACAAAAAAGCAGCGGGATGCTGGCGTTTCGGCCGGCACCACTGGCACCACTCATGCTGGAAACAGCCAGGGGATCTTCTGCCAGGAGACCCGCCTTTAATAGGGGGATCAAAGGCAGCAGGATGCTGGTGGGATAACAGCCTGGGCAGGCAATAAGACGGGCCTTTTTAATCTCCTCCGCACGGATTTCCGGCAGGGCATAAACAGCTTCATCCAGCAGTTCAGGAGCCGGATGCTCATGAGCGTAAAATTCCTTGTACACTTCTGCACTGCGCAGCCGGAAGTCGGCACTGAGGTCGATGACTTTGATTCCAGCTTCCAGCAGAGGCTTAGCATATTCCACTGACACGCCATGGGGCAGAGCCAGAAAGGCGATTTCCGCACCGCTCTGTTTCAAGGAGGCCACATCCGGAGCCGTAAAAGTCAGCGTGTCGGATACACCCACTTGACGAAAGCGGGGGAACTCATCCGACAGGGCCTTGCCAGCAAGGGTTCGCGAGGTTACCGCCACCAGTGTGGCGTGAGGATGACGCAGCAGCAACCGCAGCAATTCAATGCCGGAATAACCGCTCGCGCCAAGGACAGCAACTTTGACTTTTTGAGACATTAGGGAGGGGCGGAGTATGCGCCCCCCTGCCCTTCCCGCAAGATCAGATTTAGTCAGACTGCCTGGGAACTCAAATTCCAGGTCAAATAGGTGGCAGCCCCCCGCGCTCGTTCTTGCTCCCACAGGAGGGGCAGACCGTAATGTGCGGGGATTTATGAGGAATGGCGTACGTACACCCGCAGATGCGGCAGAGGATAGCGATGCGGCGGCGCTTAACCTCCCTTCTGCGCTCGCGCCAGAAAGTATAAAACCAAAGGCTGCACACAGAACTCACGCCGATGAGCATGACCAGCATGATGAGTTGCGCCAGACCAATGCCGATCATGGAGCCGCCTCCCCGTTTACCCACTCGAATGACACCTGCCCCCATTCGATCTCGCTTTCCGCCGGTGTGAAATGGAGCTGGGTGACGGCGGCATGCAGCTTTTGATTGATCGCAGCATCTTCGGAAGCATTCAGCGGCAAAGCCAGCAGCACCTGCCCCAAGCTGCCGACGGCCACCTGAAAACGCGGCCTGTTCATATCTGCCAGCGGCACGTTTTTAATGGCCCGCATCTTGGGTGCGCGGGCAGCCACCGGTCCCTGGACCACAGCTTGTAAAACGGATGGCGCGGGGGCTGCGCGGGGCGTCGTCACGGGATCCGGCAATGGCGGCAGAACATCCATATCCAGGGCAAAAGGCCGCGTATGCGTGCTAGCCGCAAGACCGGAGGGCAGCGGCTTCAGCCTCAGTTCATGCCGGGCATAGCTAGGCGTAAAGGCGGGCATCTTCAGCACCTGCAGAGGTCCGGTGACTGAAGACTCCGAAGGCAGCAGGCCAAAGCTGCGGTCCATGGCCAGATGGATCAGGGCACGCTCCGCAGGCACACTTGGATTCAGCAGCATTACGCGTTGCGGACGCACATCCACCTGCCGTGACTCTGGAGTGACCACCCGAAAGACGATAAACAAGCTCACGATAGCCCCGAGCGTGACCAGGAGTGCAAAACCCATGCGCAGGATGCTGCTGTCATGCGTGTGCCAGTCGAAGGTGAGCAGGCGTTCCTTCTTCATGGGGCCAGGGGCGCAGGCGATGGAGTGGTGGAAAGCGCAGCCTCATAGCCTAGCTCCTGGGCCAGATTGATGACTTCCACCACGCGTCCACTGGGAGCCTGGCGGTCATGGTGAATGATGACGCGTCTTTCCCCCGCACGCCCTTCCACCAAAAGTCGGGTCAGTTCATCGAAATTCACCCTTCGGCCATCGTAATACATGGGCACTTCATTCCCTGGGGCGAGGGTGATGATATGAGCACGGTCAAAACCAGTGAGCCGACTGGATGAACGGGGTTTTTCTACCGTGATGCCGGATTGGATGACAAAACCGCTGCTAAACAGAAAATACACCAGCAGCAGCAGAATAGCATTCAGCAGCGGCGTGATGTAGAGCCAGGGACTTTGCCTCGGCAGATGGCTTTCGAGCTTCATCGTTGGCAGGTGGGGGTGCCGCAGGATTCTAACTCAACCACGCTGCCCGCGCGAGCGTCCTTTCACTTGAGGATGATTCTCCTCCACACTGGCTTGCCGGAATTCCACGATGTTATCGGTAGCTTTAGCGTCCTCGATAAGGTTAACGATCTCCACACCTGCACGCTCCAGGTCGTGCATGATCGAGCGGGACCGGGCGCTCAGGAAGGCATAACAAAGATAAGCGGGAATGGCCACCACAAGGCCGAGCGCCGAGGTAATGAGGCTTTGATAAACACCCCGTGCTACCTCCGCAGGTGTGGTAATGCCGTTGGCGGAAGAGAGATTGGTAAAACTGTCCAGCAGACCGATGACCGTCCCCAGTAGGCCAACCAGAGGACCGACATGAGCAATGGCATTGAGGATGCCGAGGTAACGTTCTAGCCGCGGGACCTCCATCTGGCCCGCTTCCTGCACGATTTCCTTGAGCTGTTCACGCGGAGCGTGATGGCGAAGCAAAGCCGCATGAATAACTCGTCCGGCAGGCACCCGCGTAGCCAGCGCCTCCTGCAAAGCTTCAGCGTAGTTCCGCTTACGGATCAGAGCGGCGAGCCCGGCCAGGAACTCCCCGATATTCATGCTCACTCGATGGTAATAGGCGAGCCGTTCAAGAAAAATGGCGATGGAAAAACCCATGCAAGCCATGAGTAGCCATACCAGAGGTCCTCCTTTAGAAATCAGTTCAGTCATGTCGTTGCGTTGTGCCCAGGCTGACACGAGATTCGCGCAAATTGCACAGGAATCTCATACTCAGCATGTTTTATGCCTCTTGGGGGAAATTGTAAACTTAAGAATCGTTAAACTTGCTTCTCAAAGAGGAAAGTTTTTACTCACTCTCCCACTTTATCGCATCCCATTCCTGACGCCTTAAAGCCACATCTGCACTTTCCGCCCATGTTTCCAGACACTGCCACTCACCCCGCTATCAAAATCTGTGGCATCACCCAGGAGCAGCAGGCACGCGACATCATCTCCCTGGGGGCAGATGCCTTGGGCATCAATTTCTGGCCCAAATCCAAGCGCTATCTGCCCGTGGAAAAAGCCTCGCTCTGGCTGCCGGAACTCCGGGCGGAAACCACCCTGGTCGCCGTTCTGGTGAATCCTGATCGTCCGTTGCTAGATCTGCTCATCCAGGAATCTTTGGTGCACATTCTCCAACTTCATGGAGACGAGTCCCCGACTGAAGTGGGGCAACTGCTGGACGCGGGAGCTCACGTGATCAAAGCCCTTCAAGTGCGTGACCGCGAATCGCTGGAGCAAATCGGCAGCTTTCCTTGCGATACCATTCTGCTGGATGCCTTCAATCCAGGTCTCTACGGAGGAACGGGAGAAACATTCCCCTGGGAGCTGGCGGTCATCGCCCAGGAGCAGTTTCCAGAAAAGAAAATCATCCTCTCCGGCGGTCTCACCCCTGCCAATATCCGCGAAGCCATCCTGCAAACCCACCCTGCCGGAGTGGACGTCGCCAGCGGTGTCGAATCCGCCCCCGGCATCAAAGACCTGACGATGGTTCAAGAATTCATTGAGCAAGCGCGGCTGGCTTAATCCAAACGACATTTTGCAAGACATATCCAAGGGATGCTGAAGCTGGCGCGTTCCATGTCACCATGCGCCTGCTTCTGACCTGCCTCGTCTGTTTTGCGACTTTCCTCAACGCTGCGGAGCCAGCCCCCAAACCGGCCCCTTCCCCGGAACCCAAACCAGCACCGGGCCCCATCCCTGGACCGCCGCCTGCGCCGCCAGAAAAGCCGGAGGTGAAGCCTGAGCCAGCCAAGGCCCCCGTGGCGGAAAAGAAGGAGGAAAAAACAGGAACCAAACCCACCGTCACCGCGAAACGGAAGACCCTGGCAGAGGTCACCCGGGGGCATCAGCACATCACGGGGCTGTTCGAATTCTACCTCGACCGGGACAAGGGCACACTGCATCTGTATGTGAAAAAGGACCAGTTGGGACCTGAGTTCATTTACTTTAACCAGACCATGGACGGTGTCGTCCAGGCCGGGCACAACCGCGGGCAGTATGGCGATGAACGGATCTTCCGCATCGCCCGCACCTTTGAGCGGATCGAGTTCATCGCGGAAAACACGGCGTTTTATTTTGATCCGCAGAATCCGCTTTCCCGTGCCGCCAAGGCCAATACCTCCCACGCAGTGATGGCCAGCGAATCCATCGTCGCGGATGATGCCAATGGTTACCTGATTTCGGCCACCAACCTCTTTCTGCGGGAAAGCCTGCTCATGATCAAGCCCATCGGCAGCGAGGGTAACAAGGCAGTTCTGGGCAAGCTGTCCGAGACGAAGACGAAGATGCAAAAGATCAATGGCTACCCTGACAATACCGCCGTGCTCGTGGAATACGTCTATGAAAACGCCGCCCCCTCCTGGTCCAATGACGACAAGGTGAAGGCTGATGAAATCACGGATCCGCGTTATGTCAGCATCCGGGTGCAGCATAACCTGATCCGCGTGCCCGTGAATGACTTCAAACCACGGTTTGATGATCCGCGTGTGGGCTATTTCAGCACCCAGGTGACGGACATGACGAGCACAGGGTCTACTCCTTTCCGTGATGTCATCCACCGCTGGCATCTGGTAAAACAGAAGCCGGGCACAAAGCTAAGTGAGCCGGTGCAGCCCATAGTTTTCTGGATCGAAAACACCACGCCGGTGGAGCTCCGTGATGTGATCCGCGAGGCCACGCTGCGTTGGAACCAGGCCTTTGAGACGGCTGGATTTAAAGACGCCATCGTGGTGAAGCAGCAGTCGGACAATGCGACCTGGGACGCGGGTGACATCAACTACAATGTGCTGCGCTGGACGTCTTCACCGAATCCGCCCTTTGGCGGTTACGGACCCAGTTTTGTGAATCCCCGCACCGGCCAGATCCTGGGGGCGGACATCATGCTGGAATTCAGTTTCCTGACCAACCGCCTGCGCAGCCAGCGCCTCTTCACGGAGCTGGGCCTGGCCTCGGCCGAAGATGAAACAACCACCGCCAGCAGCCGGGATCCGCATCTGTGCCTGGACAGCAAATTTGCCCAGCAGGGCCTCCTCTTTGGCAATGCTGCCCTGCGTCTCCGCAGCGGCACGGATGCGGAGATGAAGGACCTGACACGCGAGGCCCTGATCAAGCTCGTCCTGCATGAGGTGGGCCATACCCTGGGACTCAATCATAATTTCCGCGCCAGCCATCTTTACGATGCCGTCACCATCCATCAGAAAGAGGTCACCTCAAAGACAGGGCTCACCGGCTCAGTCATGGATTACATGCCCGCCAACATCGCCCCGCTGGGCGTGAAGCAGGGCGAGTATTACATCACCAAACCCGGTCCCTATGACCACTGGGCCATCGAGTATGGCTACAGTGAGGCGCTGGAGGATCCCGAAGCGGATGTGAAACGGCTGAAGAAAATCGCCGCCCGCTCGCATCAGCCTGAGCTGGCTTTTGGCAATGACGCGGATGACATGCGCAGCGTCGGCAGCGGCATCGACCCACGCGCGATGATCTACGACATGAGCGCGGACCCCGTCGCCTATGGCAGCCAGCGTTGCGAACTTGTCAAAGCCCGCTTGGCGGAGCTTCTCACCAAAGAGCCGCGCCAGGATGAAAGCTGGCACAGCCTCACCCAGGCCTACATCACCCTGACCAGCGAGTCCGCCAATGCTCTTGTCGCGATGTCCCGTTACATCGGCGGGGTTTATGTGGAGCGCGCCTTTGTCGGCCAGGCGCCTGGGACCACCCCCTATGTGCCAGCACCCAAAGTCCGGCAGGAGGCCGCACTTGCCGCCATTGGCCAATACGCATTCAGTCCAGATGCGTGGAGCCTGCCACCGGATCTCATCTCCCACCTCCAGCAGCAGCGGCGCGGCTTTGACTTCCGCCATGAGGACGAGGCACCGAAGCTGCATGAACGCATCGCCCAATTACAGAAGTCTTTGTTAGACCATTTCACCCATACCGATACTCAGCGCCGCATCCTGGACAGCGCCCTTTACGGCAATGAAGTCCTGCTTCCCCAGGTGATGAGCACTCTCACAACGGCCATCTTTACAGGAGATCCTGCGGCGGGTCCCAATACGATGAGGCAGAACCTCCAGAGCGAGTATCTGGACCGCCTGCTTAAAATCGTCAACAGCAGCAGCTACCTGCCAGCCGCACAAGCCGTCGCATTTGGCGAGATCGAACGCATTCGCACCATCCTCAGTGCACCGCCTCTGGTGGTCACGCCATCTCACGCTTTATTCCTAACTTACAAGATCAAACGCGGGCTGGATCAGCAGTGAAAGTCGGCAGGCAGGTCCAGCTCCTGCTTATCCCCCGCTTAAAAAACCGGGTATCCAGCTTCACTTGGAGGCACAAAAAACCGCATGCTCTGAATTCACAGAACATGCGGTTTGATTCTTCACGCAGGCGAGATCAATGCTTACTGGCTTTTTCAGCGCCTAGACCTGTGTGAGCGCGGACAGTCAGTTCAGAGAACTTGGCTTCAGCTTCCAGATCACGCGGAGTCAGAATAGTGCCCAGATAGGCAGCCAGGAAACCCAGTGGGATACTGACAATGCCTGGGTTCTCCAGAGGGAAAACTGCACCCGCTTTGCCAAAAACGCCGTTCGGGCTGAGCAGGATGAGGGCAATGGCGGAGACCAATCCCGTGACCAGCCCGGCGACAGCTCCAGTGGTGTTGAAGCGCTTCCAAAACACACTGAAAATGATCACTGGCAGGTTGGCGCTGGCGGCCACAGCGAAGGCCAGCCCGACAAGGAAAGCGGCATTCACTCCGGGTCCCAAGAAGATGGCGATGGCGATGCTGACCGCTCCTACCACAAAGGCCGTGATGCGGGCGACTTTGACCTCGGCACCAGGGCGGTTTTCTTTGCCGTGATGGATGACGTTCGAGTAGAAATCATGCGCGAATGAAGCGGATGCGCTCATGGTCAGGCCAGCAACGACTGCCAAAATCGTGGCAAAGGCGACCGCGCTGATGAAGGCAAAGAACAGCTCACCTCCCAGCACCTGGGCCAGGATAGGAGCCACCATGTTAGGATTGTTAGCACCAGTTTCGGTGACGATGAGGGCTTTTTTCAGGATGGTGGCTGCACCAAAGCCGAAGAAAGTCGTCATGATGTAAAACACACCGATGATGGCCATGGCCCAGACAACGCTGGAGCGTGCTGTCTTCGCATCCGGCACGGTGTAAAAACGCACCAGGATATGTGGCAGACCGGCCGTGCCAAGTACCAGACCAAGACCCAGGGAGACCAGATCCAGCGGCCCCCATGGACCAGCAACAGCAACGCCAAATTTAAGACCGGGTTCCAGAAGGTTCTTCGGCTCCGCCGTGCCAGCGTAATCAGCCTTGGACACCGCATCGAAGAAGCCTGCCAGACTGAAGTCGTGATACTGAAGTACAAGATAGCTCAGCAGGATGGCACCTGCCATGAGCAGCAGCGCTTTGATGATCTGCACCCACGTGGTGGCAAGCATGCCGCCAAAGACCACATAAACCAGCATTAGCACCCCCACGCCAATGACGGCAGGAGCGAATGGGAGCCCGATAAGACGCTCAATGATCACCCCCGCACCGACCATCTGCGCGATCATGTAAAAGGTGGAAACGGTGAGCGTACTCAGGGAGGCCATGGCGCGCACAGGGCGAGGCGAAAGGCGATAAGCCAGCAAGTCAGCCATCGTATACTTGCCCGCATTACGCAGTGGCTCTGCCACGATGAGCAGTACCGTGATGTAAGCCACCAGGAAGCCGACGGAATACATAAAGCCATCGTATCCGTAGAAACAGATCATCCCGGAAATCCCCAGGAAGGAGGCGGCACTCATATAATCGCCAGCCACGGCGAGGCCGTTTTGCCAGCCAGTGATGCTGCGGCCTGCCGCAAAGTAGGCGCTGGCACCGGTGTTGCGCTTAGCGGCCCAAAAAGTGATCAGCAACGTGAGAGCCACGAAGCCGATGAACATGATAAGTGAGATGGTCATGAAGGAAAGAGGAGAGGGATAAAAGAGAAAGGCGGCTTTACTTCACATCGGCAATCACTGCCGCAGCTTCACGATCCCAGCGCGAGGCGACGCGCACATAGACAAAGGCCATGATCCAGGCCATGAAGAACTGCGAGAGAGCAAAGAGGTAGGCGATATTCACCTCGCCAAAAACCTTTGTCTTCATTAACTCCGGCGCGTAACCCACCAGGATGGGCAGGGCCAAGTAATAGGCCATGAAGAAGATCGTGGCTTTGATGATGAAGCGAGCCTTGCGTCCAAGGAGCGCGCGAAATTCAGGCTTGGCCTCAAGTCTGTCCCAATCCACCGGTGGTTTATTTTCGTGCATGACGCGCGGAGAGTACGGAGCACAATGGAAAATGGCAAGAGAGGAAATCATGAACTTCCCCAAGGAATAAAAACTTGTCATTAAATGCCCATCCCTTCCGTTAGGAATGACATACTATTTTACCTCCATTCCCACCATGACGCGCCGCCACATCCTTCCCATTGTCAGTTCCATCCTGCTAGCTTGCACAGCCACGGCGGCAGAAACGGCTCCCGCTGAAGTCTATGAATTGCGGGTTTACACGGCCAATGAAGGTAAGCTGGACACCCTGCTGGCGCGGTTCCGTGATCACACTTGCCGCCTGTTTGAAAAACACGGCATCACCAACATCGGCTACTGGGTGCCGATTAACAAAGAGGACGGTGCAGACACCACACTCATTTACATCTTGAAACACAAAAGCATCGAAGGAGCTAAAGAAGCCTTTGCCGCCTTTGGCAAAGACCCTGAGTGGCAGGCCGCCCGCAAGGCCAGCGAGGAAAACGGCAAGATCCTGGCCAAGCCACCTGAGTCTCTTTTTCTCAGCACCACCGATTATTCTCCCCCCGTGAAAACTGGCGTCGGTGATGGAGAGCGTGTCTTTGAACTGCGCACTTACACCACCCATCCAGGGAAACTGGACGCGCTGCATTCACGCTTCAAAAATCACACGATGAAACTCTTCAGCAAACATGGAATGAGCCATGTCGCCTACTGGACCCCAGCCCCAGAGCAAAAAGATGCGGGCATCAAGCTGATCTACATCCTGTCACACGCCAGTCCTGAAGCCGGTCTGGCCTCCTTCACCGCTTTCCGGGCAGACCCCGTCTGGATCGCCGCCAAAGGTGAGAGTGAAAAAGACGGTTCTCTGACCATTCCTCAGCCCGATGGAGTGAAGAGTGTGTACATGCGCGCGACTGACTTTTCACCGATCCGCTAAGCCCTGCCTTGCATGATCCAAAAGGGACGGGCAGACCCAGCGTCCGCCCAGTCCCTCGGCATTTTGGGCAGCTATCCGGCTGGCGAAATCTGCGCACTGCTCAGCAGACCAGCCTTCCAGCCAGCCATGCAAAAAAGCGCCGTGATAAACGTCCCCACAGCCGGTGGTATCCACCAAAGTTGCAGCGGAATACGCTGGCTGATGAAATCGATGACCACCCGGCAGTGCGACATGGCTGCCGTCAATGCCATCCGTGATGACCAGGACCTGTGCGGGGGGAGTGAGCAACTCTTTAAACAGATGATCCAGGTCATCACAGCCACAAAAACGGCTGGCAAATTCCCTCGAGAGGATTCGCACCTCACTCTGCAAAACCAGATCCCGGATGGAATCCCGATAACGCCCCGCACCACCGTCGAAAGAAACAAGCACGCCCTTAGCCTTCGCTGCTTGGATGGCTTCCCGCGCCGCGTCCTCATGGCGGCCATTGATATGCAGGAGTCGCGCTTTTTGAATAAGCTGCAAGTGCGCCGAATCCAGTTTTAGATCCCCCGCAGTGGAAGGAAGATAATGGATCTGCCGCGCCCCGTCCTGCTGTCGGACCAAAATGACGGCAGAAGCAGAGCGGGCTCCAGGGATGGTGTGCAATCCTTCCGCAGAAACACCATTGGAGAGCAAGCCCTCCACAATCGCATGACCCGAGGCATCATCTCCCACACAGTCAATCAACCCTGTGGACCTGCCAAGACACCCTAAAACACAAAGGGCGGTGGCCACAGGACCACCACCCATTTGAATATGCTGAACTGCCTGCGAGACACATTCCTGGGCGCTGAACTCAGGAACAAGCCAAAGATCATCCAGGGTGGCGGCCCCGATTCCTACCACCTCCATGGAAGACACGGAAGCGGAGAGTGAGGTCACACGAAACCCTTGGACGATCCGCACTTATTATAGACCAGCGCCGCCACTTTTGGCGATGAAGTTCAGTGCAAGCACGGCGACGGAAAGAAGGAATACAACCCAGGCAAGAATCATAAAAAGAAGAGAAGGAACGAATCAAAAAGTACTAAGGTCAGCCGGATTACTGCGGCAGGACTGGAAGCTGGCTGCCAAAGTTGTTGCCAAAAGATCCATCAGGATTCTTCACTTCCCAGCCAGCCGGGACAGAAGGTGGCACCATGATGGGGGAATCCGCGCTGGAGGAAACACGGTCACTGCCGAACATCTGTACGAACAGAAGCACAGCCGAGAAAATGAGGCAGACCACGGAAAGTGGCATCAGGCCTTCTTCAGGATCCTTATCTTCGTAAAATTGCTGGGAGTCTGAGGCGGCAGTCCGTTTGACCGAGGCACTCGGCGGAGCCGAAATGCTAGGCCGGGACATCGGCTGTGTCTGCTGCAGCTTGACCGTTGCCTTTGGCAAAGATCCTGTACCAGCAGCCATCGGTGCGGTGCCAGCGCCTGCCCCGCCAGGAGCACGTGGAGCGCTCACTGCGGGACGCATTGGCATCGGGGCAGATTTGCTCAGGGGAGCCGTCGTGGCACCTGTCTCCATACGTGGAGCGCCAGCTACAGGAGGTGCTTTTGGCACACCTGGCGCGATGGGAGCGCCGGGGGCGACTGGCGCCCTCGGAGCAGCACCCGCCATCGGCGGCACACCCGGTGCCTGTGGAGCAACGGGACGTGGAGCAGGAGGCGGCACGGGCGCACCCGGCATCGTTGGCGGGCGAGGAGCCGCCATCGGAACTGTTGCCGCAGGAGGCGCACCCAGAGGACGGGCTGGTGGTGGCACAGGCAAGGCGGAAGGCGGTGCGCTAGGCACCGGGGCAGCCAAAACAGGAATGGCGGAAGTCGTCTTGCGGGAAACAGCCATCGGAGCCGGAGGCAGCTTCACGGGAGCTGTGGCAGACTTCGGCGCGGGTGGCGGCAGCGGAGCGGAAGGAAGCTGGATCGGCGCTGTGGACCGCTTCGGGGTCATATCCGGCGGCGGCATGGCAGACGGAGCAGGGACAGGGGCCACCGGAGAGGTGGATTCACGCGGCTGGGTAGCACCGGCACCGGGACGCGCACGCAGGGTGATGCGCACGGTTTCCTTCTTCAGAGGCACCGCAGCGGTCTTCGGGGTGCTTGGGGGTGGCGGGGTGGGCGTGTTTTCGGATTCGCTCATGATGAAAGGGGAAACGACAAATATTACTGAATTATGTATTTAGCTGGGACGCGGCTTTTGCGTCAATGCCATTCTTCTGGATGAGCTGAAAAGACCGCGTAAAACCGGGTTTCAGATGAATTTTTTCAACCTCTGGGCCACATCGGCCTCCAGGCGGCGCACATAGCCCAGGGTGTATTCCTCCACATCAATCTGGTCATCCTCCACCAAGGGGGTCAGGTCCATCGCATAAGTCAGCAGACTGGTCTTGTCCGTCGTATGGGAGTCGAAATAAGTCGCGTTCGCATGGCGCAGGCCTTCTTCAGCCAAATCATACCGCTTGCCGCCGCTGATTTGGCTGTCAAAGACACCCAGTAGTGGCCGCAGCAAATGCGGGTATTTATCTACCCAGAGCATGGCCTTGTCGTCATGGAGCAGCCAGTCCAGCTTGCGCCAGACCTCGCAGCCATAGACCTTTTTAGGCCTCATCTCCACAGGCAGGGAGCGCATGGCCTCCAGGCAGCGCAGGAAGGTGGCCACGTGGGTATCGTGCCGGTCACAGGGATTGTGCACATATAGCACCTGCGGCTGCGCGTGCTCCAGAATGAACCGCAGGTCTTCAAGAACCGGTCCATAAGACTTCTGCTTCAAGTCCTCACTGGGATACCCGAGCTGGGCCATGAAGCTGTATTCACCCACGAAAGCCGCCTTGCGTTGCTCCACCAGCCGCACTTTCTGCATTTCATCATCTGTATAGTCCGCATAGGGCCCTTTGCGCGGACTGCCGGAGCCGTCCGTCACCACCACCCCGCCAAACCACTGGTTGGCACTGTGAAAGCACTCTGTGATTCCCTGGTAAGCGGCGATCTCCAGATCATCCTGGTGGGAGACAATGCCCAGGTGGGTCACCCGGCGCAGCGCCGTCCAAGGGTCAATCTGATCAGGAATAAAAACGTCGTGTTTTGGATGGCGGAAGGTCACTGGCTCCTTAAAGCGCAAAGTCACGAGAGATGCAATCACAGTCATTTGCGACAAATCTGCAACCAATGCCAAGGAGCGCGGTTGATAGCCACGATGACCGCCTATAGCGTCGTGAGCCTGTTGCCCACCCTTGTCATGCCGGATCCGGAATGGCCCGCCACCCCCACCCCGCCCATCTCTGATGGAGCGGACGATGTGACATTTTCCGATGACACGGAAAATGTGCGGTTGATGCTGCGTGTAAAGGAAGGCGATGTGCATGCCTTTGAGCGCCTGGTGGAATTGCACCAAAATATGGTCATCGGCACTGCCTGCCGCATGCTTGGAAATGTGGATGATGCGCACGACATTGCTCAGCAGGTGTTCTTGAGAGTGTGGAAAAGTGCGCCGCGCTATGAACCGACGGCCAAATTCACCACCTGGCTTTTCACCATCCTGCGCAACCTCGTCTTCAACGAAACCCGCCGCCGTTCCCGGCGCAAAGAGGTGCCTCTGGAGCATGAGGATGATGACCACGCCCCACTCCAATTTACAGACCACACAGCGCCTGCGGCCGATCAATTGACCCAACAGGACGAACTGGAATCCGCACTGGACAAAGCCATCGCCTCGCTGCCAGAAAAGCAGCGTCTGGCCGTGGTGCTCCGCCGCCATGAAGAACTGCCGTATGAGGAGATTTGCGAGATCCTGAAAATGTCACTGCCTGCGGTCAAGAGTCTCCTTTTCCGCGCCCGGACAGAACTGCGAAAGCACCTCGCGGCTTATCTGGGCGAAGATGTGGCCTGAGGCAGGATCACGGCTGTGTATCAACCCGAGGACCGACCTTCGGCGGATACCATCCCTCGCCAGGCATCAGCGCACCAGAATCCGGCAGCACGAAATCCTGTCCTGGCATTTTGATTCCATCAGTGGCCCGGGCCGCACCCGGCTTGCGATGGAAGTTTTGAGCCATGGGATCAACCCAACCCATCGCATCCAAATCCGACACAACTTCCCCGCCTTTCCCGGCCACTTCTTGAGCGCCTCGGCAATCCAAGACCGTATTGTTAAAAAATTTAAAGTGCCCCGGCTTTAGATCCGACTCTGGCTGACGGGAAGCCACGAAATCAGTGGCGATGCGGTTATTGGCAAAAATGACATTGGCCACCGGTACATCTCGGCTGCCGAGAAGACTGAACAGCCGCCCCCCAGGAAAGAAAAGGGTGTTGTTAAAAAAGAGCAATCCCGGCTCCGGCACCGCCAGATCGGTCTTGGAAACGCCCACGCTTTTACCATCGTGCCAGTTCTTCAGTGAGATGCCCATTTTGAAAATGCCCCTGGTTTCATGAGGTGGATTTCCCCATAGAGCCGCCATTTCGGGAGTGTTCGCCACCACGTTTTGGTAAAACCACACCGGCCCCGGCCAGGGCGGCCCTCCCAGCGGCTGCCAGGACACAGGCTCCAGCACATCCAGAAACACATTGTTAAAGATGCGCACATCACGGGCGTGATTTTCCGTCTCAATGGCATTGTCACAGATCCGCGCAAAGACATTGTCATGGATCCAGGTATCCACACTCAGATCCATGCCATCATTAGCCAGCCCCTCAAAACAGTCGTGGATGTCATTGTGAGAGACACGCCAACCGCGCCCCATGCGCACGGCGATACCGTTTTCATAGTTCTTCTTATCCGCAGGCAACCCATGTTTTCCTGTCGTTTTGCGGTGCCAGATATCCGACCATTCCGCCTGTTCGTCTGCTTTCACAGCTTGGCGTGCTCTGAGCAAATCGCTCACATCGTCAAAGGAGGATATTTCTGTGTATTCGCAATGCTCGATCAGCACTTCAGAAGCAGTATCATAAGGACCCGCCGCAGCCTCCTGTGCCCTGCCTTTATTGGTGCCACGCACGCCATACGGCGAGCCAAAAAACCAGCAATCACGCACGGTGATACAACTGACTTCAGTATAAATGGCAGAGTCCCCCGGTGTCTCGAAAGTTATACCCTCAATGATGACGTATCCGGGACCTTTTCCGGGCAGCATCATGCCAAATCCATCCCGCTTCCCGACAGCGATCCGATGTGCAGACGGGTCCGAGGATCCATACCTGCCGGAAGCATGAAGGCGCAGGTATAGCCTGCCCGCAGCCACATCGTGAAAGTATCCGTGACGCGGCCCAGGCCCCGCCTCCGTGGTATAGGCCTTTAAGCCATCCAGGGTAGAATACGGATACAGATCCGCACCATCATAGAGTACCCGTCCCGCTTCTTTGCCTGTATAACTCCTGGAGTATAGCCGCAGGCTTTCATCTTCCAAGGTCCATCCACCCGGATTGCTCAGTAAGTCCGTATTCGCACCCGTCAACACGACACGATTTTTAGCGACCTTGTCCGCCCGGAAGGTGACTGGAGCATCCTCTTTCCCATGCCGACGAAGGGTCACCGGCGCAGCATAAACACCCGGATGAAGAATCACCTCATCCCCTGGCCCCACCAAGTCCGCAGCGTGCTGGATACTCCGAAAGGCAGTGGCAAAGGAAAGCCCATCCCGCTCATCATCTCCCCCGTTAGCATCCACATGCCAAGTCCGTGCAGCCTGGAGATCCCCAGCCAGGAATAAGAGCGCCGCCAGAATGCCCTGATAGGTGAAGGGCCGGGCTCGGGGGAGTATAGATATCATGAAGGCCGGGAATACGCATCCTCATAGACTTTCTTGCCTGCTCCAGATCAGGTCAGGGAAAAACATGCTCCGTGCAGGTGATGAGTAGAGTATCCCAGAGTGTATTTTCGGGGATGAGCATTGGCAGTGTGAAGTGCTTGGATAGCCTTCTTGCCTTGCTTCCCGGCTTATAGCCTGGGAAGTTGGCGACCCCTACGAGAATCGAACTCGTGTCGCATCCGTGAAAGGGATGTGTCCTAACCGCTAGACGAAGGGGTCATGCTCAGTTTGAGCGGGCCGTTATAATGGCTGAGAATCTAATCCGTGCAAGAGGAATTTCGTCTTTTTCTGAACTTCTTTTTCAAAAACGAGGTACTCCAGGGGCCACGGCTCACTTTGACACACTCAATTCATTATTATCCTTTTTGTTAAGCCATAATTCCAATCTTAGCGCGTCGCAAAAGATGCGCTTTAAAATAGACTAGCCGCCGAGACGGAAACCTTTTTTCGACTTGCCCATTTTCGGCATTTTTCCACCAGGGAACATGCCTTTGGGCATCTGCGGCATACCGCCCCCCATGCCTCCACCACCGCCAAAGAGACCGCCGGCCATCTGCGCCATCGCACCTTTGTTCTTCATGAGGCTACGCATCATTTCGAACTGCTTGAGAAGCTGGTTGATCTCCACCACAGGACGGCCACAACCTTTGGAGATACGCTTGCGTCGGCTGCCGTTGATGATGTCCGGCTTGGACCGCTCCTTCGGCGTCATGGAAAGGATGATCGCTTCCACATGCTTCATGCGATTGTCATCCACACCCGGCATGCCTTTGAGCTTGTTCATGCCAGGAATCATACCCAGCAGGCCCTCCAGCGGCCCCAGCTTTTTCATGAAACGAAGCTGGCCGAGGAAGTCAGTGAAGTCGAACTTGTTCTCCTCCATGCGGCGCATCATGCCCATGGCTTCTTTTTCATCGATCTCCTGCGCGGCTTTTTCCACTAGGCTGACGACGTCACCCATGCCGAGAATCCGCTGGGCCATCCGGTCAGGGTGGAAGACCTCAAGCTGGTCCACCTTTTCACCCACACCGATGAACTTAACAGGGCAGCCAGTGACCTGGCGCATGGAAAGCAGGGAACCCCCACGGGCATCACCATCCAGCTTGGTCATAATGAGGCCAGTCAGGGCCACCGTTTCATTGAACTTGCTGGCCACAGCCACGGCCTGCTGACCCGTCGCCGCATCCGCCACCAAAAGCGTCTCACCCGGCTTCACCAGGTCGCGCACCTTCTTCAATTCATTGAGCAAGGCATCGTCCACCTCCTGACGGCCTGCCGTATCGAAAATCGCAATGCCCGCGCCCTGCTGCTCCACCCAGGCCAAGGCGGCCCGCGTCGCACGAACAACATCCGTTTCACCCGCCGCAGGCACACAAACCGGCACATTCAATTGCTGGCCCAGCACCTGAAGCTGCGTCACGGCAGCAGGACGGTAAAGATCCAGTGCGATGAGCAGTGGGCGCTTGCCCTGTTTCTTCAGCCAGTAAGCCAGCTTGGCGGAGGTGGTGGTCTTCCCTGCCCCGTTCAGACCCACCATCAGGATGCGCGAAGGCTGGCTGAGGTCCAGCCCGGCGGCGTCATCTCCCAGGATCTTCGTCAGCTCATCGCTGAAAATTTTCACGATCTGCTGGCCGGGCGTGACGGTCTTCAAAACCTCCTCACCCAGGGCACGGGTCTTGACCGCCTCAATCAGTTCTTTGGTGACCTTAAAGTCCACATCCGCCTCCAGCAACGCCATGCGGATTTCCCGCATCGCGTCGGAGACGTTGGATTCGCTGATCTTGCCCAGACCGCGCAGCTTGCGGAAGGCATCTTCGAGTTTGTCAGTGAGAAGGGAAAACATGTCAGGGGGCAGTCTTGGGGGATTCGGCGTTTAACCCTCAGTATTCAATCATCCTCCGGCTAAGCAACCGAGTTTCCCAGGTAACCTTGTCTTCGTTCAGGGCCACATGGGCGGACTTATCGCAGCATCGTCAGCAGTTCCCGCATGCGCAGCTCGATGTTCAGAAGACAGGCCTGCACCATCGCCAGCCATTCCTGGTCCGTGCCGGGGCTGGCATGCTGCACCATTTTATCCGTGGCATTAAGAGCCGCGCCAAAGAGCGGCAGGGACTGTTCCAGATCCACGATCAAAAAGTTCCAATGCGCTGTTTTCGATTCCGAAAACTGCCTCAGCACATGCACTAGGTGCGCGGTGAGATCCGCTACAGTCGAGAGCAGATGCATCACCGCCGGGCGTGTGCGCACCTCTTCATTAAAAACCAGCAGTTGCTCAAAGCGGCGCAGTTCCTGGGCCAGCGCCTGGGATCGCCGCGCGGGATTCGCATGACTGGATTTCGGCGGGTCCTGGGGACTGGAAGCAGGAGCGTCCCCCAACGAAGTGAAAGGATTTCCCGTGCTCAGATCATGCGGCTCAAAGGGATCCGGCATGCCCGGCGCATGCAGCGCACTGGCACGGTCCTGCGTGCCTCGCTGGTTCAAAAGAAAATGTTTCCGCCGCGCCCGCGCTTGGCGCAAAAGGCTCGCCTCTTCCTGCTCACTCATCTGCCATCGCGGGGCACTCACGCGCATTTGCAGGTGCCAGGACTGAATAAGGATGCGCTGGCTCTGCTGGTTGAACCACTCCAGGAAAAGCAGATTTTTCAGCCCTTGCGGCTCCGGCAGTGCCGTCTGCCCGGCAGATCGCCGGCGGGGTAGCTTCGCCACACGGTAGGAGGCTGTCATCACGCCGTTAAAACCGTGCTGGTGGGGTGAAAGCCACGCCACTTCATCCAGGTCTCCATGCGGCAGCGGATTGTGCAGATCCACCCGGCATCCAGCGATGTCGCGCAGGAAATTTCCCACCAGTTCCACCCTCAGTGGCTGCTTGGAACCCGCCACATGCAGCATCCCGGTCACCAGACCAGGCACTTCATTGGTGAGATAACCTCCAAGGAGGGAAGATTCGAGACAAAGGATCATCAGTTACTAGATAAACTAGAATCATATGAAGAATCGGGCAAGGGCGATTCAAACATATGCACGCGGATTCTCCGCCATTGTGCGCCGGAGAATGCTCCGATAGAAAAGCACCCTTCCACAAGTTTCCCCTTCCACCCTTCCCGTCCATGCCTGCCCGCCTCTTCTGGCTCAGCCTCGCTTTCATCGTTTCTGCCTACCTGCTGTTCTGGCTCTTGCTGATCGGTGCCACCGCTCTTTACAGCACCCCGCAGGCCTGGCTGGACACACTGCTGAAACCGGAGATCCGCTACGCCACGGGCCTGAGCCTCATCACCTGCACCGCTGCCGCCGCCTTTGCCCTCCTGGTCGCCGTGCCCATCGGCTACTTGATGGCTCGGCGGCAATTCCCTGGAAAATCTCTCGTCGATGCCGCGCTGGATATCCCCATCGTCCTGCCGCCCATGGTCATCGGGCTGTGCTTGCTGATCTTTTTTCAAACGCTGATCGGCAAGGCCATCGAAAGCGTCATCCCCTTCACGTACACCGTCGCTGGAGTCATCCTCGCCCAATTCGTCGTCGCCGCTGCTTTTGCCATCCGCACCGTGCGCGGTACGTTTGACCACCTTTCTCCCCGACCGGAAGATGTCGCGCTGACCCTCGGGGCCACGCGATTTCAGGCCCTCTGGCACATCGCCCTGCCCAGTGCCCGGCGCGGTTTGGTAGCGGCCTTCTGCATCGCCTGGGCCCGCAGCCTGGGGGAATTCGGCCCCATCCTCGTCTTCGCTGGTGCCACCCGCAACCGCACCGAAGTCCTGCCTACCACTGTCTGGCTAGAGCTCAGCGTCGGTAATCTCGAGTCCGCCGTCGCAGTCAGCCTCGTCATGATCCTCATCGCCGTAGCCGTGCTGCTCGTCGTGAGGGCCAGCGGCGAGAGGGTGTAAAAGAGCCCGATCTCACGATGCAAAATTCAGCTTGATTCATTTCGATATTTATCGAAATATCAAATCAAATGAACTCGCTTTTCAAAGCCCTCAACGATCCCACCCGCCGTCAGATCCTGGAAATGCTGCGAACAGGATCCCTCACTGCTGGTGAGATTGCGGACACCTGCCAGGTGGGTAAACCCACCGTTTCCCATCACCTCGATATTCTTCGTCAGGCAGAGCTCATTGAGGAAGAACGCCAGGGCCAGTTCCGCCGCTACCATCTCAATACCAGTGTTGTCGAAGACGTCATGGTCTGGCTCAGCGGACTTGTCGAAGCCCCCCGCCCAGCCGCCAAAAAAGCCGCAGCCGCACTCAAGAAACTCAAGCCCCGCTCCTCATCATGAAATCCAAAATCGAAACCTTCATCCGCAGCGAGTGGCTGCAGATCCTCATCCTCATCATTCCCATCCTTGCCGCACTGGTCGCCATGCCGTTCGCGACAGAACGCGTGCCCATGCAGTGGAACATGAAAGGGGAGGTCAACTGGTATGCGCCGAAATCCTGGGGATTGTTCGTCACGCCAGTAACGGTCCTTCTGGCGTTTGCCTTTGTCTTGTTCAAGGAGTCTCGGGACTCCGCACGATACCGGGATGCCGATGGTGCGCTCACCGCCCATGGCAAGGCCACCCGCCTCATCCGTTTGGGCATCTCCATTTTATTGGGAGCCGTGGCACTGGTACAGATCTCCGCCTCCTTAGGCCATCAGGCGGATGTTGGCCGCTTCGTTCTCACCTCAGTCGCCCTGCTCTTTGCCTTCATGGGCAATCTGTTTGGCAAACTGAAGCCGAACCGCTATGTCGGCGTCCGTGTCCCGTGGACGCTGAATTCAGAACACGTCTGGCGGCAGACCCACCGCGTAGCCGGTTGGATTTGGACCGTGAGCAGCCTCATCGTCGCCACCCTTTCCTGGCTGCTGCCCATACACATTGTACATGAGCGGCTCGCTTACATGTGGCTGTTTTTCCTCATCGTTCCACCGCTCTTCGTGGCTTGGAATGAAGCCCGTAAAGAACGGCGAACGACGTCTCTTTAATTAAAACCGCAGCGTCGTCTGGATGCCCAGCACCAGTGCGTCAGGGGTGGAGTCACCCGCCAGCGCTGCCCCGGCACGGCCACCAGGATGAAACACGTATTGCAGGCTAGCCTGGAGCGTCCACCAAGCAGCGAGTTGCAACTTGTAATTCACTTCCACGACGGCCTCATAATCTGCCTCTTCAATCGCAGGAGCATTAAAGGGGGCAGCGGTAAAGAACTCATTAATCCGACGCTGAGCATCGCTCACCTCTTCGCTAATTTTCAGATAAGAGCCGCCAATGCCAAGCGTATCGTAATCCCGTCCAGGAATAAGACCTTTGAATACCAGACCGCCATCAATGCCAAATTCAGCGAGGTTGCGATCCGATGGAGCACCGGCCACACGAAAGAAACCCACGATGCCCTGTTGCGCTGGATCATCCCGGCCTGATTCACGCCACAGCATCTGCTCCGCCAATAAATAAACACCATAGTTACCCTTATGTGTTTCCGCTGTGTCCAAAGGCAGCGGGGTCATCGAAAGAATCGTTGAATTGATATCATAAAACTCGTCGGTGTGGTAGTAACCGCCCAGCTTGTAGTTCCCCGGCAGACCCCGGTCATCCTTGCCCTGATTCAGGCGGAAGCCGGTTTCAAAATACATCAGCGCACCTTCTTCAGCCCGCAACGCCAGCCGGGTGCCGGAGGAGCTCGCGTCTGGATTGCCGTCATAAATAGCGGCCTGGATGTAGAAACTTTCCACCGGCTGCCACTTCACCAGAGCGCCCAAAGCTGCATACGGAGTGGATGGCAGGGAATGCGACCCTTCAGGGAAGCCCGGGATATCATACAGGTTGAACGCCATCGTCGGGAAGAAGAAGGTCTGGTTCATGAAGTTGATCGATGCCAGGGAGTTATATAACTCTGGCAAAATAAAATCCCGGTCCACAGACATAAGGCCCGCCTTAATGATGAGCTTGTCGTTGAACAGATCCTGCTGGTAATAGGCCTGCCACAGGCGTGTATCCGCCGGGAAATCCACCAGATTGGTTTTGTTCAGATCTCCCACATAGGTATCGGCAAACGGGCGGCCTTCCAGAGACACACCAGAAACATGGAAGTGACCGCCATTCCACCATCCCAGCTTTTCCGTATCCAGATCCATGGCAGCCAGGAATCCATGCTGATAAGCGGAACCCGCACGGATACCGCCGCCCAGATTCGTCGGCATGGAGCCCACGTAAAAGAACTCAAAATCCACACCATTTTCCGCCAGCCGGGTACGCAGCCCTCCCCAGTCCCCCAGCATGTAATCCTGCATGAAGTACTGCTCCAAAGCGGAGCTCGGAGGAGCCTCCACCAGCGGCGCAGGCGCTCCTGCATGGGACAAGAGGGCAACGCTTGAAACAAGCGCAGCGACAGCAGCGGTAATATTAAAACGAGTATTCATCGGGAGTGAATTGTAATATTCTTTATAAATATTATATCACCGTCATTTTGCCAACATTTAATTTGAACAAAATGTTAACATCGCTGTCTTCAGCGATTTCCCACCCCCTCTACACCGTTTTATACTCGCACGCTCATGGCTGCAATGGCATTCCATGGACTGATTGCGGGCTTTGAATCGGGCATTTGAGCTCATTGGTAAGTCCATCCAGCCTCGCTTGAAACCGCTCATGAGCCTGGTGGCAACGCTGGACAAAAGAGTCCCGACTCATTCCCAGAGCTTTTAAACAGGCTCGATGGTCCCAAGCCACCACGCGTGTTGTCAAAGCATGAATCAGGCGGAATTGGCAGTTCCACAGATACCGTCCGATAGGCGAGAAAGTGGCCAAGCGCTCAGCCAGGAACTGACGTTGAAATTCCAGGTGCTTCATCTCATCCCTCAATATCTGACGGCAGGCATTCCGAACGGACTTATCCTCAACACGAAGATACAGCGTGCCATAATAGACCTCCGCCACCAGCTCCGCCGTCAGCAGCACCTGAATGGCGAACTCCAGGTTCACCAGAAACCGCAGGCGACGAAAGACACTGTTCGTCCACTGCTTCTGCAAAAGTGTTCCCCCCAGATGCCCAACCAAGCGGCCTAGTAACCGAGAGTGCGCCTGTTCTTCGCAGACAAAGAGATCAATCGCCCGCTGATACCCACGAAAATTTTCCAATGGAGCCACCTCGCGTGCATACCGCCTCAGCCGGGACCCCGTGCCAGATTCCCCGAGCTGAAAGATGGCCAGCGAATGTGCCACCGGCACTCGCACAGCCTCCGGCAAAGTGCAGGGCTGGCCTTCAAACAAGATTTGATCATGCACAGCGGCGTTGGTTTGAAAATGGTGGATCCAAGACTGGGTATTCATATTGTTTTCTATTGTTTTAGGATGTTGATGTTGGGGTAGTTTACTGGCAGGAGATATTTTGAAGGCGGTCCATCACGGCACGCACGGTTTCATCCAGGGTGGAGGTACCAGCGGTGACGCCCACATGGGCCACTTGGCGAAACCATTCTGCGCGAAGCTCATCCGGCGTTTCGATCTGCTCCGCCAGCACGCCTAGAGACCGCGCCTTTTCTGTGAGCTGACGGGTATTGTTGCTGTTGCGACCGCCGATGACGATGATCAGGTCGCAGGTCTTCGCCAGGTCCTCTAGCGCTGTTTGCCTCTGTTTGGTGGGACGGCAGACGGTGTCCATAAAACGGACCTCGGACCGGTGATGGTGACGCTTGATCGCCTCCACCACTCGCAGCACATGATCCAAAGGCTGCGTGGTCTGGGAGATGACTCCCAGCCTGGAGTGCGCAGGGATGCAGCAGGCATCCTCTGCGGTGAGCAGCACACTCGCCTGCGGATGGTCACCGATCAGCCCCTGCACCTCCACATGCTGCCTCTGGCCGATGACCACCGGGTGATATCCCTCCTCCACCAAAGCGCCCAGCGCATGGTGCGCCTTTTTCACCAATGGACAGGACGTATCTGTGATTTGATGACCCGCCTGCTGCCATCTCTGGCGATGCGCATCCGATGCCCCATGGGCTGTAATGATGACTCTGCGCGTGCTGGAGGAGTCCATCTTTTCCAGGTTCCCGCGTCGGACTCCCAGGGTCGCCAGGTGCGCATCCACCACGGGATTATGAACTAGCTGGCCGAGGATGGTTACCGGCTCCTGACTGGCGGCGGAATGCGTAGCACGCAGGGCGTCGCGGACGCCGAAGCACATGCCGTAATGTTGGGCGAGATGAATGATCATAGGATGTTATTTGGGATTTAACTTTGTGATGCAAAGTGATTGTTTAAAAAAGGGGATTCAGCCTGGGTTCATAGCCTTCACGATAGCCTCCAGCACGTCCACGTAACTCTTGAAAGCCTTCGTGCCCGCAGGCGTCACGGCATACGTCGTTCGCGGCCGTGTACCGGAGTCATCGCGGCTTTCCTGCACATACCCTGCGGTTCCCAGTGTGCGCAGGTGCGTGATCAAATTGCCATCGCTCATGCCCAGCTCGGCTTTTAGATCTTGAAACGCCCACTCCCCCCGCGTGGAAAGCAGTGTCATGATGGATAGACGGCTCTTTTCATGAATCGTCTTGTCCAACTGGTCAAAGTCGATCATTCGCGTGCGGTCACAGCCTCCGGTTTTCTACTCAGAAAAACAGCTCCTGCATAGGCCAGATGACAGAGGCCAAAGGTCAGACCCATGATCAATGCCGCCGGGCCTTCATCATGGGGCATCATGCGGATATCTCCATTCGCGGCCCAGGCCCAAAACAAGACCAGCCCCAGCAGAGTAAATACCCAGCCTAGCCGCACCAGAGACCGTGGGGAAAAACTGGCCGTGGCCAGCAGCGCCAGCCCATAGCACACCACCCACACCAGGACCGCCATCACGTGATTATCCAGATGCACAATGAGGCCTACCCCCAGCACTCCACCCACAAGCAATGGCGGCAGGATGGCTTTCAGCGCCATGCGCATGCCATCGGAGACCAGCGGCTGTCCACGCCGTGCCGCCTCCCGCGCCAGCAGGATCACATTCACCACACCCGTCACGGCCAGGATGACCAGCCATTGCCAAAGGAACGTATCCCCCTCCCTTTCAGGCAGCCCGCCTTTCTGCATCATCTGCCATCCCGTCAGCCCGGCGGCAGCGATAGCCAGCACCCCACCGAGACCCGCAGCCGGTGCTGAGATGGCCCTGTAAATATGTGCCTTTTCCATGAGGGAACGGATCACCCGAAGATGTTCGAGGGCGTCTTGCTTTGTGCTCATGAGCCTCACTTTGCGGCATAAAGTTACCTGCGCAAGAAAAACTTTGCCTCACAAAGCGGAATCATCTGGCCTCTTGCTCCCAAGCACGCATCCGGCTGTCCAAAACAAAAGGACCAAAAGGCACCAACGAAGCAACGAACACCAACGCACAACGCACTAGCGACCACTGGGTCTTCATCGTCACCTGGAGCAATGCATAGCAAAACACCACAAACAGTGCCCCGTGTAGCCAGCCCACTACTTTCACCGCCATCGGCATGTCCGCCAGATACTTCAAAGGCATCGCAATGCCGAGAAGGAGCAAAAACGAACCGCCCTCAAGGAGAGCGATGCGGCGAAGAAATGAGATCGTCTTGGAAGCCATGCTAAAAGAGAACTCATCGCCAGTCAGCGCGGTCTGGCCATCTGTCAAAGGGCGGATGAAAATCCTTGAAGGGGCTGTCACTTGACCCCTGCCCATCCTTCATTCAACCTTCCCGATGTCCCTCGCCGCCGATACTGTCCGCTTGATTGAAAATTACTATGCCACCTTCAACTCCGGCGACCGAGAGGCCATGCTGGCCCTGCTAACAGAGGATGTCGTGCATGATATTAACCAAGGGACCTCAGAGATCGGCAAGCAGGCTTTCCGCACCTTTTTGCAAAGGATGGACCGCAGCTACCGGGAAGAAGTAACCGAGCTGGCCGTGATGGCCCATGAAGATGGCACCCGCGCAGCAGCGGAATTTTATATCCTCGGTGCCTACCTGGCCACCGATGAAGGACTGCCCCCGGCCACAGGACAGACCTATCGCCTGCGGGTAGGCGCTTTTTTTGATATCCGGGGCGCGAAAGTCGCCCGTGTGACGAACTACTACAACCTGGAGGATTGGCTGCGTCAGGTAGGCGCTTAAAGCATGTTCAAATTGCTTTCTTCCGGAAGGAACTAAGGCATCTTACTGGCTTCGCACATGTCCGCATCCGCCCCCCAGCATCCACATTCCCATGCGGTGCGGCGGAATTTCATCTGCCACTGCCTGGAAGGCGGGCTTTACATGGGCGGCACAGCCTTCCTGGCACCGGAAAGTGTGCTGCCAAAAATGGTGGAAACCCTCGGAGGTCAGGCCTGGATCATCGCCATGATGCCGGTGCTGCTGCCCGCTGCATCCGCCTCTGCGGGCGTTTTCATCGCCCCTATTGTGGAGCGCCTGCCCCGATTTAAACCCTGGGTACTGTTCTTTGGCTTCCTTCAGCGCCTGCCATACCTCATCACCGGGCTGATCCTCATGTATGCCGACAATATTGAGGGCGCTCTGCTCTCCATCGTTGTCCTAACCCCCATCATCTCCGGCCTCCTGGGTGGCATCACTGTCGTGGCCTGGATGGAGATGGTCACACGCATGGTGCCTGAAAAAGCCCGTGCCGCCGGTTGGGCCGTGCGATACATCATCCAGGCCGTGATCGGCATCCTGGCCGGCGCAGTCATCCATCAGGTACTGACGCATTTCGACAATCGCACCGCTTATGCCTGGCTGCATTTGGCCGTCTTTGGCCTGCTCTTCGTCTCCTGGCTTTCGCAGCTTTTCATGCACGAAGACGAGCACATGCGGAACCGGCACCCAGCCACCCCTTGCGGTCCTTATCGGGACTACCTGCATAGCCTGCCCGGCATCCTGCGTGCGCAGCCACGGCTCATCAAGCTGGTCATCACCCGCTTCACTGGCATGGGTTACTTGATGGTCGTCTCCTTTCTCACCATTCATGCTTTGAACGTCACCGGACGTCCTAAAGAGGACATGGGCCGCTTCGTCACTTGCCAGGCCGTCGGGGTCGTCCTGGGAAGCCTTCTGGCGAGTTGGGTCGGTTATCGAAGCGGGGGTAAAGTCCTGCTCCAGGCTTCTCGTGTGGTCTGTGTGGCCCTCTGCATCTGGGTCTCCGTGACGGAGTCGTTTACGGGCTTCATGCTGTCCTATTTCGTACTCGGTTTCGGCCTCTTTCTTGACCGGGTGGGGGACCTTACCCTCGCCGCTGAGCTATGCCCGCCGGAGCGTCGTTCCACACTCCAGGCCATCCTGGGCTTCTGTAATGTTTTCGCCTTCCTCCTGGCCACCTTCATCAGCGGCCAGATCTATGCATGGACGCAATCTTTTGAAACCGTGGCAACCGTCGCCGCCGCTTTTGCCATCATCTCCATGATCATTCTCCACCGCATTCCCGAACCCCGTCTGGTGGCCGTGCAGAAAAATAGTTGACTGTTCGTCTAGTTTCGCCAATGTCCCCGCATGGGACGCACCAGTGACGCCAAAATCCGCCTGATTGAAGCCGTGATCGAATTGATCTGGACGGGCAGCTATGGCAGCACCTCCGTGGATCAGATCTGTGAGCGTGCCGGAGTCAAAAAAGGCAGCTTCTACCATTTCTTCGAGTCCAAGACAGACCTCGCCATTATCGGCATTGAGCATAGCTGGCTGGAGCACCGCCGGGAACTGGACCAGACATTCTCCCCCGTCGTCCCGCCGCTGGACCGCATTCTGAACTGCTTCCGCAATTTCCGCAAAGAGCAGGAAGAACTCCTGGCCAAGCATGGCCGTGTCCTCGGCTGCCCCGTCCATTCCCTGGGCGCAGAGATCAGCACAGTGGATGACCGCCTGCGCAACAAACTCCAGGAGATCCTCAGCCAGTTCATCCTCTATTATGAGTGCGCCGTGCGCGATGCCGATGCCCAGGGCATCATCGACGCACCGGATCCTAACGCCATCGCCCGCATTGTTTTCGCCTACAGCGAAGGGCTTTTACTCCATGCCCGCATGTGGAATGACCTCAGCTACCTGGATGAATTTGAGGCCGGGGCCATGATCATCCTGGGCGTTACTCAGCGCACTCCGCGAGGCAGCCCGAAAGCAACGAAAGCCACCTCCAAGAAACTTTCTGCGCTCTCAAATTAACCAACTGGTCAACTTTCCCGCATCATCTCCCGAACCCCTCCCCCCCGAAACCGCATGAAACCCCAAACCCTCCTCCCATTCGTCCTGCTCCTCGCCGCCTGTGGAAAGCCTCCACAAGCTGGCCAAGGCGGACAGATGCCGCCCGCTCCGGTCACGATTGCCGCCGTAGAGCAATTGAAGCTCGTCGAGTGGGAGGAGTTCACGGGACGTGTCGAACCCGTTGAAACGGTCGAGCTACGCCCCCGCGTAGCCGGTTACATCACCGAGGTCCACTTCAAGGCTGGGGAGCTAGTCAAGAAAGGCGATATCCTCTTCACCATTGATCAGCGCCCTTTCCAGACCAAGCTCCGTGTCGCCACGGCCGAAGTCCAGCGTGCCGAAGCCAGCGCTCTCGCCGCTAAGCGGGAATACGACCGCGTCTCCAGCCTTCTGGCCGCCAAGGCTATCGCTCCTGAGCAGGGTGAAATGCGCGAATCCATGTTCCGCCAGGGGGAAGCCGCTCTGGAGTCCGCTAAAGCCTCCCAGCACAGCGCCGAAATCGAAATGGAGCACACGGAAGTGAAAGCCCCCATCTCCGGCCGCATCAGCCGCGCCATCACCACAACAGGAAACTTCGTCACCGCTGGCACCACCCTCCTGACCACCATCGTCACTGTGGATCCCGTCTATGTTTATACTGACATTGATGAAAACAGCCTCCTTCGCCTGCAAGCCCTACAGCGGGACAAAAAGCTCTTCACCAATGGCGATGGCCGCGTGCCCGTGGAACTCCAGCTTTCCAATGAAAAGACCTTCACCCATAAAGGTCACGTCGAGTCCTTCGACAACCGCCTGGATTCCAGCACCGGCAGCATGATCCTCCGGGCCGAGTTTTCTAACGCGGACGGCAGCCTCACTCCCGGTCTTTTCGCCCGCGTCCGTCTGCCGATGACCGCCGAATACCCGGCTCTCTTGATCGATGAAAAATCTATTCTCACCGACCAAGCCAACAAGTTTGTCCTTGGCGTGGATGATAAGAACATGAGTGTTTATAAGCCCGTCGTCATCGGCCCCAGCATCAACGGCAAGCGCATCATCCGCAGCGGCCTGAACGCCGGAGACAAAATCATCATCAATGGCCAGGCACGTCTGCCCCAGCCTGGCATGCCCGTAGCCCCCGTGGACGCACCTCCCGCCAAAGCCACGGCTGCTAACTAAGCATCTCCCTCACTCTCCCAGTCCGAGCCTCCACATCGCCGTGCCCCCACGGAGCGAAACGGAGAACCTGCATCCCAGTCACGCCTCCCGATCTCTCGTATGAACATCTCCCGGTTCTTCATCACCCGCCCCATTTTTGCGGGTGTGCTCTCCCTCCTCATCTTTCTTTTGGGAGGCATCACACTCTTCCAGCTACCTATTTCCGAATATCCGGAAGTGGCACCGCCCACGGTCATCGTCACCGCGACCTATCCGGGTGCCAACCCGAAGACCATCGCTGAAACCGTCGCCTCGCCGCTGGAGCAGACCATCAACGGCATCGAGCACATGCTTTACATGTCCTCGCAGAGTACGGCCAACGGCGTCATGACGCTGACAATCACCTTCAAGCTCGGCACCGATGTGGACCAGGCCCAGGTGCAGGTGCAAAACCGCGTCGCCCAGGTGCTGCCCAAGCTGCCTGAGGAAGTCCGCCGTTTTGGTGTCACGACTGTGAAGTCCTCCCCCGACCTCACCATGGTCGTGCACATCCTCTCGCCGAATGACCGGTATGATGAACTGTATCTGCGCAACTATGCCACCCTCAATGTGAAGGATGAACTGGCCCGTTTGCCCGGCGTCGGTCAGGTCCAGCTCTTTGGCGGTGGCGAATACGCCATGCGTGTCTGGATTGATCCCGATAAAGCCGCAGCACGTGGCCTCACTTCCTCCGATGTCGTTAACGCCATCCGTGAACAAAACGTCCAGGTGGCCGCTGGCGTCATTGGCCAGCAGCCGGTTGGAAAGCCCGTCCCATTTGAGCTCACCATCAATACCAAAGGCCGTCTCGTCAGCGAGGAGGAGTTTGGCAACATCATCGTCAAAGTCGGCAAGTTTGGTGAAAAGCTTCGTCTCAAAGACGTCGCCCGCCTGGAGCTCGGCTCCAGCGAATACGCCCTGCGCAGCTTGCTGAATAATAAACGTGCCGTCGGTATTCCCGTCTTCCAGCTCCCAGGAGCCAATGCTCTGTCCCTTTCCCAGGCCGTTCGCGATAAGATGGAGGAACTGAAGAAAAAGTTCCCCGAAGGTCTGGACTATGCCATCGCGTATGACCCTACCGTCTTCGTGGACAAGTCCATTGATGCCGTCATTCACACCCTCATCGAGGCCATCCTCCTCGTCGTGCTCGTGGTCGTGATCTTCCTGCAAACCTGGCGCGCCTCCATCATTCCGCTCGTCGCCGTCCCCGTCTCTCTGGTGGGTACCTTTGCAGTGATGTATGCCCTCGGTTTCTCCATCAACAACCTCTCCCTCTTCGGGCTAGTTCTAGCCATCGGGATTGTCGTGGATGACGCCATCGTGGTGGTGGAAAACGTCGAGCGTAACATCGGCAACGGCCTCAGCCCCATTGAAGCGACCAAGCAGGCCATGACGGAAGTGACCGGCCCCATCATCGCCACCGCCCTGGTGCTCTGCGCGGTGTTCATCCCCACCGCTTTCATCAGCGGTCTCAGCGGTCAGTTTTATAAGCAGTTCGCGGTCACCATCGCCATCTCCACCGTCATCTCGGCCATCAATTCGCTCACGCTCAGCCCGGCCCTCTCCGCTCTTCTGCTCAAGGGCCACCATGAAAAGAAAGACATCCTGTCCCGCATCATGGATGCCATGCTGGGCTGGTTCTTCCGTCCCTTTAACCGCTTCTTCGAATGGTCATCCAACATGTATGTCGGTATGGTGAAACGCATCATCCGTTTCAGCATCATCGCCCTCATTTTCTACGGCGGTTTCGTCTGGCTCACCGTCCGCGTCTTTGACAAGGTGCCCACCGGCTTCGTTCCTGCTCAGGACAAACAATATCTCGTCGGTTTTGCCCAGCTTCCCGATGGCTCCTCCCTGGACCGCACGGAAACCGTCATGCGCCGCATGTCAGACATCGTGCTGAACCACCCTGGCGTAAAGGACGCCATCGCTTTCCCTGGCCTTTCCATCCACGGCTTCAGCATCAGCCCGAACAGCGGCATCGTCTTTGTCGGTCTGGACGACTTCGAAGACCGCACCACCCCTGAGCTTTCAGGCGATGCCATCGCCCAGGCTCTCAACGGCAAGTTCATGGAAATTCAGGACGCCATGGTGCTCGTTCTCTCCCCTCCGCCTGTCAATGGCATCGGTACCACCGGCGGCTTTAAGCTGATGATCCAGGACCGCAGCGACCAAGGCTACGATGCTCTTTATAAGACCACCCAGGATCTCGTCGGTGCCTCCTACGCCACAGGCAAACTCCAGCAGGTCTATTCCGGTTATACCGTCAACGTCCCCCAGCTCGAAGCTGAAGTGGACCGCGAAAAAGCCAAGGTCCAGGGTGTCCCCCTCGCCAACTTGTTCGAGACTCTCCAGATCAATCTTGGCAGTCTCTACGTCAATGATTTCAACCGCTTCGGTCGCACCTATCAGGTCGTCGCCCAGGCCGAGCCTGAATTCCGTGATGACGTGGGTGACATCACCCGTCTGAAGACCCGCAACGCTGCCGGTGAAATGGTGCCCATCGGTTCCCTCGTGACCGTCAATGAGACCAACGGCCCAGACCGCGTCACCCATTACAACGGCTACCTCGCCGCCGATCTCAACGGTGCTGCTGGCCCTGGCCTCAGTTCCGGTGAAGGCGAAGCCGTCATGTCCGAGCTGGTCAAATCCCTCCCTCCCGGCTTCGAATACCAATGGACCGACTTGGTGTATCAAAAGATTATCGCCGGCAATACCGCCGTTTATATCTACCCCCTCTGCATCCTCCTCGTCTTCATGGTGCTCGCTGCCCAGTATGAGAGCATGCGCCTGCCGCTGGCCATCATCCTCATCGTGCCAGTCTGCCTCCTCTTCGCCCTGGCCGGGGTGATGTATGTCGGCGGGGATAACAACATCTTCACTCAAATTGGCTTCATCGTTTTGATCGGCCTGGCCTGTAAGAACGCCATCCTCATCGTCGAATTTGCCAAAGAGCGTCACGACCACGGCCTCAGCGCCCTGGATGCCGCCCTGGACGCTTGTCGCCTTCGTCTTCGCCCCATCCTCATGACCTCCATCGCCTTCATCGCCGGTGTGTATCCCCTGGTCATCTCCACAGGTGCCGGTTCTGAAATGCGCCGCGCCATGGGCACCGCCGTATTCGCCGGCATGATCGGCGTGACTTTCCTTGGCCTTTTCCTCACCCCCGTCTTTTATGTCATCCTCATGACCCTCGGCAAAAAGAAAAAAGCCGCCACCCCTCATACCCCCGTTCTTCCCCATTCCCCCGCCCAACTGAGCACTGAGCATTAAGCCCCCTGTCCCGCGACTGCGGGATGAGCATTGGCCTCCCGTCCCGCATCCCCTCCCGTCCCCATACTCGCCCCTCCCATGCGTTTCCTTCTCCCACTCCTCCTCAGCACCGGCGCTCTCGTCGCCCAGGTCGGGCCTAACTATGAACGCCCCGCCACGGCCACCCCGGAGCGCTTCAAAGGCGTCGCCTGGCGTGAAGCCCGGCCTGCCTCCCACCAGCCCAAAGGAGAATGGTGGAAGCTGTTTCGCGATCCAAAGCTCAACGAGCTCATGGTCAGCGCCACCGCCAATAACCAAAACCTCAAGGCCGCCATCTCCCGGTTTGACCAAGCCCGCGCCACCGCCCGCATGGCCCGTGCAGATCTCTTCCCGGTCCTTTCCATGCCGCTCTCGGCCGACCGCCAGCGCACCTCGGAAAATGCCATCAGCCCCATCCCCTTGAACGGCCTCTTTTATGAAGGCCCTTCCTACAATGCCGTCACCGACCTGAGCTGGGAGCTGGACCTCTTTGGCAAAATCCGCCGTGGTGCGGAAGCCGGACGTGCCGATGCCCAGGCCGCCGCCGATGCTGTGCATAACATCCTGTTAGGCATCCAGGCCGATGTCGCCACCAACTACTTCAGGATGCGTGTCCTCGACCAGGAAATCCGCCTCGTCCGTGAGGCCATCGGTCTTCGCGGTGAGGCCTTCAAAATCGCCAAGGCCCGTGTCGAAGCCGGAGCTGGCAGCGAGCTGGAGCAGGCCCAGTCTGAAACCGAAGTCGCCACCGCCGAAGCGGAAACCTCCACTCTTCAGTCCCAGCGCGACCAGTTGGAAAACGCCATCGCCATCCTCCTCGGAGCCAATGCCGCCAGCTTCCGCATCCCCGCCAGTGGCAGCAGCCTTTACTCTCCCCCGGCCCTCCCCGTCGGTGCCCCCAGCGATCTCCTGGAGCGCCGTCCGGATGTCTCCCAGGCCGAGCGTGCCCTCGCCGCCGCCACCGCCCGCATCGGCGTCGCCAAAGCCATGTTCTTCCCCAGCATCAAGCTCATCGGCCGTGGCGGTTTCCAGAGCGCGGACATTGATCTCCTCATGCAGCCGGAATCCCTCATCTACAGCTACGGCCCCAGCATCAACATCCCCCTGTTTTCTGGCGGCAAAAACGTCTTCAATTTGAACAAGGCCAAAGCCCAGCATGATGAAGCCCTCGCCGGATACCGTCTGGCCTTCCTCACCGCCGTGGCCGATGTCGAAAACAGCCTCTCCTCCATCCGCCATCTGGCCGTCTCATCCGAGGCCCAGCAACGCGCACGCAACAGTGCCGAGCGCGCCGCCAGCCTTGCCCGCACTCGTTACGAGTCCGGCACCAGCCCTTACCTGGATGTCATTGAGGCCAACCGCACCACCCTGGCCACCCAGCGGGCAACGGTCCAGGTCGCCGGTCAGCGCCTCATCGCCAGTGTCTCCCTCATCAAGGCCCTCGGCGGCGGTTGGGACCAGACTCAGCCCGTCATCATCCCGGCCATCGTGCCAGACCCCGCCGCACGTTTCATCCCCGAGGAAAAGACCGGCTTCTTCAGCAAGGTCAAAGGCATCTTCAACAAGAAAGAGCCCGTCCTGCCATAATCGTCGCTACCATTCAGTCCGGCGTCTCATTCGTCACCGCATAGGCGGAGGCCCGCTCCGTCTCGATGGGGCGGATCTCAAAGAGCAGTCCGCACTGCACGCAGGGATTTTCAGCCAATATTTCAACCGCCGCTTGAAGGTTCCCGGCCAGGACAAACCAGTATCCGCCGATGACCTCCTTCGTCTCTCCATAGGGACCGTCCATCACACCTTTTTTAGAAACGGTCGCCCCGCCAGTGGCAAGTCGCTGCCCCTTTATCATCTGCCCCGCCTCCACCTTCTTTTCCAGCCAGATGTAAAATTGGTCAATCGCCGCTTGGATGGTTTCAGGAGGCAGATCCTTATCCCATTGGCCACGGGAAATGACGAGGTATTCAGAGGGAGCATCAGGCGGATTCATCCCCTATTTTACAATCCTGCACCGTCATGTCTTGAGATTTGTTAAGCCAGGGTAAAGCCGATTGCTCCATCGTTTCTCTCATGAGAAACCCTTCACAACAATGAAGGTCTCCCTTGCCCTTTGCACCCTGCTTTCTAGCCTGCCCTTTGCTGCCACCGCTGGCAGCGGCATCCTGGATCTGACCACCCAGGCCAATTACGCCCAGCAGGGCAAGCCCGCCTACATCACCCGGGATAACACCACCGACGGCAAGGCCATCACGGACCGGGGTGCCACACTCGGTCGCGTGCTCTTTTATGACAAGCGCCTGTCAAAGGATGACAGCATCTCCTGCTCCTCATGCCACCAGCAGGCCCATGCCTTTAGCGATACATCCATCGCTAGCACTGGTGTCAATGGCACCACTGGCCGCCACTCCATGCGCCTCATCAACAGCCGCTTTTCCCAGGAGCCTAAATTCTTCTGGGATGAGCGCGCCACCACTCTGGAAAACCAGACCACCCAACCCATCCGGGACCATGCGGAGATGGGCTTCAGTGGCACGGGCGATGACCCGGCCTTTTCCGTCCTGCTCACAAAGCTCGCCGCCATTGAGGAATATCAGGTCCTCTTTGCCATGGCCTTTGGAGATACCGCCATCACGGAATCCCGTTTGCAACTGGCGCTCGCCCAGTTCATCCGCAGCATCCAGTCCTTTGATTCACGCTTCGATGTCGGCCGCGCACAGGTGGCCAATGGAAATGCGCCCTTCCCGAATTTCACCACACAGGAAAATGCGGGCAAGCAGATCTTCCTCACCCCGCCACCCAATGGTGCCGGCTGCGCAGGCTGCCACCGCCCTGGCGAGTTTGACATCGATCCCGCCAGCCGGAACAACGGCGTCACCACCAAGATCGGCGGCGGCACGGACCTCACCAATGTCCGCTCCCCCTCCCTGCGGGATCTCATCGGCCCCGGCGGCCAGTCCAACGGCCCCTTCATGCACGATGGCAGCCTCGCCACCCTGGAGGCCGTCATTAATCATTACAATGCCATCCCGGCTGACAACGATCAGCTCGATGCACGTCTGCAACGCCCCAATGGCCAGCCTCAAAACCTCGGGCTCACCCAGGATGAAAAGGACAGCCTCCTCGCCTTTCTCCTCACCCTCACTGGCAGTGCCGTCTATACGGATGAGCGATGGTCAGACCCATTTGATGAAGCCGGTCAGCTTTCCCTCATCGTCTTCCCCGCCACCGCCATTAAGATCGAAAAAAGCGGAGCCGCCATGGCCAAAGTCTCCTGCCAGGCCACCCCCGGCTTGCAGTATAAACTCCAGGCTTCCACAGATCTTGTGAACTGGGATACCACCATCGCCACCGTCACTGCGGATGCCAACGGCCTCTGCCAGCATCAGGTCAGCCTCACCGGTTCCTGGTTCTATCGGTATGCCTACGAGGTACCGTCTCCATGAAGGGAGCTATTTAAAACAAAGCGCGACTTACCTTCGAATAATCTAAATTCTCGTTCAGAGTGCGGGCATGCCGCCTTGGATTGAATATTCCGCCTGCGCCGTCTGTGCCATTTCCGGTGTCCTCGCCGCCGAGGGGAAGCGCATGGACTTGTTTGGGGCACTCGTCCTCGCGCTGGTCACTGCCGTCGGCGGCGGCACCATCCGGGATCTCTGCCTGGGCGTGCGCCCCGTCTTCTGGATCCAGACACCGGATTTTGTCTCCACCGCCCTGGTGGCCGCAGTGGTCACTTTTGTGGTCGCACGTTTTGGGGATATCCCAAATCGTGCCCTCGCCATCGCGGATGCTTTTGGCCTCGCCCTGTTTGCGATCATAGGAACGGAAAAGGCCCTCCTGCTGGGTTCTCCTGGCCTCGTCGCCGTGCTCATGGGCATCGTCACCGGCGTCGCAGGCGGCATCCTGCGGGATGTCTTGCGCAGCGAGATTCCCTGGGTGCTCCGTGCGGAGGTAGAGCTGTATGCCACCGCCGCCGGTATGGGAGCCACCACCTTTGTCCTCCTGCGCCAGTGGTTTCCTCCATCCGAAAGCCACCGCTACATCGGCATGGGAGTCATCTTGATCCTGCGCCTTGCCGCCATGTACTGGAAGGTACGTCTGCCTACTTTCACCACCCGCCATCGGGGCTGAAACCGGCACTATTTGTTATTCTCCGCAGTCAGCCGGGTAGTAGCCTCCCATACCGCCACCCCCATCTGGTAGCCGCTATACTCAGGCGTATCCTTGGAGTAGTAAGCCGTCACGATCTGCCCGTTCGCCAGTTGCACACTGCTCGGGTACCCGCAGTCCCACACATAGCTATGGGCGATGCGGACCGCCCCACTCCACGTCCGGCCTTCATCATCGCTAAACTTCGCACACACTCCATAGCGCCCAGGGATGCGCACCCCATACGTCAGCATGAGCTGCCCATCCTTCATCCGCATCAGATGACCGTTGATCTCATTGCGCTCCGTCGCACGCGGCAGGCTCGTCCAGGTCAGGCCATCATCATCACTGCGAAACATGTCCATGGCATCCACCCGCGCAGCCGCCAGCCAGCTCTTACCGCCCAGATGAAAAAGCGTCGTCTCATTATGACGCGGACCGATCAGCGATACTGCCTTCCATGTCCAGCCATCGTCATCACTGCGGAAGTGCCAGGAGCGATATCCCTTCGTCTTGGAGGAGATCGCCGCATCCAGGTATTCCCCCTGATAGCAGGACACATGCAGAGCACCGTCCGCCCCTTGGCAGATATCCCCAAAAGGGATGTACTCCGTCCAGCCAGCCTCAGCTTTGGGAAAGGACTCCTGCTTATCCCAGCTCAGGCCGCCATCCTTGGATCGCAGCACCCAGTTGCCCAATATCGCATCCCGGAACTCAGCCTGCTTGGGCCGCTCCGCCTGCTTCTCATTGGTCCAGCCAGAGCAAAGTACCACTAGATCCCCATTTCCAGCCAGCCCCGCCGCATGGTTCATACGGATCGTATTCGGCGCATGCTGCGTGATGGTGCTGCGCTTCTCCCAGCGCAGACCGTTCGTGCTCGCCCAGCATTCGATGTCACCTTCCATCGTACCATGGCCCGGCTGGTTATGCAGCACTGCCAGGATGCTCCCGTCACGTGATAACGTCAGGTTAGGCCAGGCACACACTTCCTGAACCGCCGCCTGCCGGTAAAACCTCAGCGGTTTCCGCTCCTTATTCAGTGCCACACGCTCCTGCATCCGCTTCCATTCCAGCCCTGGCTGGTCCACGCGAAACTGTACGATCTGCCCATGCTCCATCTCCGTCACATACACCGTGCGCCCGTCCTTGCCCCCAAAGCACAGATTGGACGGCTTGCTTCCTGGCAGCTTGATTTCCTGCATCACCTCTCCTTGGGGGGATAGCTTCACCACCGTGCCTTTTCCATGCCGCGTGATGTATAGATTCCCTTTCACATCCACCCGCATGCCATCCATGCCCTGGGCAGGAAACTCCTTGATCAGACGCTTGTCCATCAGCTCTCCCTCACTGCCGATAGTGAAGGCCCAGACCTTTCTCTGGTCACTCTCATTCACATACAGTGTCTCGCCATCCGGACTCACATCGATGCCGTTGGTCGTCCCCATGCCTTCCACGACGCAGGTCACCTTTCCCTGCCGGTCGATGCGCCACACCCGGCCCGTTCCCTCACCCCAGTTGGGATCACTCGCGTATAAATGCCCTTCAATGGTGATGGCCAGATCGTTAGGCTGGCTCATCTCCGCTTCATGCGCAAAGACCTCTGTCTCCTTTGTCTCTGGATTAATCCGTAGGATGTTGTGTCCCGTATAGTCCGCCACATACATCAGACCATCCGGGCCGAAGCGAATGCCATTGGCCTTGCTGCCTGCGGGCAGGTCCAAGAACAGTTCCGCACATCCGTCGGGTGTCGTTTTCCCCAGCGTATGCTCACCACCAAACTTTACACAAAAGATATTCCCTTGCTCATCACAAGCAGGTCCCTCGATGCCGTCAGTAAAAAGACCTTCATTTGTCAGCGCGTTGGCGACATACAATTTCGGCTCGGCTGACAGAACAGTGCCGGCCAGGAGAACAAGCAGAGTTGGAAGAATGGAATGCATGGACACTAACGAACGTCTAAAAAAACGTAACCCTCTCACACTCAATCATTGTCATTTGGTAACGAAACCCACAAGATCGGCGGACCAACCCCGCTGTTCACTGCATGAGAACTCTATTACGACCTATTTTGAGCATCGGATTTCTTCTCGCACTCACTACCTGTGGCGGACCTGAGGCTAATGAATCCAGCAAGGGTACCATAGGAGCTTCCCTCCTAACCCTGGACAATCCTTTCTTTAAAGTCATTGGCGACAACCTGGCTACCGAGGGTAAAAAGCATGGCTATGAGGTCATCGTCGTCAGTGGTGATAAGGACGTGGCCAAGCAGAGCAACCAGGTCAAAGATTTCATCGTCAAAAAAGTCAGCGCCATCGTCCTCAGCCCCTGCGATTCCAAGTCCATCGTCCCCGTTATTCAGGAGGCCAATGCCGCAGGCATCCCCGTTTTCACCGTCGATGTCCCCTGCAACGAACCCGGCGTAGAAATCGTCACCCAAATCGCTACCGATAACTATGGCGGCGGCAAAGAGGCCGGTCATGCCATGATTGAGGCCCTCGGCCAGCAGGGTGGCAAAGTGGCCGTCCTTCACCTCAAGCAGGTGGAATCCTGCCAGCTTCGGGTGAAGGGTTTTCGTGAAATCATTGATGCCCACAATGCCAGTGGCAAGCCAGCCATCAACATCGTCGCCGAACTCGAAAGCGGCGGAGCCAAAGACCTCGGTTACAAAGCTGCGGAAGATACCTTGCAGGCTCATTCGGATCTGCGCGGCATCTTCGCTATCAATGACCCAGCCGCCCTCGGTGCCCGTGCCGCCCTTGAAAAAGCCGGTCGTGAAAAGCAGATCGTCATCATTGGCTTCGATGGCCAGCCCGAAGGCAAGCAAGCCATCAAGGATGGCAAAATCTACGCCGACCCCATCCAGTTTCCTGACAAAATGGGCATCCAACTTGTCACCTCCATCATGACCTGGTCACGTGGACTTCCCCAGCCCGCGCAGATCCTTATTCCTACCCAGCTTTACCGGCAGAAAGACGCCCTTAAAGACCCTGAATTGAAGTAACCGCCATCCCATTCATGAAAGCCTACCTGCTGCGCCTTTTGTCTGACCACGGCATGATCTTCGTGCTCGCGGCCCTCTGCGCCTTCTTCAGTTTCGTCACCCTTACTCAGCAGTCCGTCACGGGTGATGCCGCCGTGGACCAGGTGGTCTCCAGGGTTAAATCAGGAAATACGGTCATGCTTGCTGTTAGGCCATCATCAGATGAATCAGCCTATGCAGATACAGTCGCAGCCAGAGTGCAGGCTGCCGGAGTCACCGTCGCAGCCGTGATCAAAGGCTCACCTTCGGACGCCCGTGCCGCCTTGGAAAAAATGCAGTCCGCAGGCACCCGCCTGGATGCCATCATCACAGCGGAAGAAAGCGCCCGCTGGCTAGTCATCACCGAGTTATCCAAAGACTTTCCCGCGCTCGGCACACCCGTCATTATCAAACCGGACAGCTATCGCTGGCCCAATTTCCTTAAAGGCGACAACCTGTTAAACATCGCCAACCAGATCTCCGTCATCGCCATCATTGCCATTGGCATGACCATGGTCATCATCACCGCTGGCATAGATCTCTCCGTCGGCAGTCTCCTGGCTCTCGCAGCCGTTCTCGTCTCGATGTTCATCCGTGATTATGCCGGTGCCCTCACCGCCAGCACGGGCGGCATGCTCCTCGCATGCATGGTCGCTATCCTTGCTTGTGGATTTGCTGGAGCTTTCTCCGGTCTCATGATCACCCGCTTCAGCATCCCTCCTTTCATTGTCACCCTGGCCATGATGCTCGTCACCAGTGGCTTCGCTTATACCGTTTCCGCAGGCCAGTCCATTTACCAAATCCCCGACAGCTTCGTGTGGCTCGGCCGAGGGGCCGATGTCCTGGGTATCCCCAATGCCGTCCTGCTCATGATTCTGCTTTATGGGGTCGCTCACATCGTCATGACCCAGATGCGCATCGGCCGCCACCTGTATGCTGTTGGCGGCAACCGCGAGGCTGCTCACATCTCCGGCGTGCCCGTGGATTGCGTGCTCATGTTTGCCTATGTCGTCAGCGGACTGCTCGCCGGCCTTGGCGGAGTCGTCATGGCCTCCCAGCTTAAAAGTGGCTCTCCCACCTATGGCGGCATGTATGAGCTTTATGTCATCGCCGCTGTCGTCGTCGGTGGCACCAGCCTCAGCGGGGGAAAAGGCACCATGCTCGGCACCCTCACCGGCGCATTCATCATCGCCGTCATCCAAAACGGCATGAATCTCACCAACGTCGAAAGCTACACCCAAAAAGTCGTCCTCGGCACCGTCATCCTCGGTGCCGTCCTAGCCGATAAACTGCGCCGGAAGTGACATGACAATGTGCGGCGGCGCTCTCACATCTCCGCTTTCACCAGGACCACCCCGGCCACCATGTTCGCCAGCTTCTGCTTCGCCGCCCAGCGTGCCGTCTGGCTCAGCCCGCAATCCGGGGCGAAGACCAGCCTCTCAGCCGGAGCCAGCTTTAAACAAGCCCGCACCGCATCCGCCACATTCTCGGGCGTCTCGATGTAGTAGCTCTTCACGTCAATGATCCCCACCGCCACATCCGTCCGTTGGGCGATCTCGCCGATGATCTCCAGCTCCGCATACTCACGATTAGCCATCTCCACGTGCACCTCATCGCAGTGAAGATCAAAGAAAGCCGGGAAAAGAGGTGCATATTTGCGATACCCCACCGGATGCCCTTTGAAGTTTCCAAAGCATAGATGCGTGCAGATCCGCGCCTGCCCATAACCGCTTTCTACCGTCCGGTTAAAGATGTCCACAAATCGCCCGGTATCCTCGCGGAAGCCGTAGCAACTCATGCTCGGCTCATCCACGCAGATCTCCTCCGCACCCGCCGCCACTAAGTCAGCGATCTCCTGCCGAACGAGCGGCAATAGCGCCTCCGTGACAGCATACCTGTCAGCATACTGTTGGTTAGGCGCAAGCCTGCCGCTCAGCGTATAGGGTCCCGGCACACTCACCTTCAGCCGTTTACCGGAACCGCCTGCCAGTCTTTTCAATCTTTGAAACTCCTCCACTGCCCCCAGCCCTCGAGGAGCCTTCAGCTCCCCAATGATCTCATGCTTCCCCCGCTGGTCATGAGCTGGCGGACCAAAGCGCCGCGGGCTCGCTGGCTCCAGCGCAATGCCTTCGATAAACCCATAAAACGACAGGTTAAAATCAAACCGCGTCTGTTCTCCATCAGTGATCACATCCAGCCCTGCCGAAATCTGGTCCTGGATCGCCACCATCGCCGCATCATCCTGGAGCTCCGCCACATCCGCACTGCCAAACTGGTCCAAATGCTGAGCAGAAAACTCCAGCCACCCCGGAAACGGGTAGCTACCAATCACCGATGTCCTCAATGGCTGATCCTTCATCCATCAAGGATACAGCCCGCCCCGCCCTCCCGTCAACCCCCACCCGCATCCCGCAATTATTCCGCCCGCATATTCCATTGATCAGAGCTATGAGTTTAAAAAACACAATCAATTCAGGCGAGATTGCGTCTTGTCCGGCGTTTACAGGTTTCATGAAAGTCTGGATCCTTGCCCTTCTCTTTGCTGCTTCCACTGCCCTCGTACAGGCGGCACCCAATGTTCTGTTCATTGCTGTGGATGACCTGCGTCCTGAGATGGGCTGTTATGGAGCCAGCCACATGCAAACGCCCAACCTTGATCGGCTGGCGGGGAGCGGTGTGCTCTTTGAGCGTGCCTACTGCCAGGTAGCGGTTTGCAACCCTTCACGCAACAGCGTGCTCAGCGGATTCCGCCCGGAAACGACGACGATCCTGGCTAACAACAAGTTCCTTCGTCCCACCCTTCCCGATGTGGTGACCCTGCCGCAGCATTTCAAGAACAACGGATATACTTCCATCTCCCTGGGCAAGATCTTCCATCATAGCTCCGTGGAGCCAGGAGATGATCCGCAGAGCTGGAGCGAGCCTTCCTGGTATCATGGCGAGCCCTACCGCCACTGGTTCAGCAAAGAGTCTGAGGACTTCATCAAACGCATGAAGAAGCTGCCCAAAGACAAGCAGCCCCGGCTGATCCGGCCCATGCCTTATGAAGCCTCTCCTGAGCCGGATGATGTCTATCCCGACGGCCAGACTGCCCTCAAGGCCATTGAGACACTCCAGCGATTGAAGTCCGAAGGGAAGCCCTTCTTCCTGGGGGTCGGTTTTGTAAAGCCGCACCTGCCTTTCACCTGCCCGCAGAAGTACTGGGACCTGTACCCGGAGGACAGTATCCGGATGCCTGATAACTCCACGCCCGGCAAGGATGTACCCGCCCCTGCCCTGCATGACCTCTATGAACTGCGCAGCTATGGAGGCATCCCAGCCAAAGGCGACCTTGACCAGCCCACGGCCTTGAAACTGATCCGCTCCTACCGTGCCTGCGTCAGCTTCATGGATGCGCAGCTTGGACGTGTGATTGCGGAGCTGGACCGGCTGGGGCTGAGGGAGAATACCATCATCGTCCTGTGGGGTGACCACGGATACCACCTGGGTGAGCAGGGGCTGTTCACCAAGATGACTAACTTCGAGTTAGGCACACGGGTGCCACTGATGGTCAGCGCCCCCGGGATGAAGGCTGCCGGAGAACGGAGCCGGGCACTGGTGGAGCTGGTGGATCTATACCCTACCCTGGCCGATCTGGCAGGCCTGCCTATAAGTGAGAAGCTGGAAGGCAAGAGCTTTGCCCCGTTGTTGAATACCCCTAAACGCCCATGGAAGAAGGCGGCCTTCAGCGAATACCTGCGCCGGGGACCGGAAGGGTATAAAGGCCGCAGCATCCGCACGGACCGCTGGCGATATACCGAGTGGAAGAACCCGAAGGGCATGGAAGCAGGCACCGAGCTATACGACCATAAAGCGGACCCGCAGGAGACCGTGAACCTGGCGGCCCTGCCTGAGCATGCGAAGGTGATTCAAGTGCTGTCCAATCAGATCAAGAAAGGCTGGAAGGCCGCGCTGCCCAAAGAGTAAAGCTACTCTTTGCTCTCCACCCAGGCCTCGTTGAAACGGGCAGCGGTCAGGCGGCTGTCGCGTTCATAGAAGCAGAGGATGGTGCCATCGGAAAGAACGGTCAGATCTGAATAGGCGCTCTTCCCTGCCTCCAGGGTCTTGCTAGCGATCCAGGTCTGACCGTCGTCACGGCTGAGTTTGATGGTGAGGTTCTCACGAAGACCACGACCGCCGGGAACAGGCTTGCCCTCGGCATCCAGTTTCAGCATGTGCGGATTGGCGAAGATGAGGGTGCCGGGTTTCTGCGGTAATGCGGTCAGGCTGCCCATGCAGATAGGTTCCCAAAGGGAGTCATCAAAACGAGGCTGGCTCCAGCCAGTGGCACCGTCAGCACTGACGGTGACGAGACGGCGGCTGGCCTTTGATACACTGCGTGTATTGAGTATCACCGAACCATCTGAGAGGATGGCAAGGGTGGTCTCGTTCGGGTTGGCAAACTCACCCTCATTGGGCACAGCGATGTCTCCGGCCTTCCAGGTCGCACCATGGTCATCACTATAAAGAGTGCCAGCCATGGAGGGCGCATGATCACCCGGTTTAGAACCATAAGCCAGCCAGACAGGAACGACGAGACGACCGCTTTTGATCTGGATGCCATGACCAGGACCGGTGGCCAGCACATTCCAGGGACAGCGGGGCTTGAAGCCTTCAAAGGCAGCGGTGATCTCGCGAGGTTCACTGAAAGTGAGTCCGTCATCGGTGCTGCTCATGTAGAAGCAGCGGGCATAATTCAGGCAATAGAGGAAGTGGATGGTGCCATTCGCATCCACGATGGCGACGGGGTTGTTGACGGTCTGTTCCTTCTCTCCGCCTTCCTTTTTACGGGGGTTGCCTTCAGCACGCTCACCATGATGGGCGATGTGCTGGGGGAGCCGCCCAAGTCTTGCCGCCATCGGTGCTGCGACGCAGGTGCACCTGGATCTCACCCCAGTCCTTGCTGTCATTGAGACGGGCTTCGCAGTAGGCCAGGACAGTGCCTTTGCCAGTGACGACGACGCCAGGGATGCGGTATAGAGAAGCGCCTTTGCCACCTTCAAACACATCCGTTTTCTCCAGAAAAGGAGTGGCGGCGTGAGCGGAAAAGGCAAGGAAGGACGAGAGCAGGAGAGACTTGAGCATGGCGGATCAAATAGTGACGGTGGAAGTTTCCGCAGGTGAGGCATTCAAACCGGCGGCTTGTTTTACAGCGGCGAGTTCCAGGCGAAGATGTTTCTGAAAGAGGCTGATGTCAGCACTATGAATAAGCATGTTGGCACCCAGTTTTAAAAAGCGGGCATGCTGCTCCACACTGCCCCAGAAATGAATACCGGCACCGATGCCTGCCGCACGGGCTTTGCTAAAAATGGTCTCGCAGGCAGCAAGGAAATCCGGGTGGTCGTACTGTTCCGGGATGCCCAAGCTGCATGTCAGGTCATGGGGGCCAATGAGCACGGCATCCAGACCAGGAACGGCGATGATCTCATCCAGGGCGGCGATGGCAGGCACGCTCTCGATATTAACAATGAGCAGGCGGTTCTGTGCACCTGCATCCATGTAGGTTTGCAGTTCAGGCTCGCAGGTGCCGCCATTCAGGATGGCATCCAGCTTGCGGCCTTTCAGGGGACGTACTTTCACAGCTCCGCGAAGGGCCTGCACCTGAGCGGCGCTTTCCACATAAGGAGCGATGATGCCAGCGGCACCGCCATCCAGAACCATGGTGGCGGTATAGGGATCCGGTGAGGGGATACGGACAATGGGCGGCAGGCCGAGGGCCGTATAGGTCTGGCACATCCAGGAAAGCTGCTCGCGATCAAGGGCTATGTGCTCGGTATCAATGAAGACAAAGTCCAGGCCGCAACCTTTCACCGTATCCGGCCAGCGAGGTGATGGTGATACAATCAGGGTGCCAAACACAGGTCGCCCATCGTGCAGTGCGGTGGCTAATTGGGAGGCAGTCATTTAAAAAGTTTGTTAGGCTTGGACCACAGGATTTTGGAAAGGAGTATGCGATTGGGTTCATTCCGGCGGTCCTCAGGAAAGCCCATCTCGGTGCTGATGACCCAGGTTTCCCCAGCATTGAAATCAAGCACACCAAAGCCCCCGCCGAGATCCACACCGTTCTCCGGCAGGAGAATCCGCTCGGTGGAACGGATGACACACAGGCGTTCCAGGTCCACCCTGCCCATGAAGATGGGTGCACGGTGGCGATTCACATGATCATTGTTGGCCCCCTTGCGGGTATAAACGAGATATAAGGCATCGCTATGAGCGACCCAGTGCTGCTGGGTGTTATAGCTGCCGAGCACCTTACCATCATCGAACTTCCATTCGACTGGAGGGGTATAGTTGAGGCCGTCATCGCTGACGGAAACGAAGGCGCTTTCATCCGCCCGCATGGTCAGATAATATCGCCCGCCATACCCAATGACTGAAGGTTCGTATAAACCGCGTCGGCCTTTGAAAGTGAGTTCGGAGCCATGCTCATGATAGGTGAGCGTTTCTCCATCAAACGTGCAACGGGCAACCATGGTGGTGTACTGGCGGCTCTTGGGATTCTTGCGATACCGGATAGGCAGAAGGATCTCGCCATTGGGCAAATCATAACGCTGATGGCAGCCAGAATTGGGTTCCAGGATGGTGAATCCCTCATGATCCTTTTCCGGGAGTTCCAGCAACTTCAAGCCGCTCCACGTATCCTTCTTGGGAGAGTAGGTGGAGTAAGAGACACGTTCGAAACCACGGTTCTCTTTGACACCGCCTTCAAACCCAAAGGTCTTGCCATGGGCGAGCACGACCCCGGTTTTGACATGCGTCTGCGGGCAGACATCGCCAATGACGAAGTCGTGACCTTCCGGCATGCGTGCGCGGCGCAGGCTGACGATTTCCTTGGGGCTGCTCCAGGTCTTTGCGCCATCCGTTGTTTCAGTCACGAAGACATTGCGGTAACCATGGGACCCGGCTTTTTCGATCTCCTGGGTGGTGACGATGACACGGGCAGGTTCCCCTGGGATGAGAGCGGCCCGGGACTGTGCCCAGTAAAGATCACCCACACTGGTCTGGATGGTACTGAGTTCAATGCGGTAGTCTTCAGCACCCGCAGAACCAACCAGAAGTGTGGCAAAAACAAGGAACCTCATCATGGGAGCGGGCGTTCGGAGATTTCCCAATCGTCCGTACGGAAGGGAGAAGCGGGCAGTCCGGCTCCGTTAAACAAGCTGGCTTCAGGGCTGCTGGACCAGGCGTAACGGACGGCGGCGGGAGTCTTGATTTCCGGATTGGAAAACACCATGAGATTGCTGGTGATCTTAACCTGGGCGGGTTTCCACTGCTGATCGGCCCCGGCGATCTCGAAACTTTTGGCGGTATCATCCTTTAGCTTCAAACCACCCTGCGCATTGTCGAAGCGCACCTGCACTGTATTGCCCTTCACGGCGTGCTCACGCACCGTCGGCCCTGTATAAGCAGGCAGCTTCTGGCGATAGACGCGTGCTTGTGCCCAGATGGAAAGCCGCTCGCCGACGGTCTTTTTGTCCTTGGGATGGTTGTCATCTTTTTGGCCCACATCAATGGTGACGGCCATGCCGGTATTCGGCACGCTGAGGCTTTTTTGCATAGCTTCACGGACGAGGGGGCGGAAGCCAAGATGCTCAAAGTTAGGCAACTGCACCCAGGCGAAGGGGAAATTCGCACGCCACTGCGCGCGCCAGTCTTTAACCAGCAAAGGAAGCTGGGTGGCGTAGAGGGTGGCTTTTTCCAGGGTGGAGCAGTTGTGCTCGCCCTGATACCAGATGACCCCGCGAATGGCATAGGGAATGATGGGTGAGATCATGCCATTGTACAAATTGGCAGGATGGTTTTGATGAATGTCGAGACGGCCTTCCGCTCTCGGCTTGGGTGGCATTTTGGCGGCACCTGCGGCTTTGGCCTTAGCGACGGCGGCTTTCCAGGTCACAAGCCTTTTGTTGATGGCCTCCTTCTCTTTGGCTGCATCATAGGCAGCGGCGTCCTTGGCCCACTGGTCCAATTTTTCCTTGAGCGCAGGAACGGCAGCCTGGGCAGGCTCGCTAGTCCAGGCGGCGATGTCGGTACCGCCCCAGGAGGAATTGATCATGCCCACGGGAGTCTTCATTTTGAGGTGCAGATCGCGGCCGAAGAACCACGCCACTGCGGAGAAATTCTGCACGGTCTCCGGGGTGGCGACGACCCACGCCCCCTCGCAATCCTTCTGGGGTGTACGTGTGCTGTGTTGCTTGACGGTAAACATGCGGACCTGAGGAAGATCGGCAGCAGCGGACTCTGCTGCGGGGTATTCACCACGGCTGAAGAGGAAGGCCATGTTTGACTGGCCGGAGGCGAGCCAGACTTCACCGAGGAGGACGTCCTTGATCGTGAGGCTTTTTTTGCCTTTGACCACGAGTTCCTGAGGCTTGTCTGTGGCGGATTGCGCTTTCAAGCGGACGCTCCAGGTGCTGTCCGGGGCGACTTTGGTGGTGGCAGTTTCGCTGCCCAGGGTGACGGTGATTTCATCTCCAGGCTCGGCCCACCCCCAGACCGGGACGGCAGCATTTGCCTGCACGACCATGTGATCGCCAAAAATGGCGGCGAGCTTCAGTTCGATCTTCCAGTCATCGGTGCGGAAAGGGGAGGCAGGGAGTCCAGCACCATTCTCCAGGGACCAGATGGGATTGTTGGCCCAGGCATACCGGACAGAGGCGGGCTTTGCGACATCAGGGGAGGAAACGATGACTTTGTTTCCCTGGATGCGCGCATCGGCCCAGACAAAACGACGGTCGGCACCGGCAATGGCGAAGCCTGTGAGTTCAGCTTTGCCATCTTTGGATCTCAGTCCACTTTCCGCGTGGTCGAAGGTGATGGTGGCGGTGTTGCCTTTGAAATCAACATCTGCAGGCAGCGGACCGGAAGTGGCGGGGACGGTTTTTTCATAAACGGTACCGAGTGCCCAGAGGGAGAGGCGCTTGCCCACGTCCTGCTTGTTTTTAGGGTGAATGTCCTTGGCCTCGCCCAAGCCGAGAGCGATGGCCATGCCGGTCTTGGGTACCGTCAGCGTCTTGAGCATCTGCTCGCGAATGACGGGCCAGTTTTCCACCTCCACGGGAGAATCCTGCGGGGCTTGAAAATCTGGAAGCTGAACCCAGGCGAAGGGAAACTCATACCCCCAGCGGTGACGCCAGTCCTGAATGAGGGTTTTTAGCTGAAGGCTATAAAGCTCTATATAAGGTTTGTTAGAATTGTGCTCGCCCTGATACCAGATGGCACCACGAATGGCGTATGGGATGATGGGGGAGATCATGCCATTGTAGAGATTGGCAGGATGATTCTGATGGAGACGTGGCTCAACAGGGGAAGGAGGTACCCGAGGAGCGGATTTCTTGGCGGCTTTGGCGGCAGCCACCTCTTCTTTCCATTTGGCCACAGCTGCCTCATGAGCGGCGGCTTCTTTGGAGGCATCCCAGGGCTGTTTTTTAGCCTCTTCCCAGCTTGCGGAGATGGTCGGGTATTCGGGCAGCTTTGACTGGGCAGGCATGCTGGTCCAGGCCTCAATGGCGGTGCCGCCCCAGGCGGAATGGATGAGGCCGACGGGCAGCTTGAGCTCGCGATGAAGCTCGCGGCCAAAGAAATAGGCGGCAGCGGAAAAACGACCGACGGTTTCGGCACTGCATACCTGCCAGGTGCCTTTGCAGTCTTCCTGCGGCTTCGGCAAAGAGATACGCTCAACAGTGAACATGCGGATCTGAGGGAAAGCGGCCTGCTTCTGCTCCTCCTCGTAATTGAGGCAGCTGTTGACGGTCTTGGTCATGTTCGACTGGCCCGAAGCAAGCCAGACTTCACCGATGAGCACATCGCTGACGGTGAGGGTGTTTTTACCCTTCACGGTGAGGGTCTGCGGTTCGGCGGTGGAAGGGAGCTTGCCAAGCTTAACCTGCCATTTGCCATCGGCGGCCGCTTGGGTGGACGTGCTTTGACCGGACAGGGTGACGGTGACTTCTTCCCCAGCATCGGCCCAGCCCCAGATGGGGACCTCGACCGCAGACTGGACGACCATGTGATCCGAGATGATGGCGGGCAGTCTGACATCCGCAAAAGCGCAGGATGCAGACCATAACAAGGCGAGGGCAGTGAGTCTCTTCATGGCTAGGGTTGGATAGATGAAGACGTGGGCTGAGGGTCAATATTGCTGGTAAAAGACTGTGACCATTGAGGGATCAAGGTGGCGATTAGCTGGGTCCAGTGGCTCTGCGTTCTCTGCTCCTTGGCCTTTGGTGAATCGATGGCTGTTGACGCCTAGTTTTGGCCGCAGAGGGGCGGAGAGGCAGAGGGGGCTGTGGGGAGGAATTTCATTTTATCCCCATTTGGGGATTTGGGTGGTCAGTGTGTTGAGGATGAATGAGTTGAGATGGGGATTTGATGGGGATGAATTTCCCCATGGGGGGGAGGTTGGGGATTTTTGGGGAGGGTAATCAGTCGGCTTGGTGACTCTGCGTTCTCTGCCCCTTGGCCTCTTTGCGGGTGAATCGATGGCTGTTGACGCCCAGTCTTGGCCGCAGAGGGGGCGTGGGGAGGTATTTCATTTTATCCCCATTTGGGGATTTTGGTGGTCAATCCATTGATGATGAGTGGCGATGGGGATTCATGGGGATGGATTTCCCCATGGGTGGAGGATGGGGATGAATTGAAAGGGACACGATTTTGCACTGTTGTTTACAGCATTTAATATTATTATACATTATTCGTAAAACGCAACAAGAGAGCGGACGGTGGGGATGGTCCGGTCAACGGTTGTTGAATAGGAGAACCGGGCATCCGGCGTCCCTCCAGGACGCGACGGCGGTATGGGGGAGCGTTTTCTTGTCCGGTGGTTCTCGGTCGCTACGCGACCCACCACCGGCTATTAGCCGTGCTCCCTCCGGGAGCGGGGGCTGACCGAATGGCCATGCCTCTCCTAAACCGGAGAGGGCATAACAACAAGGAGCTACCAGTTTAAGGTGGCGATGAAGGCATCCATCTGCTGAAGGGTTTCGGCATGGAGGCGGGCATCCTTGAACATGTAGGTGTGGATGGCTCCTTCAGGGGCGATGAACTCGATGCGGTTGCCAGCTTTGCGCATGGCGGCATCGAAAACGCGAGCACCTTTGATGGGGGTGGTGGTATCACCCGTACCGTGGAAGAGCAAGGTGGGTGGCAGGGAGCGGAGCACCCGATGAGCGGGGGAAAGCTCTTCCCAGCGGTCGCCGATTTTGGCATGGCCGTAACCTTCGGAAGATGTGTCAATGACGGGGGAAAAGAGGATCATGGCATCGGGACGGCAGGAGATGAGAAGGTTTTCATCCTCATGGTCCACGCCGGGAAACAGGGCGGTGGCGGCGGCGAGGTGACCACCTGCGGAAGCGCCGTTGGCGATGATCTTATTCGGATCAATGCCGAATTCGGCAGCGTGAGTGCGGACGTAACGGAGTGCGGCGCGGGCGTCTTTGACACAGTCAAAAACAGTGAGGGGGCCGCCGACCTTAAACAAGCGGTACTGGACGCTGATGCCGACCATGCCTTTTTTAGCAAAGTAGTCGGTAAAGGGATACATGCTGCGGGTGGAGCCACTGGTCCAGCCGCCGCCGTGGATGGAAAAGAAACAGGCGCGTTGGTCGCCCTTTTTGAATCCGGCAGGCTCGAAGATATCGAGACCAAGTTCCACATCGCCGATCTTTTTATAGATGACGCGGCGGGTGGGTTCCATGTCGGCAGCGAGCTTGCTGGCGTAGTTAGGCTCAGGCTTTTTAGGAGCGGGTTTAGCCGAGGGAGGGATGACGGCAGCGGTGACTTTAGGGGCTGGTTTGACGCCTTTAAATTTAGCGAGCTGGGCCTTGGTGGGCAGGCTGGCGAAGTCGGATTCCTTGATGGTGAGATGCAGGGCCTGCTGCCAGCGATGAGGCATGAAGATGTGCATGACACCATCCTCCGTGAAAGCATCCAGGTAGGAGCACTGGAAGTTGAAACCGCCGACAGCGAGGTTGTTCTCCACGGCGTTGGCCATGACGAAACGAGGCTCGCTCCAGGTGTGGCCTTCATCGGTGGAGGTGGAGACCCAGACCTCCGACCGGACCTTCATGGTTTCGGCTTTGTCATTGAGGTCGCGAGGGTTGGTGGGAGGGAGTTTGTTATGATGAAAAGCGACGAGTGTTTTGCCATCGGACAGAGGGAACAGCATAGGCGGGGCATCTGGATGAACGAGGGTGCTGGGGGCGGGTTCGGTCCAGGTCTTGCCGTCATCTTTGCTCCAGGCGGTGAAGAGCTTTCCGGCGGGGGTGCGGGACATGAAGAGAACCCTGCCACCGCCAAGATTCAGCGGGCGGCCTTCATCCATGCGGTCGAAGCCTTCAGCGAACCAGCCATCCGGCCGTGCATGGGGGAGGACGGTCCAGGTTTCACCTTTGTCATCTGAGCGGAGGATGTACTGCTTGGTACGGATGGGCTTGAAGGACCAATCGGCAATGTGGGAACCGAGCAGCCAAGTGCCAGCATCGGTCTCGGTCATGCGCATGACGGACATGCCACGGAAACCGGGATCATTGACCGGGGCAATGAGTTTGACATCGGACCAGGTGTGGCCGTCGTCATCTGACCAGCGATAACCAATGGCGGCGTTTTCATGCTGGCCGCCCTCGTGGGTCCAGTGGCTGTGCATGGGCTGGGTACCGAAGGCATAGAGGCGCTTGCTGCCGCGCGGGATGAAGGGGATAAAACCGTGCTGACCGTAGGGGACATCATAGGCGACCTGGGGGGCACTCCAGGTCTTGCCTTTATCCGTAGAGCGGCAGGCCATCATGGTATTGATCTTTTCGCCCTTACTCTTGGCGTAATGATCTCCCTCTGGAAACATGAGGAGGTAATCGCCATTGGGCGTGATGGTGGCGCGGGTCTCCAAGATGCGGGAGGTGGTGCGGTGGATGAGCTGCCCCTGGATGAAGGAAACAGTGAGGAGACCCATCTGCGGATGGAGGGTGAGGCCCTGGGGTACCTTTTTCGTGGGCAAGGCGAGGCCATTGACGGTGACCGGGTCCATGATGGGGAGATCCTCACGGCTGGCGACGGGGGTGGTGTCCTTACCATCGGTGAGCCATTCCAAGTTATACCGGGCGAGGGTGAGGCGATCCCCAGCGAAGTGGTGTTTTTCACCGGAGGCTCCATAGAAGGATAGGATGGTGCCTTTGGGAGTAACGGCAATGTCGCTATAGGCGCTCCAGCCTGGCTCGAGGACTTTATTCACGGCCCAGGTTAGGCCTTCATTGTAGCTGAGCTTGACGCTGAGATTTTGACGGAGGCGGCTTTTACCTGGCTCGGGTTTACCTTTTTCACGGGCACCTTCCAGGTTACTGGGATTCGAAAAGAGGAGGCGGTTTTTCTGGCCAGTGGCCGCGCTGGAATAACGAACAATCCCGCCCATGCAGATGGGCTCAAGGAGGGCATCGTCAAAGCGGGGTGTGCTCCAGCCGGTGGCACCGTCTTTGCTGATGGTGACGAGGCGGCGATGAGCCTTGGATTCACTGCGGACATTCAGCATGACGCTGCCATCGGAAAGCTCCACGGCGACGGTTTCATTGGGGTTGATCCACTCCTCCGTATTGGGAACGGCGATCTCACCGGCCAGCCAAGTTTTGCCCTGGTCATCGCTGTAAATGGTGGAGGTGACGCTGGGGCGGTGGGCATTGCCACCGGTGCCGGTGGAAAGCCAGACCGGGACGACGAGGCGGCCGGTTTTCTGAAGCTGGATGCTGTGATTGGGACCGGTGGCGAGGACCTTCCAGTCATAGACCTTGCGGAAGGATTCGAAGGTGGAGGTGATCTCCACAGGCTGGGTCCAGGTGAGGCCATCATCCGTGCTGCGCTGGTAAAAGGCGCGCATGTATTCCAGACAGAATAGCATGTGGATGGTGCCATCTTTATCCGCGATCATCACGGGGTTGTTGTACGTGACGGTTTTGGGATCGACATTTTTGATGGCGAGGGCGAAGGGATTCTTGGTCTTGGGACCTTCGACATTGACGATGTTTTTTGGCTCACTCCATGTTAGGCCGTCATCGGTGCTGCGGCGCAGGAGGACATGGATGTCATCCCAGTCGTGGCCGTTTTTACGGGCTTCACACCAAGCGAGGACGGTGCCTTTGGCTGTGACGACGATGCCGGGGATGTGGTAGATTTTATACCCCTCGCCAGTGACTTTAAAGAGATCCTGCTTCTGCATGAAGGGATCCGCCGCAGGCAGGGAGAGAACGAGGCTGAAGGCCGCTGCGAGGGCCAGGGAAAAACGAGAGGTCATAGGGTTGGGATGAGTCTGGGGAGTAAACGCCAGCAACATGCGGGCTTCACTGGTCAGCAAAGCTATCCAGAGGGGGGGAGGAGTGCTTCACTGGGATGGTGAGCTGACCAGGAAGAATGTCTGGCGTGGGGACGTCTAATCATGCTATGACCGCTGCCCTGATGAGATCCCTGCTGTCTGCCACCCTGATTATGGTCACCCTCACCGCTGCTGCTGAAGAAGACTGGACTGCCCTGCCAACGCTGCCGGATGCGGAGGGATTTGCGGGCTCGTTTGCCGGAGTTTCCGGTGGGGCACTGCTGGTGGCTGGCGGGACGAATTTCCCGGACAAACGGCCCTGGGAAGGCGGGACGAAGATCTGGTATGATACGATCTATGCGCTGGAGGAACCTGAGGGGCCATGGATGAAGGTGGGACAATTGCCGACGCCAAACGGCTATGGAGTGTCCATCACGACAGAGGATGGACTGGTGTGCATCGGCGGCGGGGATGCGGGGGGAAATTTTCGTGATGTTTTCCGCCTGCGCTATGCAGACGGAAAGGTGACGACGCAGGCGCTACCGATGCTGCCGAAGGCCTGCGCCTTCATGGCTGGTGCGGAGATGGGCGGGGTGATGTATGTGGCGGGGGGAATCGAAACGCCGACGGCGACGAAGGCACTGGGGACTTTTTGGGCGCTGGATCTGAAGAAGGTGGATCTGGGCTGGCAAGAGCTGCCCCCCTGCCCTGGCCCGGCGCGGATCCTGGCGACGATGGCGGCGCATGAGGGTGTGGTTTACCTGATCAGCGGGGCGGGCCTGAAAGCTGACGCTGAGGGCAAACCTGCACGTGAATGGCTGAGCGATGCGTGGAGCTTTCAGCCTAACCAAGGATGGAAAAAAATAGCTACCATCCCACGCGTGGCGGTCGCGGCCCCCAGCCCGGCATCGGTGGTGGACGGGCAGATCATCGTGCTAGGTGGTGATGACGGGGTGAATGTGAACTTTGAACCCAAGGAAAAGCATCCCGGATTCCCACGCGAAATTTTAGCCTATGATCCTGGAAGTGATACCTGGAGCGGCATTGGGGATTTGCCTTTTTCACTGGTGACGACCCCGGCGGTTGAGTGGAAGGGACGCACGGTGATCCCCGGTGGAGAGGCACGGCCAGGGAAGAGATCGCCAGCGGTGTGGAGCGGAAAAATTGGTGTGCCCTAGGCGGATTGGGCTTCGAGGACGTGAGAGCATCCGCCCCACCCACTGGTGCGGGAGGCGACGAGGGTCAGGCGAATTCGATGACGACGGCGGTGCAGTTGTCGCGGCCAGATTCGGCGACGGCGCGTTCGACGATCTTGAAGGCCTTGGGCTGCTCGCCAGGGGTGGCGAGGTATTCTTCGAGGCGATTATCCCAAAGGCCGTCCATGATGCCATCGCTACACAGGAGGAATTTATCCCCCGGATGGCAACTGACGGCACCGAAGTGGGGATTGAGGATCTGGTGACCGGCACCGAGGGCTTGGTTGAGCACGTTGCGACCGGGATGGTTGCGGGCCTGGCGCTCATTGAGCTCGCCTTTACGCCGCAGCCAGCCGACGTAGCTGTGATCATGCGTGACCTGCATCATGCCTCCGCCTTTGGGCAGGTAATAAATGCGGCTGTCGCCAATGTGGCCAAAGTGCATCCAGCCGGGGGAAAAGCAGGCGAGGCTGAGGGTGGCGCCCATGCCGGAGCATTCGGCATAGGAGCGGCCCATGCGGTTGAGCTCCGCATGGACGTGGCTGAAGATTTCTTCGAGCGCATCATTGACGCCGCTGGCGAGCTTTTGGGCTGCGAGGCGGTAAACTTTGGGCATGAGGCGGGTGATGCGCTCGACAGCGGTGCGGCTGGCAAATTCACCCGCATTGGCCCCGCCCATGCCATCGCTGACGGCGAAAACGAAATCGCTGTGGTCCAGGGTGGACTCGCCCACCTTGCCCAGGTAACGGATTTCCTGCGCATCGTAAGCCAGCGCGAGGAAGGCATCTTCGTTGTTTTTGCGGACGCGGCCGACGTGGGTCATGCCGGACCAGGATAGGGCGGTGGGGTGGCTATCGGGAGTCACAGGGTTGGGAGGCGGAGTCTGCAACGGAATGCGCTGGTTGGCAATGAATTGCGACGAAGGCCGAAAGGCCGATCACCAGCCGCGGGGTCCCTGTTCGTCTGGATCCGGCTCAGGCGGAGGGGGGCCGAGGTCGGGGTCGTCGAGAATGGTAGCGAACTCGAAATCAATGAGGCAAAAACGTCCCATCTGGGGGTTGTAGGTGACGTTGCGGGTGTAGGGATCCTCATGGCGGACGCCATACTGCTCAAGCTCAGCGAAGAGCAGGCGGAGGCGGTCCTCGGTGATGCGATCCACGCGGCTGCCGCAGTTGGAGGTGACCATGTGGAGGGTTTCAGGATCGGTTTCCAGGACCCTGGGCACAAATTTGCAGCCTTGCTTTTCCAAGTAACGGAGGACGCGGACTTCGTGCTCAAAACGGTGCTGGGCCATGTGGCCGCGGAAGGTCTTGTGGACGCGTCCATCGTAACCGAGGCGGACGAGGGCGCGGGCGGTGTTTTTAGCTTCCTGCATGAGGGTGAATTAACCACCCCTGGGACGCAGGGCAAGCCCGGGGTGACAGGTGAAATGAGACGTTATTTTTCAGTTCCATCAAAAAAATAACTTCTAATTTGGCATATCCGATGCTTCATCGCTTGAGGTGGCTGCAAGGAAGGTTTTTCTCCTCACTTCAGCCTCCATACATACAAGTTGAACTCCACAACCATGGCCAAATACAAACTCGAATACATCTGGCTCGACGGCTACAAGCCCGTGCCAAACCTCCGCGGTAAGACTCAGATCAAAGAATATGCGAGCTTCCCTGCTTTGGAAGAACTCCCGCTCTGGGGTTTCGACGGCAGCTCCACCCAACAGGCCGAAGGACGCAGCTCTGATTGCGTGCTCAAGCCTGTGGCCGTGTTTCCAGACACGACCCGTAAGAACGGCGTGCTGGTGATGTGCGAAGTCATGATGCCAGACGGCGTCACCCCGCATCCGACCAACGCCCGCGCCACCATCCTGGACGATCCAGGCGCATGGTTTGGTTTCGAGCAGGAATATTTCCTCTATCAGGATGGCCGTCCTCTGGGCTTCCCTGAAAACGGTTATCCAGCCCCTCAGGGTCCTTATTACACAGGCGTCGGCTTCAGCAATGTCGGTGACATCGCCCGCCAGATCGTCGAGGAGCACCTTGACCTCTGCCTGGACGCCGGCATCAACCACGAAGGCATCAATGCCGAAGTGGCCAAAGGCCAGTGGGAATTCCAGATCTTCGGTAAAGGCTCCAAGAAGTGCGCTGACCAGATGTGGGTCGCCCGCTACCTCCTGCAGAGGCTTTGCGAGAAGTATAGCGTTGACGTTGAGTACCATTGCAAGCCTCTCGGCGCGACCGATTGGAACGGCTCTGGCATGCACGCCAACTTCTCCACCGACTACCTCCGTGACGTGGGCGGCAAGGAATACTTCGAAGCCCTTATGGCTGCATTTGCCAAGAACCTCAACGAGCACATCGCCGTTTATGGTCCTGACAACCACATGCGCCTGACCGGTCTGCACGAAACGCAGTCGATCGACAAGTTCACCTACGGTATCGCTGACCGCGGTTCATCCGTCCGTGTTCCTCATAGCTTCGTGAACAACGGCTATAAGGGTTACCTGGAAGACCGCCGTCCGAACTCCCAAGGCGATCCCTACGCCATCGCTTCCCGCATCCTGGCGACCATCGCCGAAGTGCCGAAGCCATAATTGAGTTTCGACGACAGCTATCACTCTCCCCTGGAGCGCCGCCTGGAAACAGGCGGCGCTTTTTTTGTGGGGCGTGGGAGAGAAGGTAGAAAGATTTGGGGTAGAAAGATTATTTGGAGATATGGGGGTTTTGTGAGGAGGGGTGACTTTGCGCCTTGCGAGTGGCGTGCGGTCGGTTAAAAACAAGAGACATGGTGCGACTCACAGTTCTCGGCAGCGGCAGCTCAGGCAATTGTGCCGTGGTGTCCACGGGACGGACGACTTTGCTGATCGATGCGGGGCTGAGTGCAAAGCAAATCTGTGTGCGGCTGGAGGCTGCCGGATACTCGTTGGAGCAGATCGATGGCATCCTGCTGACGCATGAGCATCAAGATCATACCAACGGCCTGGAAGTGCTGAGCAGCCGCCGCACGTTGCCTCTTTACGCAACGGCGTTGACGCGAGAAACGCTGCAAGGCAGCCTGAAATTCCGCAAGGCCCCAACCTGGCGAATGATGACAACGGGGAGCGCTTTTGATTTCCAGGATCTGCGCATCGAATGCTTCCCCGTGCCGCATGATGCAGTGGACCCCATCGGCTTCGTCATTGCCGATGAGGAATCCCGGCTGGGGGTGCTCAGTGATGTGGGTTTTGTGACCAATCTGATCAAGGACCGGCTGAAAGGGGCGGACAGCCTGTTTGTGGAGGCCAATTACGATGCGCAACTGCTGGAGGCGGATACCAAACGCCCCTGGGCCACCAAACAGCGCATCAGTTCCCGCCATGGGCACTTGTCCAATGACCAGACCGCCGAACTCATTGAGAGCGTGGCACACAATGGCCTTCATCATGTGGTGCTGGGCCATTTGAGCGATGACTGCAATGATCCGGACCGGGCATCAAAGCGTGTCTTGGAATCCCTCCATCGAGCAGGAATTTATGATACCCAGGTCGTGTGTGCGGGACGTCGCTGTCTGACGCCGACCATGGAGGTAGCCCGACGGCGTGTCGTCATCAGCCTTAGCACGGCCATCGCCCCTGCCCCGCAGATGCAGCAGATGGCCTTTTTTTAAGCTCGTCATGATCAAACTCGAAGGCATTGGCTGGGAGGCACCCGGGGGATTCATCCTTCGTGACATCCATGTCGAAATACCCACGGGGATTTATGCGGTGCTGATGGGAGCCACGGGCTGTGGCAAGACGACGCTGCTGGAGATCCTTTGCGGACTTCGCGCGCCTGCGCAGGGCCGAGTTTGGCTGAATGACCAGGACGTGACCGCACTGGAGCCCAGGCATCGGCAGATCGGCTACCTGCCGCAGGATCTGGCACTGTTTCCAGAAATGTGCGTGCGCGACCAAATCGGCTTTGCCCCCAAACTGCAAAGATCCCTCCAGGTGAATACGATGGTGAACGAACTGGCGGAGGAACTGGGCATCACCCATCTACTGGACAGGTTGCCGGAGCATCTTTCAGGAGGCGAAAAACAACGTGTGGCTCTGGCCCGTGCGCTGGCAGCCCAGCCTAGGGTATTGCTGCTGGATGAACCCTTGTCCGCCCTGGATGAGGCGACCCATGCGGAAGCGGCACAGTTGCTGCGTCACCTGCATGAGAAGCACGCACTCACCGTGCTGCATGTCACGCATTCCAGCCGTGAGGCAGAGAGTCTGGCGCAAATGAAACTGCGCCTGCACGATGGGAAAATGCTGCTGGAGTGATCCCAAGAGCTGGCAAAGGAGGCGTGAAGCGTGCAGAGAAAGGCGAACGACAGCCCCCAACAATAAAACAGCCGGAGCTTTCGCTCCGGCTGCTTCGGTTTTGGGGGATTAAGTTTTTGACGAGATTAAGCGGCAGCTTTGACCTGCTCGTTCTTCTTCTCGATAGCTGCCTTCGCCTGGTTGGCGAGGGCTGCGAAGGCTGCTTCGTCCTTGATGGCGATATCGGACAGCACTTTGCGGTCGATTTCGATTCCGGCGAACTTCAGGCCTTCCATCAGGCGGCTGTAAGTGATGCCAACGTTACGCGCAGCGGCGTTGATACGTTGGATCCACAGGTTGCGGAAAGTACGCTTACGGACCTTACGGTCACGGTAGTTATACGTCATCGCCTTGCGGACAGCGTCCTTGGCGTAACGGAAATGGGTGGATCGGAACCCGCGGAAGCCCTTGGCTTTCGCGAGTGTGCGCTTGCGGCGTTTGCGGCTAGCGGGTGCGTTGGTGGCTCTTGGCATTTTCTATTTCTCTGAACAGGCTGTTGTTATGGATTCGATGACCGGCCTCACCTGATCTGAGGCTTTCACGTGAGTGAAACCAGACCGGAGCATCGTGGTCCCGCTAGGGGACCGTGGATTAACCGCGGTGCGAGAATGGCATATTTGCCAGCACACCTGCTTTATCCACTTCTGCCACGAGGGCGACTTTACCGAGGTTACGCTTACGTTTGCGGCTCTTGTTCTGCAAGATGTGGCGCTTGCCTTGTTTGCGGCGAAGCACCTTACCTGTTGCAGTTACTTTGAACCGTTTAGAGTAAGCTTTTCTCGTTTTTGCTATACCAGCGTTTTTGGACATAGGGGCCGCGAAGGTGGAGGCAAATGCGGATACGGCAAGAGTTTTTTACGGGAAGATGACAGAAAGAGGTGCAATGAGTCGCTTTTGTCAAAGATTTGCATTCAGGTTGCTAGCAACGCTGCTGCCTCTTAGGATTTGCCTCTCTTTTCTCCCGATCCCATGCTCATCAAGACGAAAGCCTATGCCCGCGCCGGTTTGGTGGGCAATCCTTCGGACGGCTACTTTGGCAAGACCATCTCGTTCATCATCCGTAACTTTGCGGCTGAGATCACCCTGTACGAGAGTCCCGAGCTGACCATCGAACCCAATCAGCGGGACCATTCGGTCTTTGGCAGCATTGAGGAACTGGCCCGCGACGTACGCCAAAATGGCTACTATGGCGGCATCCGGCTTCTGAAAGCGAGCGTGAAGCGCTTCTTCGATTACTGCACCAAGCAGGGCCTGGAACTGCATGGGCGCAATTTTACCCTGCGTTATCATAGCAATGTGCCGCCGCAGGTAGGCATGGCAGGCAGCAGCGCCATCATCACGGCCTGCTGGCGGGCGCTGATGCAGTTTTATAAAATCGATATTTCCACCCACCTCCTGCCCAGCCTGGTGCTGAGCGTGGAGAATGACGAGCTGTGCATCCCTGCGGGACTGCAGGACCGGGTCATCCAAGCCTATGAGGGGGTGGTGTTCATGGACTTTAACCGGGCATCCATCGAGAAACTGGGGCACGGCATCTATGAGGAGCTGGACCCCAGCCTGCTGCCCCCCGTTTATGTGGCCTATACCACTAAGCTGAGCGAGGGCACGGAGGTCTTCCACAATGACATCCGGGGCCGCTGGAACCGAGGCGACCGTGAAATCGTGAGTGCGATGTACCAATGGGCGAATCTGGCGCAGCGGGTGCGTGACATGCTGCTGGAAAAACGTGGGGACGAGATCGGCCCATTGCTGAATGAAAACTTCGACCTGCGTCGCCGTCTATACAAACTCAGCCAGGGTAATCTGGACATGGTGGAAGCTGCCCGGGACTGCGGAGCGAGCGCCAAATTCACCGGCAGCGGCGGTGCCATCGTGGGCACTTATGAAAATGAAGCGATGTTTCAGAAAATCCAGGCAGCGATGGAACCGATGAACGTGGCGGTGATCAAGCCGCAGATTTTGGCGGTAGCTTAGGCGAAGATTAAACGATGACCTGGACCGTGGCCCCTGCGGTCACGTGCTCATCCGGCTCCAGGCGCAAGAGAGCATTGGCTTGGCTGAGGGCAAAGAGGGCGTGGCTTTGCTGAAGCCCCATGACGGTGAAACGGCCGTCTTTGAAGACTCCCCGCAGGTAATGGGGACGGTTGCCATCGTTGTGAAGATCGGTGGCGCAGATGGCGGGGATGCGGGCAGGGTCGAGATCCCGCGCACCAGTCCATTTTAGCAGGGCCGTGCGGACAAAAAGCTGGTAAGTGATGTAGCTGGAAACGGGATTCCCCGGCAGGCCGAAGATGTATTTCCCCTCATGCTGGGCGAAGAGGAAAGGTTTTCCAGGTTTCACCTTCACCCGCCACAGGTCTGGGGTGATGCCCAGGGACTGAAGCGCGGGTTTGATGTGATCATGATCCCCCACGGAGACGCCGCCACTGAGGAGGATGACATCATGGGTGGAGAGAAGCTGCTCCAGGGTCTGAATGGTGGCAGGCAGATCATCCGCACAGTGTACGGCCACGGTATCATGAATCCCCTGCCCGGCCAGGAGCGCCTGGAGCATGAGGCCGTTGCTATTATAAATCTGCCCGGCTTCCAAAAGCTGGCCCGCGGGGACCAATTCATCCCCAGTGCTGAGAACGGCTACGCGGGGAGTGTCATGGACGAGGACACTGGCCAGGCCCTGGGAGGCGAGCACGCCGATACGACCTGGCGTAAGCGTTTCCCCACGACGCAAAACGATCTGCCCGGGACATAGATCTGCCCCTGCCCGGCGGATGTTTTCCCCAGCCACCACAGGCTCGCGACAGCGGATCACATCCCCAGTGCGTGAGACGTCCTCCTGCATGATCACGGCATCTGCCCCGGAGGGCATGGGAGCGCCGGTAAAAATACGGATGGCCTGCCCTGGGCCACAGTGCAAACCGAGGTCTTTTCCGGCGGGTTGCTCACCCGAGACACGAATAGCCGAGTCAGAATCTGTTGTCTCGCCTGCCCGAACCGCATAGCCGTCCATCATGGAGTTATCGAAGCCCGGCAGAGACACCGTGGCAAGGACGTCCGCAGCGGCATGACGGCCCAGAGCTTTTAACAAGGGCATGGCCACGGTGGGGCCGAGCCGGATGGCAGCGAGTACCCGGTCACGGGCTTCCGTTTCAGAGATCATTCGACTGCGGGCTCGAGTTCAGAGGAGGAAGGCGGAGTCAGAGGCAACGGGGCGATGGTGGGTAATAGGGGCTCCAAAAGGGTCTGCGGATCTGTCACCGGCTCCAGGGGGATAGGAGGGACAGGCTGTGGGACGAGTGTAGGCGGAGGCTCCGGCACCGGTGGAAAGGGCGTGTTCAGCGGAGCATCCCCGCTGGTGCGGTGGACGACGAGATTGGTCACCTGAGGCTGGCCGCTCTGAATATCGGCCGTCAGAAACCGCCCCTTGCGCTCCGGGGTCAGTTTCAGCCGGGATTCCTTGCCGGTGGCATCCACGGCGACAAGCTCCGTGCCGGCTTCGATCCGGGGCACCTGATCACAGCGGATGAGGACGTAGTTTTGCTCCGGATTGACCATGTCCACAATGCCGATGAGCGTCGTTTTAGGCCCGTTGGGTTTGGGTTTATCTTTCTTCTTAAAAAGGCCGCAGCCCGGCAGCGCCATGCTCAGAACCAGGAGAAAAAAGATGCATTTTGACTGCCTCATGGGGTGATCCTAAAGCAAGGCGGGCCAGAAAGCCAAGAGTGAGGATGAGTTTCCCCAAAATCTGTTCGCCACGCCAGCCACACACGCTAGCATTGAAGCGTGAGTTATCAGGTATTCGCCCGCAAGTATCGCCCCAAAACCTTTGCCGACGTGCTCGGCCAGGAGCACGTCGTCCGTACCCTGCGCAATGCCATCGCGCAGAACCGTCTGGCGCATGCCTATCTGTTCGTCGGCCCCCGTGGCACGGGCAAGACATCCACGGCACGCATCTTTGCCAAAGCGCTCAATTGCCCGAACGGGCCCAGCGTGGATTTCGACCCGGAGGACGAGCTTTGCAAAGAGATCGCCGAAGGGCGCAGCCTGGATGTGCTGGAGATCGACGGTGCCAGCAACAACGGCGTGGACCAGGTGCGCGATCTGCGGGAAAGCGTGAAATACGCGCCCTCCCGCTGCCGCTACAAGATCTACTACATTGATGAGGTGCACATGCTGTCCACCGCAGCCTTTAACGCGCTGCTGAAGACGCTGGAGGAGCCGCCGGATCATGTGAAATTCATCTTCGCCACCACGGAGGCGAACAAGATCCTGCCGACGATCATTAGTCGCTGCCAGCGCTTCGACCTGCGGCGTATCCCGAACACCATCATCGCCAAGCATTTGCTGCACATTGCGAATCTGGAAAAGGTGGACCTGGATGAGAAGGCGGCCTTTGCCATCGCCAAAGGGGCGGACGGTGGGATGCGTGATGCGCAGTCCATGCTGGACCAGCTCGTGGCCTTCTGTGGTAACACCATCCGCGAAGGGGATGTACTGGAAATCTTCGGCTTTACCGCTGTGCAGTCCGTCAGCCAGATGGTGCAGCACATCCTGGAAAGTGATACCGTCAATGCCCTGCGGCTGGTACATGACACCAGTGAGGCGGGCAAGGACCTGGGACGGATGCTGGGGGATCTGATCCAGCATTTCCGCACCCTTTTGGTCAGCCAGGCGGACCCGGATGCGGCAGCGGAAGATCTGGAGCCGGACATTGCCGACCAGGTGAGCATTCAATCCCAGATGGCAAGTACGGAGCAATTGCTGCGAATCGTGGACGGTCTGGCCGAGGTGGATGCGCGGATGCGCTGGGCGACGAACAAGCGCCTGCACTTCGAGCTGGGGGTGATCCAGGCGGTGCAGCACTACAATGAAATCAGCATCAGTGATGTGATCGAGGCGCTGGATGGAGGCGGAGCAGCCTCCCTGCCCCGGCCTGTGGCACGCCCACAGCCGACCCCAGTCCCACGCCGGGCAGCCCCAGCGACACTGCCCCCCGCAGAGCCGGTGAATGTGCCTGCGCCAGCCCCGAAAGCCGAAGTGGCACCCGCCGCTGTGGTGGAGGAAAAAAAGCCAGATCCGGCCCTCCTGAAGGAAGAGCCCGCACCGCCTGCCCCGGCACCTGAGCCTGCGCCAGAACCCGCTCCAGCGCCTGCTCCGACCCCACCGCCAGAGCCGGAACCTGCCCCTGTGGCAGCCCCTGCCCCGAAACCTGAACCTGCCCCCGCCCCGGTGGTGGCTGCCGCCCCCAAACCAGAACCCGCAGTGGCTGCGGTGCCTGCTCTGACGAATGAAGAATTCCGCCTGGAGCTGGTGAAAATGGTGCAGCATAAACGTCCGCTCGCGGTTTCCTGGCTGGAGCCGACGACGGTCATCTCCATGGCCCGAGGCATCATCAAACTGGGTTTCCCCTCCAGCGAAAGCCACGCCAAAGAAAGCCTGGACCGGGACAATCAACGCGCCTTTCTGGAAGGGCTGGCCAAGGAGATCCTGGGCGTGCCGATGAAATTTGAAATGCTGGTGGACCCAAGCCTGAAGCCACCGCCCGCAGCGGAGCTTTTCGCAGGGTTCGACCTCCAGCCTGCCCCAGCACCCGTGGCAACACCGAAGCCGGTCACTGAGCGAGTGCAGGTGGCGGAGCGTCCTCGCGAAGCTGAAGCCCCGGCAGCAACATCAGGAGCCGAAGCACCTGCTGCGCCCACGGCGGACAGCATCACGGAAGACTTTCAAAATGATCCGCTAATCAAAAGCGCGATCGAAAAATTCAAGCTCAAGCTGGCAGGCACCACGCCCCAGGCCTGAGACGAATAGACACACCTAACCAACGATACTTTTTAATTTACCATGAACATCCAGAAAATGATGAAACAGGTGCAGGAGATGCAGAGCCAGATGCAAAAGTCACAGGCCGCTCTCGCCACCCAGTCCTTTGAATCCACCGTAGCAGGCGGAAAGATCGTCGTCACTGCCAATGGCCATGGAGATATCCAGAGCATCAAGATCGCTAAAGAAGTGGTGGATCCTGAAGATGTGGACATGCTCCAGGACCTGCTCCTTTCCGCCGTGCAGCAGGTGCAAAAGAAGGTCAAGGACACCCAGGCAGCCGAGATGGGCAAGATGACCGGTGGCATGGGCCTGCCGCCTGGACTGGGATTCTAAAGATTAAGCGAGGGGCTGGGTGGAAAGCGGATGTAAAGCCGTCTGCCCAGCCCCTTTTACCGCCTAAAGGCGGGACTACAAAACGGGGAGATTACTGAGCGGAGCCGCCTTCATAGGCGACGCGCCAGATGCAATCTCCTGTGTCATCACTGACAAGCAGGGCACCATCCTTGGCAACGGTGACGCCGACTGGACGGCCCCAGACATCCCCATCAGCAGTGACGAAGCCGGTGAGAAAGTCCACATATTCGCCCGTGGCCTTGCCTTCTTTTGTGGGGATGTGGATGACCTTATAACCCGTGCGGCGTGTGCGGTTCCATGAGCCATGCTCAGAGGCGAAGGCGTTGTTGTGGTATTCTTCGGGGAACTGTTTGCCGTCATAGAAAGTCATATCGAGGGAGGCTGAATGAGCCTGTAAAATGACATCTGGGGTGAGCACTTTATCCTTCAACTCAGGCCGTGCGCCTGGATGACGAGGGTCCTGGTGACCGCCCATGTAATACCAGGGCCAGCCGTAGAAACCGCCCTCGGTGATGCGGGTCACATAATCCGGCACGAGGTTGTCCCCCAATTCATCGCGCTCATTCACGGAGGCCCAAAGGTCGCCCGTGACAGGATGAATAGCCAGGCCGACAGGATTGCGAACGCCCCAGGCAAAAACACGCTTGTCCTGCCCTTCGGGACCGGTTTCAAAGATTCGCGCACGGTCTTCCTCTTCCTTGGTCCAGTCCACATTCGACTTGGAGCCGATGGCGATGAAGAGCTTCTTGCCATCCTTCGAAAAAACGATGTCGCGTGTCCAGTGTCCGCCGCCGGTGAGCTGGCCACCTGCGGATAGCTCAACCAAGGGATCGGGTTTGCCTTCGGCCTTCGTCTGTCCATTGCGGTAGGGCATGCGTACGACGGCATCGGTATTGCCGATATAGATGTGCGTGGGCTCAGGGCCAGGAGGATAAAAGGCGATGCCAAAGGGTTGCTTCAAGCCATCGGCGAAGACTTCATTCAGCTCTGGTTTTCCATCACCATCCGCATCCCGGAGGATGGTGATCTGGTCAGATTTGCTTTCGGCGACAAAGATGTCTCCATTGGGTGCGGTGACAATGACACGCGGCTTTTTGAGGCCCGTGGCGAAGTGGGTGACTTTGAATCCCGCAGGTGCCTTCGGCCAAGCCCCTTCAGGCTGCTTCACTTCTTTGGGACGGTTCTTTGCGGACTCCTTTTCGTTAGGCGGAGGCAGATCCTCCACACGCAGGTGGCGGCGTACCCCTGGCGCATCCGTGGTCCAGTCTCCCATGGCTTCCTTGCCTGTGAGAACTTCTGTCTTTTCCTGGGACCAGGAGACCGTGGTGATGAGGGAAAGAGCGGACAGTGCTAAAAGAGAAATCGTTTTCATCAGCATGAATTCGTAAGAGGCTGTGAATCTGCGGGTGGCAGATGCTAAGGCGTGGACTTCACCGGTCTTCAAACACGCGCATAGTCAGCAGGCGTATCCAGGTCATTCGCACCCGCAGGGAAATCCACCCAGCCAACTTTTTCTGCATGAGCTTTCAAAAGAGACTTCGCCCCAGTATCTCCCTGCAAGCCGCGCAATTCCTCAAAGAAAGGTCGTGAAATGAACACCGGCGGACCCACGGTCTGCCCATAGCGGCAGGCTGCTAGAGGGTGGCCTGTGGAGATCAGGGCATTGATGAGAGCTGGGGAAATCTGAGGCTGATCACAAAGCAGGATGACCAGGCTATCCACCTCACTCCCGAGTGCATCCACGCCGGCACGGATGGATGAAGCCATGCCCTCCTGCCAGTGTGGATTATTCACAACCCGGACGGGTAGGTCCGCCACGGCCATAGCACAAACTTCTGCATGCGCCCCCAGTACGATCGCAACGGATGATACCTCAGACACCAGGGCGATGCGGGCTATGTGGACGATCAGAGGCTGTCCCTCAAAAGGCAGCAACTGCTTGGCCACACCCATGCGGGATGAGGCCCCGGCGGCCAGGATCACAGCGCCGCAGAGGTGCATAGGATGTGGTGGATAGGCCCCTGGCGGTCACGCAGAAAACCGGCGTGATGACGGCTCAGCACGGCCAGGATTTCTGCGGTGATGGATAGGGCGATCTGCTCAGGTTCTTCGGCCCCCAGATCCAGTCCGGCTGGGCTGTGAAAATGATTCAGACTGGCATCCTCGGGCTCCCAGCCTTCTGCGACCAGCGCATTCATCAGCTCCTGCTTGCGCTTGCGTGAACCCAGCAGCCCGACATAACCAACGGAGTGTGACAAAGCCCAACGAAGGGAGACAAAGTCACGGCCAAAGTGATGATTTTTGATGACAATCGCCGTGCGCTCATCCACCGCCAAAGTGCTGTCTTCTGGATGCTCCAACAAGATGCAATCCCAGCCCAGGGTCTTCGCCAGGTGCATTAAGGCTTCATTTCCGGGGCTGTCTCCGCAAACCACCAGCCGAACCGGAGGGAGGATGAGTTCCTCATGCCCACCGATGCCCATGTGGACTTCATCTTCAGGGTACGAACCGCGCTGGGAATGACCGGCTTCAAAGATGACCTTCACATGGGCCGGGCGACGGCTGGAAATGCAATCCGACAGATAACCCATGAAATCGTCTCCAGGCTCTATCTTCTCCACAAAGATCTCAATCGAGCCATGGCAGCCAAAACGGCGACGAGTATCAATGGAGAGCAAGGCGGGCTCTCCTGTTTCCATCACATGCAGGGCTCGCTGGGCGACTTCCTCCTCAATGCATCCGCCGCTGAGCGTGCCGACGGTGCGACCATCTGGCAGGATGAGCATGCGCGCACCGGTCTTGCGGTAGCTGGAGCCAGTGGTGCTGACGATGGTGGCCAAGCCCATGCTAGAGGTGCAGCGGGCATACTCTGCCAGGATGTCTCGCAGTTCCTTCATGGCATGATTAAATTGATGGTTAGGCCAAAGGCAGTGCCAGATCTGGAGCGACGGATCCGAGTGAGCATATGCTACTGATTTCGGATCATGGGAGCGAAGCGCGTGTACCGAAGAGCTGCGCTGGCGTGGGAGCAGCTTTTTCCAGCCCTGGTGAAGCATTCTGAGAAAAAATGCGTCTTCGTCATTTTTGACTTGTGTCATAAATTCAAATGAATAGTGTTCACTTGAACCTAATTCATCCCATGATTGCACTTCACCCTACCGTTTATGGCACCTTCACTCCTGAAGCCCAGGAAGCACGTGACCGCCTGAAAGCATGGCTCGACAGTCTGTCCCCACGTCAGCTCAGTCTGCTGCGTGCGGAGTTTCAGCATCCTGAGAAGCCCGGAGTCAAACCGATGACCCAGAAGGCACGTGCGGCCATTGAGGCCATCACAGGCTACTCCCCAGCCCGCCAGGCACCGACGGAGCGTCCTGACTGGGGTCTGGCCATTCGGGCACTACGCTAAGGCGCGGCGGAGATCCCGGCCAAAGCTCTTTTGAGGGCGCGGTGCGGCAGCAGGGTATTCCCGGACGCCATCCAGGCTGCCGTTTCGCTTATAGATCCGCAAAACAGCTCCAGCGCCATGCAGGTACTTGGCCACCATGGCCAGGGCGGCCATTTTGGGAGTATCGATGTAAACCTTGGTAGGCTCTGGGCTTCCTCGTTCGATCAATGCCCAGTCCTGGCCTTGGAGAATGAAATCATAAGTGTTCATGAGACAAAAAATATAAACACAGGGGTTTATAACCGTGTTCATCGCCTCTTCGTGAAAACTGACGGCGGTGGATGTATCTCTTTTGAAAAAGATGGGGACGACGTCATAAACGTGTCTTGATGTCATCATCGAGGATACGACTCTCTCATGAGCTGAGAGGAGCACCATCTTCATTTTCTGACGCTTACTTAGCGTTGTGAAGATGGTGCCCAGGGAGGGATTCGAACCCACGACCAATTGGTTAAGAGCCAACTGCTCTACCACTGAGCTACCTGGGCAAAAACTAACGTCCAAACGGTGGTGCGCGGGGAGGGATTCGAACCCTCGACCAATTGGTTAAAAGCCAACTGCTCTACCACTGAGCTACCCGCGCGGATGGGGCGGAGTACCTACCCTTTGCTGAGCATTGCGCAAGTATGAATTTACTCAAAACGGACTTTTTCCAACAATGGCTTCAAGCCCTGCTGCGGACGGTCCACCTGATAAGCTTTCCAACCACAGGATAGAGCCCCTGTGATGTCACATTTTTCATCATCGCCCACGTGCCAGCTCGTCTCTGCATTCGCCTGCATCAGGCGCAATGCAGTCGCAAACATGCGGGGGTGGGGCTTGGAGGCACCGACCTCGCTGGAAAGGATGACCTGCGCAAAGAAGCGGTCCAGACCATGCCCGGCCAGAATGGGGCGAAGACGACGATCAAAATTGGACAGGACACAGAGCTGATGATCCCTGGCTAGATCCGACAGCACAGGCAAAACATCATCATACACTATCCATGCCTGAGGCTTGGCAAAGTGGGCATACAGTTCATCAAACAGCGGATCCAGCCGGGATGCCTCCAAAGGGGCCTGCAAGGCTTCACTGAAGACATCCGCCACCAATCCGCGCCACCATGAGCGGTCATCATCAGGCGCGCATTGTCCCTCCGGCCAAAGGCGTACGGGTGAGCGCGCCCAGGCACTGCGGAAAGCGGGCTTCAGAGCGCTCTCGTCAACGTCTAGGCCATGCCGCCTGGCAAAGGCAGCATAGGTCCTGCCTACGGGCTCCTGCACCTGGATGAGCGTGCCTGCGGCATCAAAGGAAATCAGCGGACGGGACATAACGGGAAAGCAAGTTCAGTGGGATGACGAATAGCTACAAAAAAGCCCCGGTCAGTGTGACCGGGGCTGTTAAAGGTGACAAATCAGACCAGCATCAGCGCCGGGCTTTCGATGAGCTTGCGCATCTCTGCCAAGAAGGTGGCGGCGACGGCACCATCGACAACGCGGTGGTCACCACTGAGACCGACCCACATGCGCTGGCCGACCACGATCTGCCCCTTGTCATTGACGACGGGAGCATTGCGGATGCTGCCGATGGCCACGATGGCAGCCTGCGGCGGATTGATGATGGCCGCGAACTGGTCAATGCCGAAGGCTCCGAGGTTGGACACCGTGATGGTGCCACCGGCGAAGTCATCGGGGCTGAGCTTCTTGTTCTTGGCCTTGCCGGCGAGGTCCTTCACGCTCTGGCTGATTTCCAGAAGCGTCTTTTTCTCCGCCTGCTTGATCACCGGGGTGACCAGTCCGTCATCAATGGCGATGGCAACGCTGAGACCCACGGACTTGAATTTCACGATGGCATCACCATCCCAGGCGGCATTGATCGCTGGCTGGGCCTGCGCGGCGCGGATGACGGCTTTCAGAATGAAATCGTTGACGGTGTATTTGTTGCCACCAGACTTCTCATTGGAGGCATTGAGGTGCGCGCGGAATTCCATCAGCGGACCGGCATCCACTTCCATCTGGAGGTAGAAGTGTGGGATCTGCGTCTTCGAGGCCAGCAGGCGCTCCGCAATGATATTGCGCATGGAGCTTGTCGCCACACGCTCATCTTCCGGGCCATAGGTCGGGCGGATAGCCGGGGTGGCAGCAACACGGGAACCACCGGATGCACCGCCGACAGGAGCATTTTCCACATCGGCACGGACGATGCGTCCGCCAGGGCCGCTACCGTCCAGTGTGGTCAGATCCACACCGCGTTCATCGGCGATCTTTTTGGCCAATGGGGAGGCCTTTACCCGTGCATTGCCAGCAGCCGCACGGCGGGTCGGCTGAGGAGCGCTAGGAAGACGAGGGCCAGGAGCGGAAACGGCTTTTTTAGCTCCGCTGCCAGCGGCAGGTTTTTCAGGCTTCGGCGCAGGAGCCGAGGCAGCTTTGGCTTTGGCGATGAGTTCGTCCAGATTGGCCGGGGCTTCCTCGTCCTCTTCCAGGATGACAGCGATGGGGCTGTTCAGGGGCACCTTCAGGCCCGGCTCGATGATCAGCTTCAGCACGGTGCCTTCAAACGGGCTGGCGTATTCCATGGTGGCCTTGTCCGTTTCGACGTCGGCAATGGTCTGTCCCGTGGTGACCTTGTCGCCCTCTTTGACAGTCCATTTGGCGAGGGTCCCCTCGGTCATGGTGTCACTCAGTTTGGGCATTTCGATGATTTTGGGCATAGCAGGAAAAAAACGTTGGAAAGGATGAAGGAGCAGGAAAAAACTGGATCAGCAAATGGACAGCGCTTTAGCCACCACCACGTCTGCCGTTGGCAACTGGATGGCTTCCAGCGGCGGGCTGTAAATGGCCGGGGCGTCCAGGCTGTTCACCCGCAGGACGGGAGCGTCCAGTTCGTCAAAAATCTGGGCCTGGATGCTGTAGGCGATCTGTGCGCCGACTCCGCAGAAGGGCTTGCCTTCCTCCACATAAATGGCGCGGTGGGTCTTGGCCACAGAGTTCAGGATTGTTTCCTCGTCCAGCGGGCGGATGCTGCGCACGTCCACCACTTCAGCGCTGATGCCGTGTTCCTCTTCCAGGATCCGGGCAGCTTCCAGACAGGTGATCACCGCACGACCATGGGCGATGAGAGAAATGTCGGTGCCTTCACGCTTGATGTCGGCCAAGCCGAGCGGAATGAAAAGCTCGCCATTGGGCAGCTCATCATTGGAGGGCACTTCCCAGGACTCACCATAAAGAACGGTGCTTTCCATGAACATGACGGGGTCATTGTCCCGGATCGCCGCCTTCATGAGGCCTTTGGCATCATAAGCATTGCTAGGCACGACGCACTTCATCCCAGGAACGCTGGCCATGATGTTTTCCGGCGTATGACTGTGGGTCGCACCTACGCTGGTACCGCCGTTGGCCGGACCGCGGATGACGATAGGGCAGTTGATCTTGCCACCGGACATGTAACGGACCATGGCGGCGTTGTTGACGATCTGGTCCCAGGCCACGGTGTAAAAGCTCCAGAACATGAGCTCCATCACCGGGCGCACGCCGAGCATGGAAGCACCGACGCCCATGCCGATGAAACCAGCCTCACTGATGGGGGTATCGACGAGGCGTTTGTCGCCCCATTTGTCCCAGAGACCTTGGGTGACTTTGTAGGCGCCATTGTATTGGGCCACTTCTTCTCCCATCACGACCACCATCGGATCGCGGGCGATCTCTTCGTCGAGGGCTTCACGGATGGCGTCGCGGTAGGTGATTTTGCGGGGCATTGGGTCAGTAGGGGGAGAAAAATGGAAGCCAAGTAGTTCGGCGGCAGAAGCGCGGAGTCAAGAGCAGGAAAATGCCCAAACATTGACGATTTGCTCCACCGAAGGCCAGTATAAAACGAGAATTGCTTTGGCATTGCAACAAACCAACGGCCAACGCAACATGCAGGTTATGAATTTTCCCCCCATTTTCCACACTCTGTTTTTTTTGGCCCTGACGTCCGTTTTTACCGGACTCCATGCCCAGGAGCCGAAGGGAAGATGGACCCCGCCCCCTCTGAATGGCAGCCCCTGGAAACATGGCCCGACGGAGGTTTCCTTTCCAGCCATGCTGGGGGGATACCGTTTCGCCGGTCACTTTGACTATGCGGATGGAGGTGTCCTTCTCCGTTATGAAAACCTCCAGGAGCAGGCCCGGATGGATCTTTTTCTTTTTAAAACCAACGAAGCTCTCCCCACTGTCGATGACAAACACCGGCGGCTGTTAATGGAAATGGACATCGTGATCCAGGATTTTGAATCCATGGTCCAGCAGCGTCGTTATAAAAATCTGGTCATTGGCGAAGTCTTTGGCGGCGAGTTGGCCCTCTGGCAAAAGCAGTCCGTCCCCATCGCCAGCCGCACTTTCACCGCCACACGGCTGGGCATTTCCAATGAAGGCAGCGCCGAGGCCGCGGTGCGCCAGTGGGTGGGCGTCACCATTTTGGATGATTACCTCATCACCATCCGCCACATGCGCCCCGCAGCCACGGGGGATGCCGGGGAGGAATCCATGAAACGCATCGTCGGGCTGGTGTTTCAGCTTCTCAAAGATCCGGCTTTGCGCAGTCATATTCGTGAACTCGTGGATGCCTACCTGAAGGATCCCTTTTCAGAGCACGGCGTGCAGGCCTCTGGAGCCGTCCTGGCCTACTTGAAGCAGACCCCTTACTTCCCCATCAGCATTCCAGAAGTGCCGGTTTCTGACTGGCTAGCGCATTGCAAGGCCATCGCACCCGGCACGGAGGAGGACCTGCTGCGCGCCTTCATGCTGGGCAGCGCCAAGGCCGCCTTCGCCTCCGGTGATGCCGATACATGTCTCAAGGAAGGTTCACGGCAGTTTGCTAAAGTTTACCGCATCCTCGTCGCAAAACATCCCGGCATCAGCCGTCCCGAAATGGAAAGCTTCGCCACAGCCGCCGAAAATGGCGAAGGCCACCTATGGCTGAAAGATTATGAGCTGCGGAAGTAGAACCTGACTTTGGTCAGATGATCTCCTTTCATTGAAGCATTCCAAAGACTCCGGCTAGCTCTTCTCATCCCCCGCACCAATGGCGGGGTACGGTTTTAGGCACCTTGAGGGTTAGGCGTTTCAGGTGATGGCTCATTGCCAGCGAACATTGAGAAAAGCGTTTCGGCTCGCTTCTGAAAACTGCCGTATATTTCAGGGCTTGCCCGGAAAGACTGTTGATTGGCTGCCAGATGCTCAATGACGGGACGAATTTCCGACCAAAGTGGTCGAACGTTTGCTGGCTCCAATTGGAGTTTGTGCTCAATGAGGCCGAGGAAGCAACTCGCGCCATCGGAATCGCCAGTGCTGGCGTGGGACAGCAAGTAGGCGATATACGCGCGGAGATAATAACCGAAGACCCGACTTGGCATCCACATGAGATCCTCCTGGTAGCAAATAGCGTTCTCTTCAAATAAGAGCACTGACTCCTCAACGGTCTTTCCGTTGAAGTCCCCGAAGGCATAAGCAACGTCCAAGTCCCATGGCTCGCTGTGCCAGTCCTCTAATGTAGGTATTGTCTGCGCACTCGAATTGGATGGGGCTTCACTCACGGGAGACGCTAGACTAGAAGGTTAATAAGAGGAATAGTTCGTTGGTTCATCATACGTTGACACGAATGGCCTAACACTCTGGACCTAACGACAGCGCCGATGACACGACAGATGCCATACGGGCCGCTAGCAATGAATTTTTTCCAGAAAGCATCAGAAAGCGAAACGGAGTGGGGTTAGGAAGCGTTGATCTGATCTCATCCATGAAACCGCTTTTGTTCCTCCTGCTGATTTCCTGCCCTGCCCTGGCCGCAACCCTGAAGGGGCCGCTGGAGACCATCCGGGCGGTGGCGAAAGAAGGCGCGGGCAATGAGCAGGCGACGGCGGCTTGGCAGGAACTGACGCAGGCGGACCCTGCTACCTTGCCGGAAGTGCTCGCAGGGATGAATGGGGCGAATCCACTGGCGGAAAACTGGCTGCGGGCGGCGATTGGGGTCATCGCGGATCAGGCCATCGCGGCGAAAAAGCTGCCGGTGGCGGGAGTGAAAGCCTTCCTCCAAGACACTCAGAACAGCCCGACGGCCCGTGTGGTCGCCTTTGACATCCTGCAGCGCGGGGAGCCGGAGCTGGCGGAAAAACTGACGCCGGGTTTGCTGGAAGATCCCAGCAGTGAACTGCGCAGGCATCCGGTGGCCAAGCTACTGGAGGCAGGGGATGAAGCCCTGGCCCAGGAAAAAAAGGAGGCTGCCGTGGCTGCCTACCAGCAGGCGATGAACAGCGCCCGCGACGAGGACCAGATCAAGGACTTGGCCAAAAAACTCAAGGCGCTGGACAAGCCTGTGGACCTGCCCAAGCACTTCGGTTTCATCATGAACTGGAAGCTCATCGCCCCCTTCACCAATGTGGAGCGCAAAGGCTTCGACACAGAGTTCCCACCGGAAAAGGAGGTCAAGCTGGATGCAGTGTATCCAGGCAAAAATGTTGATGCAAAGTGGACCGATTTCACCAGCCAGGATGAGTATGGCATGATCGATTTTAACAAACCTTTCACTATGCTCAAGGAGGTGACCGGCTATGCTTACAGTGAGTTTGATTCCACCGAAGAACGCGATGCACAAATCCGGTTAGGCTGCAAAAACGGCTGGAAGGTCTGGCTGAATGGTGAACTGCTCTTCGCCCGTGATGAATACCACCGCGGCGCCAAGCTGGACCAGTACAAACTTCCCGTTAGGCTCAAGAAGGGCAAAAACGCCATCCTTGTCAAATGCTGCCAGAATGAGCAGACGGAGCAGTGGACCGTGGAATGGCAGTTCCAGCTCCGTGTCTGTGACGCCACGGGAACGGCCATCGTGGTGAATGCAAAAAACTGACCGCTCGCGCTCCTTTTCAAACTGAACCGCTTCCCCAACCCATCCCCTGCCCCAACCATGAAACTCCGCCATCTTCTTCCACTCCTGGCCATCGGCCTTCTTTCCACCACCCAGGCCGAGGATTTTACCCCGGAGCCTGGTTTCATCAGCCTTTTCAATGGCAAGGATCTCAGCGGCTGGTGCTTCCGTGAAAAGACCAAAAAAGACAATCCGAATCCGGGAACGATTTTGGAGAAGTTTGACGGTAAGACGGAGGCCGGGGATGTGGGCCGCTACTTTGCGAAAGACGGAATTCTGACCGTCAGTTTTCCCAATGAAATGGACAAGCTCACGGGGCAGTTTTACACGGTCCAGGAGTTCCCAAAGAACTTCATCCTGAAGATGGAATTCCGCGCGGGAGTAAATGCAGACAGTGGCATTTTCATCCGCAAGCCGCAGCTCCAGTGCCGCGACTATCTGGTCGCCGGTCCCGATGCCTATAAAACGCTGAAAAATTACAAACCCCAAGATTGGAACCAGATCGAGGTCACGGTGAAGGATGGAGTGGCGCTCTGCACCTGCAATGGCGAGGTCCTGGAAGCCGCCCTGGCCCTGCCAGCGACCGGCCCCATCGGCGTGGAGGGGGATCGCGGCCAGATGGAGTATCGCCATATCCAGATTAAAGAACAGCCTTAACTGCCGGTCATTGATCAGGCTCGCCATTTATGAAAGGTTTCATCATGATCATCCTGGAGCTGTTTGAGCCGCCGGACGGCGGGCCATACACCCAGTTTTTCATGGGTCGCCTCATACCGGGCGTGATCAGTCTGTATGTCCTGATCGCCATCCTTATCGTCAAGACTGCCCTGCCAATAAAGAGCTTGCCGACAATCGGCGGGCTGCCCGGGGTGCTTGTCGCCTTCATGTATCTGGGCGTGGCGGGCCTACTGCACTTTCACTTCACTGGGGCTGGGGTTTGTCTCATGAGCGCTGGCATCTCTGTGTCCGCGCCAAGTGGGCATCCTTTAGCCTGATCCTCCTCAGTTTTTTAGGCCTCGTTACTTTCCATCCCTGACCCTATTTTTCTCACTCACCCCATACTTATGAAGCCTTCTCTCGCTGCCCTCAGCCTCCTGCTATTAGTAGGATTATTCGACAAGGGTTCCGCCGCCGACTGGCCACAATTTCGCGGGCCAAATGCCTCTGCGGTTTCCACCGAAGCCGCACCCGGTCCGAATCTGGAAGTGGCCTGGAGCGTGGACCTGCCGGGGCGTGGGCTCAGCAGTCCGATTCTCATTGGGGACAAGGTTTTCCTGACCTGTGCCAGCGGGCCGGACCAGTCCAACCTGCACGTCTTTTGCTTCAGCACAGCGGATGGCAAAAAGCTGTGGGAGCGTGTGATGAAGGCCACAGGCCGCACGATGTCGCATAATAAAACGAATGTCGCTGCGGCCACGATGTGCAGCGATGGGGAACGGGTCTTCGCCTTGTATTCATCAAATGATCTCTTCGCTTTCGATCTCGCCGGCAATCTGCTTTGGCTGCGTGGCCTAACTTATGATTATGCCAATGCCAGCAACAGCCTGGGCATGTCATCCTCCCCGGTGGTGGTGGACGAGACGCTGATCGTGCAGAGCGAAAATGACAGCGAATCCCTGGCTGTCGGCATAAACGTGGTCACGGGAAAAAACCGCTGGAAAATGGAGCGTCCCAAATCAGCCAACTGGACCAGCGCCGTCGTCTATCAAGACGTGGTGGCACTGCAATCCAGCAAAGGCCTCACCGGCATCCGCCCGCGCACGGGCGAGGTCATCTGGGACTATACGGATGGAGCCTCCACCATCCCGAGTTCCGCCGTCACCCAGACGGCTATTTATGTGCCATCCAACGGCGTCACGGCCCTGGCTCCGGAGAAAGGCGCAGCCTCGCAACTCTGGCGGGCATCCGGCCTGAAACCTGGCACCGGCAGCCCGCTGGTGCTGGGTGAATCCATTTATGTGCTGAACAATACGGGCGTGCTCATTCAGGCCAGCATCGCGAACGGAGATGAAGCGTGGAAACTGCGCCTGAAAGGCCCCATCAGCGGATCCCCCGTGGCCGCTGGCAAATACATTTACATCGCCAGCGAGCGCGGTGATTTCCAGGTGGTGGACACGACGGCTAAGGAAGGTGAGGTGGTCCACACCGTAGAACTGAAAGACACCATCCTGAGCACACCCGCCATCAGTGATGGAGCGGTGTACATCCGCAGTGACAAAAAGCTGTGGAAGCTGAAGTGAGATTCCCCAGATGAGGCTGGGTATGTGAGACAATTTCGCTGCCCGAAGCCTTGCCTCAAGTCACGCAACCAAGGGACCACAACGGCACGTCGATCCGATGTACAAGTATGTACTATCTCATCGCACTGCTTCTACTGGTCTTGTGGATCTTGGGCTGGTTCTTCTTTAAACTGCTGGGAGCTGCCATCCACCTCCTACTGGTGCTAGCAGTCATTGTCGTGGTAGCGCGGTTTTTAAAGCAGCGCCGTCCCCGCATCAAGGCCAGCCGGGAGCCCGATGCGTCCGGGGAAAACGAGCCGCCGAATTGAAGCGTGGCTGCCCGCACCAGCGGGTGGACGAAGGGTCTTTAGCATTCGAAGTTTTCTCTTCCTTCGACACCCCCAATCCTCCACGCCCTGGCGGGCGCAGCTACACCACGTAGCTGCCCGCGCCAGAGACTGTGTCAAAACCCTTGAAGGGGCATTTTTGATGGGGCAACAGTTGTCATGAGCTACCTTCAAGGAGATGACCGCAGTCAGGCCTGGATGCTGCCGCAAAGCCTTGAGGACTACCTCAGCGAAGACAACCCCGTGCGCTTCATCGACGCCTTCGTTGATGAACTGGACTTCCGGCAGGCGAAGCTTCCTGTGGAGGCGGCGGCCACCGGTCGGCCAGGCTATGCACCGGGAGACCTGCTCAAGCTTTACCTCTACGGCTACCTCAACCGCGTGCGTTCCAGCCGCGAACTGGAACGCCTGACTCACCGCAACCTCGAAGTCATCTGGCTGCTCAA